>LNDR01000226.1 GCA_001464755.1 Rhizobiales bacterium Ga0077524
CATCCCGGGACTTGTTCCCGGGACCCATCGTTCGACAAGCGCAGAGCTGAGTAAGTTAAGTGCTGCCTAGCCACAGGTGCCTGTCCGCCACTCTCGAGTTGGCGGATGGATGGGTCCCGGGAACAAGTCCCGGGATGACAAGGGGTAAGTCGGTGCAACCTCGAACGATATCGACGGTCTCCCCCTGCACCAGCTGCGGAGCCTGCTGCGACTACGACGCGGAGTGGCCACGGTTCTGGACTGAGAGCGACGACGAGATCGCGCTCATTCCGCCCAACCTCGTGAACGAGGAAGGCACCGGCATGGCCTGCGACGGCAATCGCTGCCAGGCCCTGGTCGGTATCGTCGGCGAAGCGACGCAATGCACGATCTACGGCGTTCGCCCGGAGGTCTGTCGGTCGTGCATGCCGGGAGACGAAGCCTGCACCATGGCCCGGGAGGCCTGGGGTCTGGAGCCGCTCGACGGGAACGAGGAAGAGTAGGGCGCCGGATTGTAGGTTGGGTTAGCGCGGCCCGGTAGAGTGCAAGTGACTCGGGGCGGCTGGTCCGCGCGTAACCCAACATCTCGATATCTCGATGGTCCTGCCGCTGTTGGGTTACGGGGGACTCCATCGACCAATTTCGCTTCAAGCCCTGCGAACGCCCAAACCCAATCTACTCAAGCCTTGGGCGGTGGCGGTGGCATCATGTCGAACCGGGGCACGTCGGTCGGCGTCACGTCCCACGCCGGCTGATCCTTGACGTAGACCACCCGCTGCGCCTTGAACCAAGAGTTGTCGTCCACCGCTCCGACCGCGATCCCAACCATTCCCGGACGCGCCGAATTCTCGCCGTAGATGCGGCCACCGCATCGCGGGCAGAAGTGGCGCGTGTTGATGTTGCCGCTGTCGGCGGTCGCTGCAAAGCTGGCCGTCGGGCCGTTGATGGCCACGTCCTCGCGCTTGAAGAAGGCGAGCGACATGTGTCCGGTGCCCGACGCCCGCTGGCAGTCCTTGCAATGGCATTGCCCCGTCATGACGGGTGCCGTCTTGGCCACGAAGCTGACGGCGCCACATAGACAGTGGCCGGTGGCAAAGGATGTGTCTGACATCGCAAGCTCTCCTCGATGCTCTCGAGCAACATTCCGTTCAGATTCCGTACACAAGCTCCGGCGATGGCTTCGCCTGCCCGCGCTCGATCTTGCGCACCGCGTCGATAATGCCGAGGTTGGCTGGCACGTCGAGGCCTGCTTCCTTCGCCTTCTCGGCCACCAGACCGTTGATGAAGTCGATTTCTGTCCGCCGCCCCTTCTGGATGTCCTGGCCCATGGAGGGGCGCTGGTCGTCGTTCCGGAAAAGCGTGTTGTCGAGCAGGATCTTCTCGCATGCGGCCATCGCCGCCTTGTCGCCGTCGACGGCTGCGACGAGCTGCTCCGGAGGGATGCCGTAGACCTTCTCGATCTGGTAGCCGTGCGCCTGCCCGACTTTGCACGCTTCAGCCGCGAGGCGGATCGCAAGAATCCTCGTCTTGTCGTCCTTGTCGTTGGCGTTCCCGCCGCGACCGGTCGCCGCCGACACGGGATTGCGCATGGCGTTGACCGCGAGTTTCGACCACCGCTCTCCCCAGAGGTTCTCGGTCGCCTTCGCGCTATCGACGACGCGCAGCATCTCGGCGATCCTCTCGACGCGCGGCGTGATCCGCCCGTGCGGCTCGCCCACCCGGAAAATCAGCCGTTTGTCGCCGCCGAGTGCCACGTTGCGGCGGACCAGCGCCGGCTCCATCAACTCCACGGCAATCGTCGCCGCGATGACGCCGACCGTGCGCCCCCAGCCCACCACCGATGCGATGCGTTCCTCGTTGATCGAGTTTTGCAGCGAGGCGACGAAGCCCTCGGCCGAGAGATACGGCTTGATCATCTCCGTGGCCCAGATCGTGTCGTAGGACTTCATCGCGACGAACGCGAGATCGAACGGCTCGCCCTTGATCGTGTCCTGCAGCTCGGTGAGGTGGATCGCCTTCACAGGCACCGTGAAGTTTTCTGGCCCGGTCTGGCCGCGTAGCGTCAGCCCCTCGCTCCGCATCTTCTCCACGTGCTCGGGCCACGGATCGATGAACGTGATGCGCTGGCCGGCCCGCGTCAGGTAGGCGCCGACATGCCCTCCGAGCGCACCTGCGCCGACGATCGCAATGTTCCACTTGGCGCTCATGGGGCGGCTCCGGCTCGATTGAGTTCATGCTTGACCACGAAGAAGGGGACTGCAGCGCCTCGAGCGTGTCAAGCTGGGTGTAGGGTCCCGACCAGATTGCCTGCTGGCGTAAGCCGAGCCGCTTGGTCGGCTCGTGGTGCGCCGATGACGATCAATCCATATGCTCGTTGGGGCCGATAACCGCCGGAGACCATCCAATGACGAATGCCGTGCCCGCCGGCCACTTCAACATCTCCACCACCGAGCGCATCGTCTTTGGCCAGCCGCTCGAGGAGGCTATCCTCACGGAGGCTAGGCGCTACGGCGCGAAACGCGTGTTTCTCACCTCCACCCGCTCTCTGGCCAAGCTCGACAACGGCCCCCTCCAGCGCGCCGAACGTGCTCTGGGCGCAATGCACGTCGGCACCCACGCCGAGATCGCCTCTCACAGCCCCCGCGAGGACGTAATCGCGGGAGCCACAAAGGCCCGGGCAGCGAACGCCGACCTTCTCGTCGCCATCGGCGGCGGCTCTGTCATCGACGCCACGAAGGCCATGCTCATGTGCCTCTGGTTGGACCTCGACACCATCGACGCGATGGAGCCCTATCGCGCCGGCATCGATGGTGCCGAGGGGCGGCGTATCTCGGCCCCGGCCGATCCTGTCCGCATGCTGGCGGTCTCGACCACCTTGTCGGCATCGGAATTCACGTCCACCGCCGGCGTCACGCTGTCGGCCACCAACACCAAGCAGTCGTTCCTTCACCGCCAGATGGCACCGCGCTCGGTCATCCTCGATCCCGCGGCGACGCTCGACACGCCGCTTTGGCTGCTGTTCGCCACCGGCATTCGCGCTGTCGATCATGCCGTCGAAAGCTACTGCAACCCGGCCGCCAATCTCGCCACGGAGGCTCTCTCCCTGCAGGGTCTGCGCCTGTTGTCCGGAGCTCTGCCGCGGATGAAGGACGACCCGATAAGCCTCCCGGCCCGTCTCGAGGCGCAGTTCGGCATGTGGCAGGCCATCGCCCCGTCGGTCTCGGGCATCGGCACCGGCGCCAGTCACGGTATCGGCTATGCGCTGGGGGCCACGTTCGGCGTGCCCCACGGCCATACCTCGTGCGTCATGCTGCCGGCGGTGCTGGCGTGGAATGCTGCCGTCAATGGCGAGCGTCAGAAGGCGCTCTCGGCGGCGATGGGCGCACCCGACCGCCCCGCGGGCGAATTGGTCAAGCAATTGGTCGCGGGCCTCGGTCAGCCGACGAGCCTTCGAGATGTCGGCATCACACGTGATCGCCTAGACGAGATCGCAACGCGGGCGCTTGCTTACAAGCCCGTCCGCATCAATCCCCGACCGATCAGGTCCGCGGCGGACGTCAGGGAGATCCTGGAGATCGCCTGGTAGGCGACGACTTCTGGCCGAGGCTTGGGGCATGGCGAACCGCGCCCCAAGCCAATGTCGTGCAAAGCTCAGAGCTTCGCGTCCGGAGTGCCGGCGGCCGGCAGCACGAGCGGCCAGGAGCCTTGGCCCGGCCTCGTTTCCCATTCGGCCTTGGCTGCCCGAATCGCCTCGCCGTCCATCTCCTCGCCCGAGGACGCGCTTTGGCAGTGATGGAAGCGGACGCGCGGACCGTTGTCGATGTGGATGTGATGCAACCCGCAGCTGTAAGTCCCTACACCTCCCCCGTGGTTCGATTTGAGCCAGCTCGCCACCTCCGAGTACTTTCCACTGGGCGGTTTAAAGTCCACAGCGCGGCACGAAGCGTGGAAGCTGGAGCGGCCGTTGGGCATCCGCGCGCCACCTCGATACGTCGAGATGACCGAGACCTTGCCGAACTTCTTGCTGACCTGGCCGAGGCGTGCCTTCAGTTCGCCGGGCAGGCAGGAGCTGGAGGCATCCAGCTCATCGGGTAGCAAAGTGAGAGTGCCGACTGCGATGGCGGCGACAGCGAGCGCGAGCAGGCGTGGACGAGGTCCATGCATGGGATCGCTCCTTCTGGCTTGGGGAGTGCAGCGCGCACTCCGGTTTCCCCGTTGACCCGATGGGGTCGACAAGCTCGCTAGCCGGAAGGTGTTGTGGATAAAACCCTTAAACCAAGCAGATGGTTAACGCGCAGGCGGAGAAAAGGTGATTACGGACTATGCGATCGCGGCGCGTTTTGCTTCGATCGTATCCCAGATCATGGCCGCAATATCGTTGCCGCCGAACGCCTTGACCTGTCGGATGCCAGTCGGTGACGTGACGTTGATCTCGGTGAGATACGGTCCGATCACGTCGATCCCGACGAAGATCAGTCCCCGCTCCTTTAGGTGCGGACCCAGCCGTGCGCAGATCTCCTTGTCGCGTGGCGTAAGCTCTGTCGGCTTCGGTGTGCCGCCGACATGCATGTTCGAGCGGGTTTCTCCCTCGGCCGGCACCCGGTTGATGGCGCCCGCCACCTCACCGTCCACCAGGATGATGCGCTTGTCCCCGCCGCGCACCTCGGGACGGTATTCCTGTACCATGAACGGCTCACGGAACACGGTCTGGAACAGCTCGACCAGCGAGTTGAGATTGGAATCGCCCGGCTGGATGCGGAACACGCTGGCGCCGCCGTTGCCATAGAGCGGCTTGATGATGATGTCCTTGTGACGAGCCTGGAAGTCACGGACGTCCTCGAGATTCCGCGTCACCATGGTTGGCGGCATGAGGTCCTGGAATTCGAGCACCCACACCTTTTCCGGTGCATTCCGCACGTGCGCGGGGTCGTTGACCACCAGCGTCTTGGGATGGATGCGCTCGAGCAGATGCGTCGTTGTGATGTAGCCCATGTCGAACGGCGGATCCTGCCGGAGCAGCACGACGTCCCATTCGGCGAGATCCACCCGCCGCGCATCCGACAGCCGGTAGTGATCCCCGGACCGATCCTCGACCGTCAATGTATGGCCTCGCGCCACAAGATGACGGCCGTCGAGCGTGAGGTTGGGGGGCGTGTAATAGAAGAGTTCGTGGCCCCTCCGCTGCGCCTCGAGCAACAGGGCGAACGTCGAGTCGCCCTGGATGTCGATGCGGTCGATCGGGTCCATTTGGCAGGCGATTCTGAGCGGCATGGGGTTCTCGCAGACGTTCGATGCTTCTTCCGCATCGAAGGCGGGAGAGGCACCGAAAGTCAACCCGTCAGGCGCATCGCCGTCACGTCAGCTCGTGGTCTGGTCGCGCAAAACCCGCTTCGGGTCGAGTTCGCTCGCCATCAACGGATGCCCGAAATAGAAGCCTTGCATGTGCGTGATGCCGCACTCGGCGCAGATCCGTGCCGTCTCCTCGTCCGCCACCCACTCGGCGACCGTATCCAATCCGAACGTCTGCGCGATCTCGACCAGGGTCTTGATGAACACGCGGTTGGTCGGCTCCTCCAGCAGGTTCTTGACGAACGAGCCGTCGATCTTGACCATGTCGACATCAAGAATCTTGAGGTTTTTGAAGGATGTGTAGCCAGCGCCAAAGTCGTCGATGGCAACCCGGCAGCCCAGCTCCTTCAGCGTGTCGACGAAGTTGATCGACAGGTCGAGATCGTGGATCGCCGCCGTCTCGGTGATCTCGATGGTCAGTCGCTCCGTCAAGGCTCTCCGGCCACCAGTCAGCCGATGCAGCGTCACCAGCCACTCGTGGTCGCTGGCGGTGAGGCTGGACACGTTCACCGAAAGGTGGATGTCCGGATGTTTCACCAGAACCTCGATCGACAGCTCCAGTGTCCGCCGGTCGATCAGCCGCGACAGGCCGAGCTGCTCCGCGACCGCGATGAACTCGCCTGCCGAGACGAGCATCCCATCCGGCCGCTCCATGCGCAGCAGGCACTCGTAGAGGGCCGGCTCGTAGGTCTTCGTCGAGACGATCGGTTGCAGCGCGATCAGCATCCGGTTCTCGTCGAGAGCCGTGATCACCTCCTCGGCGATCGTGATGTTGCGCTTGCGCGTCGATTCTTTTGCAGCGCTCGGCTCGAATGCGGTGAACGCCTCGGGACGGCTGCGCTTGGCTTGGTCGAGTGCCTGCAGGGAATGGCTGAGAGCCTGATGCGCCGTTCGGGCGTGGTCGGGCAGCAGAACTGCTCCGATGGCGATCGAGGCCGATAACGGACAGGCAGACGTATCGATCGTCGCCTCGCGCACGGCCTTGATGAACCGCTCCGCAGCAACCCGCATCGCGCCCGGTCCGCAGTCGTTGAGAATGATGCCGAACTTGTTCGACGAATAGCGCCCGATTGTGTCGCCGCCGCGCAGCTTGGAGCGGATCACCCGGGCCACGGCCGCTATGACCTCGTCACCGACATCGAAACCGAATGTCTCGTTGATCACTGCCAGATTGTTGACGGAGGCCATGAGGAACGCGCAGGTCTGTTTCGTCCGCTCCGCCCGCGCCGCGACGGCGCCGAGGGCGTCGGTCAGACGGATGCGGTTGAGCTGCCCCGTCAACTCGTCATGGTCCGAGCGATAGAGCAGACGCTGCTCCTCGAGATAGCGCTCGTTGATGACGCGAATGATACCGCGCGCCCGGATGGGCTTACCGGTCTCGTCGAACCAGCACCGGCCGTGATCCTCGAGCCAGAGCGACGTGTCGCTGCGTCGGCCCAGCGGCGTGAATTTGTATTGCACCCGGTAGTGGGAGCCTCGGCTCGCATCGATTGCGGCCGCGTCGGTTATGGCCTCATAGCGCCTCTGGACGTGCTCGGGCGCTACCAGAAAATGAAATCCGGAGCTCTTCTCGATATCGGCGATGGACCGCATGCCGAGCACCTCGGCGGCATTGCTTTCCCATTCGATACGGTCGCCGATGATGTCCCAGAGATAGGCGGTTTCCTGGACCGACGAAAGAATACCGACGAGATCCAGCGAGCACCCCTCGACCGGCACGTCCGGGAGCGCGATCAGCGGTGCGGCCAATATTTCGTCGTCGATCTTCGCATCGGCGCGCGCGGCTACAGCCAGAATCTTGATGTCGGAAGGCGAAGGCACGGCTCGTCATTCCCCTCGGCTCGGGGCGCGCACATCGCCCGACGCCGCCTGCTGGCAGCACGCCTTTTCTTAAAGGTATCTATGACGCGTTAACAACTTCTGAAATGCGGTGCTGCGTGGACTTGCGGCGGCACACCGTAAACGAATGGGGCCGCCCATCGGACGGCCCCAGTGTTGGATCAGTGCACCCGCTTGCGAGGCAACGCCCGTTACTCGCCACCGATGTTGAGATCGCGGCGAGCCGTCCGGATGCCGATCAGGGCGCCTGCGACGACGTCGATCAGCGAAGCGATGAGGATGAAAAAGAACACGGACGAGGTTGCCTTCGGCACCAGCAGGAATTCGATGAGGCAAGCGATGAACACGATCATCGACAGGCCATGATCGACCATTTGCGTGCTCGATGTGTAGGTCGATTTGATCAGCTCGGCGAAAAGCAGCACCATCGTCAACAGAATGATCAGGTCGCCCATGGTGAAGACCCAACGGGCGCCACTCACCATCGGAAGCGAGAAGAGTGGCTTCGACAAAATGTCGTGAGCCGATGCATCGCCGCCCAAAAGAACGACGATGTTGTAGACGATGAACGAGATCACCAGCAGTGGAATGACACGAAGCGACATGCGATCTTCCCCCTTACGGCTGCCCGGACGGACGACACGACGGCCATGACTCCATCGATCCGGTCTCTACGGGTGCACTATATCCGTCGCGCGCATGAAACAGCGACGACGGATTCGCAGCCGCTTCCCCCACGATGCCCGATCACGCCTCGGTCTTGGCGGCGGCCAGGATCTGGCGCTTGCGGTACTTGCCCGACTTCAGATCGATGTGGTGCGGCCGGCGCAGATTGCCCGACTCTTTGTCCTCGACATAGATCGGCGCGGACAGAGCATCTGCCGAACGGCGGAAGCCGCGCTTCATGCGCGACGTTTTTGATCTCGGGACAGCCATTGTCGTGCTCCTTCGGTGCTCTGCTCGAGAGCCTTGATCCGGCGTCCCGACCGGCTCTGGCCGTCGGATGACGCGTATGCTGATAGTATGCCGCACGCAACGACCCACCCGTGGCCGGATGGTGCGGACCGAGCGCCGCTTATAGCGGCATTCCGGATGGCTGACCAGAGTCTCTGTGGCATCGGGTCGGCCGCTGCCGACGTTACCGACCCCCCGCAGCACGCGCACGCGGAAACTACCACAGGTTGCTGTTCGGCCACCGGATCGGTGCCGCTCTCCTTTCAGGGATTGTGGGACGGCGGGAGGCACGATATCCGGGCAGGACTGGCGCTGGTCGTAGCCCAAAGGAACGCGCAATGGCGGCTACAGAACACTCCCTCTTCGCAGCAGGCCTGGCCCGCTCGGCGGCCGAGGTCGAGGCGCGATTGGCGCTGCATCTCGATCGAGCCGGCGCGGCAGGCACGCCCCCACGTCTCCTCGCGGCCATGCGTCACGCGGTCCTGGCGGGCGGAAAGCGGTTTCGGCCGTTCCTCGTGCTGGAGATGGCCCGCCTGCTCGGAGGTCGGGAGGCTGTTGCCGACGCAATCGATGTCGCGGCCGCACTCGAGTGCCTTCACGCCTATAGCCTCGTTCACGACGACCTGCCTGCGATGGACAATGACGAACTCAGGCGCGGTCAGCCGACGGTCTGGAAGGCCTTCGACGAATGGACGGCAATTCTCGCGGGCGATGCCCTGCTGACGCTGGCGTTCGAGATCCTCGCCGGCAACGCCTCGTCCGGTAACGTATCGGCACCGGGTCTGCCCCCGGCGATCCGCGCTAATCTCGTCGCTCGGTTGGCGGCGGCAGCCGGTCCGGCCGGCATGGTCGGCGGCCAGATGCTGGATCTCGAGGCTGAGAAGCTGGGCGAGCCGGCATCGCCCGACGAGCAGCATGTTCGCCGCCTCCAGGGCATGAAGACCGGGGCCCTGATTGCCTTCGCGGCTGAGGCAGGTGCGATCGCCGCAGCCGGCTCATCCGAGGCGGTCGTGGCCGCACGCACATATGGTGAGGCGATCGGGCTGGCGTTCCAGATCTCCGACGACCTTCTCGACGTCACCGGCGACGTGGCCACGGTCGGCAAGGCTGTCGGCAAGGATCTGGCGCTAGGCAAGGCGACGTTGGTCGCTGTCGCGGGCGTCGAGACGGCGCGCGCGCATCTGGCGGCGGCAGTCGACAAGGCGATCGCGGCGCTTGCCCCCTTTGGTGACGCTGCTGATCCA
The DNA here is from genome assembly GCA_001464755.1 of Rhizobiales bacterium Ga0077524. Classification (GTDB taxonomy): domain Bacteria; phylum Pseudomonadota; class Alphaproteobacteria; order Rhizobiales; family Hyphomicrobiaceae. The sequence continues at coordinate 9,366 of LNDR01000226.1, forward strand.
CTTCGCCAAGCCGCGCTTTTTCAGTTGGAACGAGAGCACTGAGCCTATCGCCTCGTTTGCTGGCCGCTGTTGCCCGACGGGTACATGAGGCCACGGGCATCCACCGTATACTGCACCAGCGCGCGGCTCTGTCGGCTTGCGCGGCATTGGTGAAGTTTGCGGCGTAGGGGGTATTCTCGTGGGTAGTTCGGACGAATTTCGGTCCCTGCTGCGGGCGAGCGCTGGATCGGCTCTCGCTCTGACCTGTGCGGCTCTATTGCTTGCGGCATCGACGGGAATGTCCGATGCGGCGGGCCGCTCGCGCGAGGCCCGATCATCGGGCGGTGCCTCGACCTCCTCAATGCCTGGCTCCGGGCCGCCCGAGCCGTTGATCACCATCGTCTCGATCGCCGACCAGCAGATCGACGTCTACGGTCCTCGCGGCCGGATTTCTGGGTCGCGGATCTCCAGCGGCAAGGCTGGCCACTCCACCCCGACCGGCGTGTTCAGCATTCTGCAGCGCAACCGCCACCATGAATCCAACCTCTACTCGAACGCGCCGATGCCGTTCATGCAACGACTGACATGGTCGGGAATTGCGCTGCACGAGGGGCATCTGCCGGGCTATCGCGCCTCGCATGGCTGCATCCGGCTACCGCGCGCCTTCGCTTCGTCGCTCTGGTCGATGGGGCGGATCGGCATGCGCGTCGTCGTCTCGCCGACGGGTGTCAAACCGGTGGGCTTCGCTCATCCGAGCCTTCCTTCGCCATTGAAAGCCCCCCAGCCGCAAGTAGCCTCGCTGGTCAGGGTCGCCACCACAAGCGATGGCGCCGGCGGCGGAGCAAGCCGCGCGCTGTCGCCGTTCGAGGCGGCCGAGCTGCGTCTGGCGATGGCAACCGCTGAGAGGGCCGAGGCAACCAGAGCCGTGAAGCCGGCTTACGATCTGGCCACCATCAAGTCGCAGGACGCGCATGAGGCCTCTGCCGCGCTGAAAGCCTCGGCGCGCATCGTGGCCGAGGCCGAGGAGCACCTCGAGCTCGAGAGCATGGGCATGGCCACCGTCCAGACCGAGGTCGCCGAGGCCGCGATGCTCGTTCGCATTCGCGCCGCGGCGGCAGGCGTCGACGCGGCCCGCGAGGCGCACGAAAAGCTGACGCGGATCGAAGCCACCACCTCAGCCGAGGCCTTCGCTGCCGCTCGCACCGCCCGCCAGTCCGATCAGGCAGCGGAAGCCGCCGACGACGAGTTGGCCCTTGCCCGTAGGGCGATGTCACCCATCACGGTCTTCGTGTCCCGCCAGACCGGCCAAGTCCATGTGCGCCAAGGGTTCCACGAGTTGCACGCCGCACCGGTCTCGATCGCCGAGCCGGATCGCCCGCTCGGCACCCACGTCTTTACGGCGGTCGAGGAGTTCGGCTCCGCGGAGATGCGCTGGGTCGTGGTTTCGGTGCCCACGAATGGCGGCGAGACCTCCACGCGATCATCGTCCAGCGCAGGACTGACAAGGCCCTCGCCATCCGAAGCTCTGGACCGCATCGATCTCCCGCCTGACGTGCGCCAGCTGATGAGCGAGCGCCTGTGGCCCGGCGCCTCGATCATCGTCTCCGACTTCGGCCTCGGCGAAACCGGCCCCGGCACCGACTTCGTCATCACCACGCGGTAGCGCAAGGTGCGATGCCCGCGCTCAACAATAGCGGGTCGGCCGAAGCTACCCCAAACCGACCGCCATGGCGGCGAGTCCTTTGCGGCAGGAGGGGCGTCGGCATGCGCACGATGGCGGATTTCTGTTCAAACAACTTCTCTGCCAACAATCACGAGACGCTCAGCCATATCCAAGTGCATCGGTCCGAGGTACTCTCGCAGAGCAGAATCAGATCGAAATCGTGCTAACGGAACGATGCCATGGCCGACCTAAGCATTCGCGATATTCTTGAGCAGGTCAGGAAAGGTCAGATTCGAATACCGGCTTTTCAGCGCGGCTTTGTCTGGGAGCCAGATCGGGTCGCGTATCTAATGGACAGTATTTATAAGAGGTACCCATTTGGATCTCTGCTCTTTTGGCGGACAAAGGAAGTTCTGAAGTTTGACCGCAAGCTCGGGCCATTC
>LNDR01000227.1 GCA_001464755.1 Rhizobiales bacterium Ga0077524
CGATCCCGGCCTTCGCCAAGCCGGCAAGCGACGCGTTGGACGGCAACCAGTTGCGGACGCGGTTCGTCATCGCGCTCGAGCGCGAGGCCGGGTTTCAGGTCACGTCTCTCAGCAATCCCAATCGCGTCGTCGTTGATCTTCCCGACGTGAAGGTCGGTTTGCCTGCCCAACCCCGGGGCGGGGCGATCGGTCTCGTCAGTGGATTTCGCGGCGGCCTCGCTGCGCCTGGCAGGCTGCGTGTCGTCATCGACGTCATCGATCCTGTCGTCGTCGAGAAGGCCACAATCGAAAAAGACGCGACCGGTGAAGCCCCACGCCTCGTTCTAGAAATCGTCGCGGTTTCCGCGATGAAACCTGGCGTTGCGAAAATGCTGTCCGCCGCAAAGATCGGCGGCGCCGGACTGGGCTCACTTCAACCGCCAGTGCCGCGCCCGGCCCGCAAGCCCTCTGATCGCGCCGCCCAAACTTTTCGCCCGACCATTGTTCTTGATCCAGGGCATGGCGGCCACGACAGCGGGGCCAAGCGAAACGGAACGATCGAGAAAGAGGTTGTGCTCGCGTTCTCACTCATTCTCCGCGATCTGCTAAAGGCGACAGGCCGATACAATGTGCTGATGACCCGCGACGACGACACATTCGTGGATCTCGATGATCGCCGCGATTTTGCCGAACGCAACAAGGCCGCGTTGTTCATGGCGATCCACGCCGATTATGCGGGCTCGAGAGCGAGCGGCGCGACCATCTACTCGTTGCGCGACAGTGTGGCGACCGAGTTGCAGAGGTCAGCTGCAGGCGAGGTCACGCAGAACGTGCTCTCCGACAAGGAGATGCAGGCGATCAAGCGCGTCGAAGTGGCCGACACCAGCATCGTGCGCGGCTTCCTCGCAGATCTTGCCCAGCGCGAGGTGGCCGTCACGCACGAGCGCACCAACGTGTTTGCGAAATCGATGATCGAGTTCATGGGGGATGCCACCCCTATGATGAACAATCCTGACCGCTCGGCTGCTTTCCGTGTGCTCAAGACGGCCAAGGTGCCATCGGTCCTGGTCGAACTCGCCTATGTGACCAATAAGCAGGATGCGGCCAACCTTAGGTCGGATGCGTGGCGCCGCAAAGTCGCGGGCTCGATCGTGACCGCGGTCGACAACTACTTCACCCATCAGGTCGCGCGCCTGCCAATGTGACGGGCCGGCAGGACGCTATAGCCCTCGTCCTCCTACCCTCGCCCTCGATACGGAACCACGCCCTGATCGGGAAGCCAGAGGCCGGACGGTAGCTCGCCGGTCTGCCAGAAGACGTCGATCGGGATGCCACCGCGCGGATACCAATAACCACCGATCCTCAGGTAGCGCGGCTCGACCAGCGCGAAGACACGCTTGCCGATCGCAACGGTGCAGTCCTCATGGAAAGCTCCGTGGTTGCGGAAGGCCGCGAGGTAGAGCTTCAGGGATTTCGACTCGAGCAACCATTCGCCCGGCACGTAGTCGATGACGAGGTGGGCGAAGTCCGGTTGTCCGGTGACGGGGCAGAGAGACGTGAATTCGGGGGCGGTGAAGCGCGCCACGTAGTTGGTATCGGCGTGTGGATTGGGCACGCGATCGAGCACGGCCACATTGGGGCTTTCGGGGAGGCCGACGTGCTGGCCGAGTTGTGTCGCGCCCGGGGGCTTACGTGATGCCATGTCAACCTCTCTCAAGCCGGGACCAGACCGAGACGCTCGTCGTGGCGGCGTATCCACGCCACGAAGGGAAGCGCCAGCAGCACCATCCAGGCCTTGCCGACGACTTGGCCGAGCAGAAACTCGAGGCTCCCGAAGGCGAGTTGCAGGAAGATCATCGAGTCAACGACGAGCCCCACCACACTCGAGGCCGCGACGGCCAGAACCAGTCCACGCTTCTGCAACGGAGTGAATACGGCCAGATCGGCCAGCTCGGCGACAAGGAAGGCCGCGGCCGAGGCAATGACGAGGGCGGGGGGCGCTACCAGCCCCGATAACGCGGCTCCGGCCAGGATTGCCGCGATTGCGGCTTTCACGCCTAGGCGCCGCTGGACGAGGTCGCGCAGGACGAGAGCCAATCCGATGGTGATCACGCCCGAAGGCGCCATGAGCCCCGGTGCTACCGGTATGAGGCAGGGTCCGTTCGGCACGCATTTTGTGCCGACGTTGCCGATCAACCAGTTGGCGGCGGGGATGGTCAGGGTAAACAGAGCGAGGAAAACGAGGCCTTCACTCCGTTGGCGAGACGGTGTCATGAGTAGTATCTCCGATTTGTAGAGCGCAACGAGATGGCGCGCTTCAGGCCGCGGACCCGAGGGGTCGAAGGCGGCTCAATACGCCAAACTCGGGGATTTCGCCAGATGCGGCTGGCGTGACGGGTAACGGCGCCCCCACACGTCTCAATTGCTTGGAGGCCGGCCGAATCCAGCGGCGGGTTGCGCGCACCGGCTCGGCTCGGGCATTCTCCGCTCGATCCAGAAACCGGAGCGCCAATGCCAGCCCTGCTTTCCGCCGACGCCAAAGGCGTCTACGTCATCGCCGCGACGCCCTTTACCGACGCGGGCGCCATCGACTACGCGTCGATCGACCACCTCGTCGAATTCTATCTCGGCTGCGGCGTCGACGGAATGACGATCCTGGGCGTCATGGGCGAGTTCCAAAAACTCTCCGAGAGCGAGACGATGGAGGTCGCCAAACGCGTCCTGTCAGCGACGCGAGGGAGAGTTCCTGTTGTTGTCGGCGTCTCGAACCCGGGCACCGACCAACTCGTCAAGCTCGCCGGGGGGGCCATGGAGGCGGGCGCCGCTGGCGTCATGGTGATGCCAATCACCGGTCTCAAGACCGACGAGGCGGTGACAGGCTATATGTCCGGGGCGCTGACAGCGCTCGGCCGCTCCATCCCCGTGTGCGTGCAGGACTATCCGCAGCTGTCGGGCGTCTGGTTCTCGGCGGGATGCTTCGCAGGGCTCGTCGACCGCTTCGAGCAGATTGTCATGTTCAAGCACGAGGAAGCGCCGGGGCTGCGGAAGCTCTCTGTCATTCGCAACCTCTGTGACGGAAAGGAGCGGCGGCATATCTCGATCCTGTGCGGCAACGGCGGAATCCATCTGCCGCAAGAGTATCTCCGCGGTGCCGATGGCGCGATGACCGGCTTTGCGTTCCCAGAGATGCTGGTCGAGATGGACCGTCTGTTCCGTGCCGGTAAGCCGGAGGCTGCCGAGGATCTGAACGATCTCTATCTGCCGATTATTCGCCACGAGTTGCAGCCAGGCGTTGGCCTCGCCATTCGCAAGGAGATCTTGCGTCGGCGCGGCGCAATCGCCACTGCCGCCGTTCGTGCGCCAGGACCAAAGCTCGACGCCAGCGACATAACGGAGCTCGACCGGTTGCTCGCGCGCCTCGAGCGCAAGACCGGAAAGCCTCTCAAGAGGTAAGCAAGCGGATGCGCTGCCCCTGTCGCAAAAAGAGTGAGACCACGGGCTATGCGGCATGCTGCGAGTCCTATCACGCAGGCCTACGTCTTGCGCCGACGGCCGAAGCGTTGATGCGGTCGCGCTATTCCGCTTTCGCGATCGGAAACGCGGCCTACCTCCTCGCGACCTGGCACGCATCGACACGACCCGCGGATCTCGAGCTATTGCCAGGAGAGGAGTGGGTGCAGCTCCGCGTCCTGGCCGTTCGAGAGGCTGGCAACGAAGCGAGCGTCGAGTTCGTTGCAAGATCGCGTCGCGGGGGCAGTACGCTCGCGCTGCACGAGACTTCTCGTTTCGTTCGCGAGGACGGTCGCTGGTTTTATATCGATGGTAGAATGAAAGATTGAACGTCACGCCGTCGCCAGCAAGATCCGCGCACTGATACCCTGGTGGTCCGAGAGACCGGTGTGCAGGGTGACCTCCTCGGCGCGATAATCTGGCGTCGTAAAGAGCCCATCGACCATCAGCTGCAGTGGCCCGGCCCGATGCAGGCTCGGATCGATGCTGGTCTTCGCGGCTGGCGGAATATTGTCGCTCCAGACCTTGGTCAGCGCCGCGAAGATAGGTCCGCCACGCGGCGCATTGAAATCTCCGGTCAGGACCAGCGACCCTGTGAGCAATCCGATCAATCGCTCGACGGCCTCTGCCTGAAACGGCCGGGGTGAGCCGTCTGGCGTCCACGGGAAGTGGGTCGTCGCAAGCGTGATGCCCCGACATAGCCCACCGAGCCTCGCACGCACGGTTACAAAGCGGCAGGTCGCATACTTGCTCTCCTCGGTCGATCGTTCGAAGAGGTCCGTACCGCTGCCGCCTCCGGCATAGGGTAGGGTATCCGTCGCCTCGAAGGCATGCCTCGAGAGGATGCCGACGCCGTAGATCTGATGATCGACGGGATGGAGGGCCATCGGCGCAAAATGCACGTGGGAAAGCCCGGTCGCGGCCTGGATGCGTGGGATGTCGCGCTCGACCAGTTCCTGCAGGCACACGACATCGGGGTTGCAGGTGGCCAGAAATGGAATGAAGCGGTCGAGATGGTTCGACCGCTCGACATTAAGGCTCACCAACCGCATAACGCCGGACCTTCGATCAGTTTTCGGAAACTTGCGGATCACGTTGACGCTAAATGGCCGTATAGCCGCCGTCGATCAAAAGGTCGGAGCCGGTCATAAAGGCCGACGCATCGCTCGCGAGATAGAGCGCGGCGAGAGCAATCTCGTCCGGCTGCCCGAGGCGGCCGATCGGGTGGAGTGGCGCGGACATCTCGCGGGCCTTCTCCATATCGCCCCATCGATACTCGAGGCGGCGCGTCTCGATCGCACCTGGCGACAGGGTGTTGACGCGAATGCGGTCCTTCGCGTGGTCGAGGGCCATGGTCTTGGCGAGTTGTATCAGGGCGCCTTTCGTCGCCGTGTAGGCGGCACGGCCCGGCGCACCCACGCGGCCCATCTGCGACGCAATGTGGATGATCGAGCCACCGCCCGCCGCTGCCATGCGCGGGATCACCGCACGGCTGACGAGATAGGCGCCGGTGAGATTGACGGCGATGACCGCGTTCCACCATTGCGGCGTGATCTCGACGATCGTACCGGACGGATCGTGCAGTGCGGCCCCGTTGACGAGCACACGCGGTGCTCCGATAGCAGCTATGGCCGAGGCCACGGCTTCCGCCACGCTCGTCTCGCTCGCCACGTCACAGCGGATCGCATGCGCCGAGCCACCAGCACCCACGATCGTCCTCGCCGTCTCAGCTGCGCGGTTCTCCTCGACATCAAGGCAGGCGACAACCGCGCCTGCCCCGGCAAAGGCCTGCGCGATAGCGCGGCCGATGCCATTGCCGGCTCCGACCACGAGCGCAGGCTTGCCGTCTAGGCGATAGGACTTCTCGATGTCGCGCATGGCCGTCGGCTCCGCCGCTATGAGTATGCCTTCGGGGCGAAAAGCGAGGGGTCTCCGACCCTATCAGGCTACGGCGTCCATCAGACCCTTGAGGCTCGGAAGTTGCTCGAAACGCATGATCATATCGAGCGCGGTCTTGGCCTTGGCGCGGCCGATGACCGGCTCGACCAGTGCATTGAACTTGGCGACCAGCTTCTGCTCCTGCGCGTCGACGTCCGTCGCCGGAATTCCCACGTTGTAGGCGATCCGGATCTCGCGGCCATCGTTGAGCTTCATGGAGACGTCGGCGCCATGCCGTGCACGACCCTCGCGCGGCTCGGGTGCCAGTTGGACGCGCTGCCGGATGGCGATGAACTTCGGGTCGTTGGCGTTCTCGTCCGAGTAGGTACCGAGCGCCGCCGTATCCGCGCCTGCGAGAGCCATCCCGGCGAGATGCGACAGCGCGAACTTGATCTCGAGGCCCGTCTTGGGCTCGGGGATGCAGCACACCTTGAGGTGGCCGGGATCGATGTGAAGCGTCATCAGCTTGACGTCGTCCGGCCCAATGTTGTGCTGGCGCTTCAACTCGCGGATTGCCTCGATCGGCGAATGCGTCAGATAGCAGGCCGCGTGGTATTTGAAGAGGTTCTCCTCGACTGCCATGGGAGCGTGGGCATCGGGCCGGACCGGCCCAGCCTTCCAGCCCGGCGCCTGCGTTTCAAGGAAGCCTTGCGGCGCCTCGATGGCGTCGGCCCGCGCAGTGAAGCCCCGCGCCGCGATGCGCGCTGCCACAAGCCCGTTCTGCGCGGCCTTGCCGGCATGAAGTGGCTTGGTCATCGTGCCGAAGTTGATCTTGAGGCCGGCCGCCTCAGATGCCGCGATGCCGAGCGCCATGGCCGTGCGCTCCGCGTCGAGACCAAGCAGATTGGCCGCCGCCGCCGCCGCACCGAAGGTGCCCATCGTACCGGTCGCGTGGAAGCCGTGCTCGTAGTGGCCGTCGCCGCACATATCACCCAGTCGGCATTCGACCTCGTAGCCGGCGATGAAGGCGGTCAGCACGTCGCGACCGCTTTTGCCCATCATCTCGCCGAGGGCCACCACAGAGGCTGCGACCGGCACGGTCGGATGACCGTGCATCAGACGGTTCACGTCATCGTAGTCGAGGGCGTGGCTGACGGCACCGTTGACCAAGGCCGCGTCATGCAGCGATGCCTTCGTGCCGGTTGCGATAACGGTGCAAGGACCAGACGCAGACGATTTGAACTCCTCGGCGAGGATCGCAGCGAGCGGCTCCTTGGCACCGGCGATCGTCACGGCGAACCAGTCGAGCAGCGCGTGACGCGCCCACCTGTCTGCCGCCGCAGTGGTAGCGGCGTTCGAGTACTTCGCCGACCAACCGGCAAGGCCGCGCGTAACTGCTTCGGCACCGGGCGCAGCAGAACTCTGAGTCTGGGCTTCCATGGAGCACTCCCTCGGGTTTGGGAGGTGGACGGAGCGGCCCGCCGCCTCCTCTCGCAATTTGTCCGGACGTTAGCACACTGCAGGCCGGTGGGAAGCGGAGAGCCGTTCCCATTCCGGTTCGCTTCTACCGCCCGACGACCTCGCCTTCCTCGCGCGCGATGACGTAGCCGGCGGGAGACGGCTTCAACGTGAGGCGCGTGCGGCCCCGACCCGCGCTGGTCCGCTTTCCGTCAGAGACCTCGAAAGTGTACTCGAACGTGACGTCCTGAGCGCCGGAGGCCGCTGGGGCCACGCGGACTGTCTGCGGGTCTAACCGATAGGCACGCTTGGGCCATCGCGCGATGTAGCGGCGCTTGTCGCTCAGGACAGCCTCACGCGAGGACAACTTGCCGTAGTAGGTGACCTGCGGCTCATAGACGAGGTGTCCGACTCCACCGTCCGCACCGCTCGGCAGATAGACCTCGACAATGTAGCGGGCAATCGCCTCTGCCGGCGTCCCCATTTTTGCAGGCGGTGCTGGCAATGGAACAGGAGTTGGCAGATCCGCCACCGCCGGCTTGACCTTGGCGGCAGCGGCCGGTCCCTGATTGCGCAGATGCTCGTCGTGATCGCGAAATGGCTTCGCCTTTGCCGGTGTCGGCGCCTCGCTCTGGTCCAGGGTCATGTGGAAATGGGTGCCGTCGAACGTATAAGCCGAGCGGGTGTGGCAATTGGATCCGGCGCAGGTTTCGATCGAGTTGTCGGCGCCGATGTTGACCGTCCAAGCACCCTCATGGCGCAGCAGAACCCGAAACAGCCCCTTGTCCGCAAACCCGGTTCCTTGTGCGCCACGACGCGAGGCGGCGAGCGACTGGCTGCCGCGATACTCGAGAATGCAGAAGTTCCCCCAAGCGCCCGCCTCGGTCTGGTAGTGGAGGAACAGCTCAGGGCGGCGGTCGCCGTTGATATCGCGCAGTGCGATCTCCATGGCGCCCACCTGCTCGTTGTCGAAGTCGTAGCAGGGTGCATCGAGCAGTGACACGCCTTCGTCGACGATCTCCATGACGACATTGGTCTGGCGCACATAGACGCCGATGGTCTCCGCCCGGCCGTCGCGATCGATGTCGTAGTCGATGGCGAACCCGTTCACCGAGCCTATCGCCTTGGCGCGAGCCTTGTCGGCCTCGCTCGCGGAATGCCAGTCGCCCGCGAAGCTCTGGCTCTCCTTTACGATGAAAGTGCCGCTGAGAACCGCATAAGCGCGCGCTGCTTCACCGACGATGCGCATTTCCTCCAGTGTCAACGGCGCATCTCCGCTGGAGCGCGACGCATTGAGGTAACGGACGACAGCCTTCTCTGCCCGGCCGAGGACGACGTCGCCCGTCCAATCACTGACGAGTTGCGGCACCTGCTCGCCCTTCGTGACCGTCCGCACATAAGCGCTCGCCGAGCGCAGGACCTCGGTCAGCGGGCGGCCGGGCTGAGCCAGCGCCTCCAACAAGCCTTCGACATAGTAGGAGTTGCGCCCGTCGCCATCGAAGGAGACGCTGCCGGGCTGGGCCGCGAAAAAGGCGAGCGTCTCGGCCGCGCCGACGCCTTTGCTCGGCAGCGCCACGACGGACAGCCCCCGCGACGGCGCACGCGCTGCGCCGGGCGCAATGCCTGCCCCTCCCGCCGTGGATGCACCGGCCTCAAGGCGACGAAGCAGCGCCACGGTTTCGTCGAAGCCGAGGGGGTTGTCGCGGCAGGCATCAATCAGGAAAGCCGTGCGAACAGGACCAGCTGCGCGCAGATCGGCCATCAGCCGGTTGAGATCGAGACCCAGCTGGTCGATGGCCATGGCGCGCTCGGGCTCGGCATCCCGGACCAGAAGCACGTTCCGATCAAACAGCTGAATGCCGTGGCCTGCGAAATAGAACAATGCCAAGTCCGCGCCGCGGGCTTCCGAGAGGAAACGGCGGCGCGCCCTGTCGAGCGCGAAGCGATCGGCATCGAAGGCCTCGATCACCTCGAAGCCCTGGTCGCGCAGTCGGTCGGCGATGGCAGCTGCGTCGCGGCCGGGGTTTGTAAGCGGCGCGATTTTGTCGTAGCGGGCGATGCCGACGACCAGGGCGATCTGGCGCGCCTCGGCTGCGCCACAGGCGACCGCCAGCAAGAGCAAGGCAGCGAGAATGCGTGACACGGTCCAGTCCCTCGACGAGCGGAAATGGCAGGCTGCGAACTGGCCGGGCGACTTCTCGACCAGGGGCGGGGAGTCTACCTTGCAGCGCGGCTGAGCGATGGGACAGCGCGTGTGGAAGTGGCATCCTGACGGTGGGTTTACAGGACTTGGGACGTCTCCTTCGAGCACCAGTTTCTTGCGCTTGATCGAGGGGTCCGGCACCGGCACCGCCGATAACAGCGCTTCAGTGTAGGGATGCCGCGGTGCGGTGAAGATGGTTTTCTTGTCGGCGTACTCGACGATCCGTCCGAGATACATGACGGCAATGCGATGCGAGATGTGCTCAACCACGGCGAGGTTGTGGCTGATGAACAGATACGACAGGCCGAGATCCTTTTGCAGATCCATCAAGATGTTGATGACCTGCGCCTGGATCGACACGTCGAGCGCGGACACCGGCTCGTCGCCGATGATCAGTTTGGGATTGAGTGCAAGGGCTCGCGCGATGCCGATGCGCTGGCGCTGGCCGCCCGAGAACTGATGGGGGAAGTTGTCCATCTGCTGCGGACGCAAACCGACGCGACCGAACAGTTCGGCGACGCGCTCACGGCGCGAGGCGCGATCGCCCTCGCCGTGGACCTCGAGCGGCTCTGAAACGATCTGACCGGCGGTCATGCGCGGATCGAGCGAGGAGAACGGATCCTGGAAGATGATCTGCATCTCGCGGCGATACGGCCTGAACTCCTCCCTCGGGAGGTGCGTCACGTCCTTGCCGTCGATCAAAATCTGACCGTCCGTTGGCTCGACCAAGCGCAATAAGGTGCGACCTACCGTCGACTTGCCGCAACCCGATTCGCCGACGAGGCCCACGGTCTCCCCTCGTCCGATGGTAAAGCTGACGCCATCGACGGCGTAGACGTGACCGACGGTTTTTCTGAGCAGTCCCTTCTTCACCGGGAAGTGCTTCTTGAGATCACGAACCTCAAGAACGGGCTCGAGTGTGTTCGCGCCACGTCCCATACCCGTCGCCCCCGGCTTCGCGCTTGCCGGCGCAATCGGCAGATCGTGCTCACGCGTCTCAGCCATTGCTACCTCCGGCGACCTGGTCGGACTTCCAGCAGGCGACCCAGTGACCGGGTCCCTTCTCCTCGTAGTTCGGATAATTCTGCCGGCAATTATCATCTGCAAGCGCGCAACGCGGCGCAAAAACGCAGCCCTTCGGCAACGCATAGAGCGGCGGCACAATGCCGGGGATCTCCTGCAGGCGGCCGGGGCTCGCATCACCGACGCCGCGCATCAGGTCGAGGCGCGGGATCGAGGCCATTAGTCCGCGCGTGTAGGGATGCAACGAGCGGGCGAACAGATCCTCGACCGAAGCCTCCTCGACCTTGCGGCCGGCGTACATGACGATGACGCGCTGCGCCGTCTCGGCTACCACGCCGAGGTCGTGGGTGATCAGGATGACGGCAGTGCCCAGCTTCTTTTGAAGCTCGACGATGAGATCGAGAATCTGCGCCTGGATGGTCACGTCGAGCGCCGTGGTCGGCTCATCGGCGATCAGCACCTTCGGATTGCAGGCCAACGCGATGGCGATCATCACGCGCTGGCGCATGCCCCCCGAAAGCTGGTGGGGATACTCCTTCACGCGCTGCTCGGGCGACGGGATCTTCACGAGCCGTAGCATATCGACGGCCTTGGCCTCGGCCTCGGCGCTGCTCATGCCTTGATGCAGGGTCAGCACCTCGCCGATCTGCTTGCCCACGGTCATGACCGGGTTGAGCGACGTCATCGGCTCCTGGAAGATCATCGAAATGTCGTTGCCGCGAACCTTGCGCATCTCGCTCTCGCGCAGGCCGAGCAGATCGACGCCGTCAAGGACAACGCGGCTGCCCTCGACGATGCGACCAGGTGGATCGGGAACGAGGCGCATCAGGGACAGCGCCGTGATGCTCTTGCCGCAGCCCGACTCACCAACAATCGCCAGCGTCTCGCCTCGCTTCAACGCGAAGGAGACGCCATCGACGGCCTTGACCAGCCCCTGTCGCGTGAAGAAGAAGGTTCTCAGATCGGCGACGGTCAGCAGTATCGATCCGTCCGCGTCGGCCACGGTACCTTGGACGGTGCTCTTGGTCGGCGATGATGCCGTATCAGCAGTGGTCACCGGACAAATCTCCTAACGGTCGAGACGCAGAACAAACGGCTTCAATCAGCTGCGCTGTCTCGGGTCGAGAATGTCGCGCACCGCGTCGCCCAGCAGATTCGTGCCGAATACCACTAGGCTGATCGCGAGACCTGGAAAGATGACCAGCCAGGGCGCCGTGCGCACGTACTCGGCCGCGGACTCGGATAGCATGCGACCCCACGACGGATGGGGCTCGGGAACG
>LNDR01000228.1 GCA_001464755.1 Rhizobiales bacterium Ga0077524
CTGGGCGGTGCCGAGCACGATCAGAGGAGCGATGGTGTTCGGAAGAACGTGCCGGAATGCGATCTTGGTCTCGCTCATGCCGACCGCCTTGGCCGCCTCCACGTACGGCATCTCACGGAGAGCCAGCACGTTGGCGCGAATGACGCGGGCAACATGCGGCACGATCGGTATCGAGATGGCGATGATCGTATTGCCCAGCGATGGGCCGAGGGACGCTGCCATCAGCAGGGCCATCACCAACAGCGGCAGCGCCTGCATGATATCGATGAAGCGTTGTGTAATCAGGTCGAGCCAGCCGCCGTAGTAGCCGGAGAGCAGGCCGATGATGACCCCAAAGAAGCACCCGAGCACCGTAGACCCGATGCCCACGATCAACGAAATGCGCGCGCCCTAGACGATACGCGCCCACATATCCCG
>LNDR01000229.1 GCA_001464755.1 Rhizobiales bacterium Ga0077524
CAGCGGATAGAGGTCGTGCGGCGGCGCCTCGATGTAGTCGATCTCGCCGGCAATCAGCGCATTCACCGACTGCTGGTGATCGCGGATCGGGCGCCACTCGACACGGTCGACCTTGACGACCTTGCCTCCAGCCAGCGCCGACGGCGGCTCCGAGCGCGGCACGTACTTGTCGAACTTGACGTAGACGATTTTCGAGCCCGGCTGCCACTCGTCCTTCTTGAAGATGAAGGGGCCAGATCCCGTGAAATCCTCGATCTGCTTGTTCGGATCGGTCTCGGCGACCCGCTTCGGCATCATGAAGGGCACGTTCGAGGACGGCTTGCCGAGGGCGAGCATGACGAGGCCCGTCGGCTCCTTCAGCTTGATCACGATCGTCTTGGCATCGGGTGCCTCGACGGACGAGACGAACGTCATGAGCTTCTGGCCCATGGAGTCCTTGGCAGCCCAGCGCTTGATCGAGGCGACGCAGTCCTCGGCCGTGACCGCCGCGCCGTCGTGCCAGGCGAGGCCGTCGCGCAGGGTCAGCGTATAGGTCAGCTTGTCGGCCGAGATGTCCGTTTTGCCGACCATCTGCGGCTGGATCTCACCCTTGTCGTCCATGGCGAACAGGGTGTCGTAGACCATGTAGCCGTGATTTCGCGTGATGTATGCCGTGGTCCAGATCGGATCCAGGATCTTCAGATCCGAGTGGGGAACGAAACGAAGGGTCGTCTGCTGCGCAGAGGCCCCCACGACGCTCGCTGCCAGCATGGCCGCACCGACGGCCAGCTTCCAGGTCAATCTCATACGACGGTCTCCCTTTGGTCTCGGCTGCCCGGCAACGGAAGCCCTGCAGCCTTTGCGGGCAGTGTGCGATTCTCATGCGATCCGGTCAAGTTCGTTGACCGCCCATTATCGCCCGAGAAGAGAACGAAAATTCACGCAGCCGCTCGATTTTCGGGCGCATTCGCGTCATGTGCTCCGGCGCGGCATCTGGCGCATCCCCTGGCGCAAGTTGCGGTAGGGCAGCTCCGTGTGATCGATGGCGACCGGCCCGGGTGCCTTGGCGACGACGATCGCGGACGACAGCGGCGTGAAGTCGGCCCGGAAATGCACCGAACTCTTGACGACGATGACGGGCAGCTTCTCCGGCACGAGACCGAGGTGGCGAAAAATCGAGCTGTCCATCGTCTGCGCGACGCGCGAGGCGACGGCGACGAGCACCCCGGACGGCTCGACCTCGAGCAGCGCCGTCAAGCCGAGATCGACCGGCATGCCACCCTTCATCGCCCCGGTCGCCGTCCACCCGTCGGAGCGCGCCCGCACGACACGGGCCCGGCATGCAACGGGTGCATCGCCCGGAAGCCGTTTACCGCCGATCGAGAAGTTCGCGGTCGCCCCCTCACCGGCCGCGTGTGCGGCATCCGCCGTATCGGCATCGATGATCGCACCGATGACGGCCCCCTTGGCACCGGCCTCGATCAGCGCGCGCAGCACACCCGTGGTGTCACCTGGCCCGCCGCCACCGGGGTTATCCTGGGTGTCGGCGATCACCACCGGTTTGGTCGCGCCTTTCGCCTTGGCCAGCGCCCGCGCGACCGCTTCGGGTGCGGCGTAGAACTCGGGCAGGAAGTCGCCCTCGCGTCCTCTGACGGCTGCGGCGAGGCTGTCGACTGCGGCATCGGCGACAGCCTGGGTCTCGCCATAGGCAAAGACGCTCGGGCCGCAATCGGCGAAATCGGCGTGCGGAAAGCCCGATGCGAACGACAACCCGACGAGCCCCGGCGTCGTGCGGTCCATCTCCGGCATGAGCGAGAGATAGATGTCGCGTGCGGGCCCGAAGTCCGTGCAGCCGCCATTGATCGGGATGAGGAAGTCGATCTGGCGGAAGGCCTTGGCCGGGCGCTTCCCGGTTTTCACGATGCGCAAGAGCCCGGCTGCAGCGCGCGCGCCCGTTTCCACCATGTCGGTGTGGGGATAGTAGCGGTACATGTCCATGTAGTCGGCGTGCTCGACCATCGCTGGCGTCATGTTCGCATGCAGATCGAGGGCAACCGTGATCGGCAGGTCCTTGCCGACCTGAGCCCGCAGTCGACGTAGCAACTCGCCTTCGCCGTCGTCGACATGCTCGGCGACCATGGCGCCGTGCAGCTCGAGACAGATGCCGTCGATGGGTCCGGCGGCGGCGACGAGAGACAGCAGCTCCCCCGTGATACGCTCGTAGGCGTCTTTGGTGACGTGCGCCGATGGCGTCGCCATGCACCAGAGCAGCGGCACGATCTCGGCTCCGGCTGCCTCGAGCGTGGCGATGGCGCCCGCGACCGGCAGCTTCTTGCCTCGCACGCGCTGATCCATGTCCGCACCCCGGCACAGCGGCGGAAAGCTCTTGGTTACGGCGAAGGCCTCGTAGTCGGCCTTGACCGGGGCGAACGTGTTGGTCTCGTGCTGGAAGCCGGCGACGGCGATCCGCATAGGGTTTTGCTCCAGACTGCATTCTTTTTGGCGTTGCCCGACTTCAGCCCGCCCGCCGATACTTAACGCCAGGAGGACCACCATGGACAAGCTGCACTGGAAGTCGGCGGCCGAGATCGCCCGCCTGATCCGCGAGAAGAAGGTTACGGCCACCGACGCCCTGGAGCATTTCCTGGCGCGCGTCGACCGATTCAACCCCAAGCTCAACGCCATCGTCTGGCAGGATCGGGATCGCGCGCGGACACGAGCCAAGGCCGCGGATGCCGCTCTCGCCAAGGGCGAGGTGTGGGGGCCTCTGCACGGTGTGCCGATGACCATCAAGGAAAGTTACAACATCGCAGGCTCGCCGACGACGTGGGGCGACCCGGCGCTGAAGGACAACGTGACCGAGACGAGCGCACTCTCGGTGGAACGCCTCGAGCGGGCAGGCGTCGTTCTCTTTGGCAAGACCAACGTGCCGCTGATGCTCGCGGACTGGCAGAGCTACAACGCCATCTACGGCACGGCCAACAACCCATGGGACACGAGCCTCACGCCCGGCGGCTCGTCGGGCGGCTCGGCGGCAGCGCTGGCCGCAGGCCTCACCGGCATCGACGCCGGAAGCGACATCGGCGCCTCGATCCGCAATCCGGCACACTACTGCGGCGTCTTCGGGCTGAAACCGACGTGGGGCATCATCTCCCCGAAGGGTCATTCGTTGCCCGGCGTGGTGACATACGGCGACATCTCGGCAATCGGCCCCCTGACGCGGGGCGCCGAGGATCTCGATCTCGCCCTCGATGCGATGGCGGGTCCCGACGATATCGACGGCGTTGCCTGGAAGCTCGACTTGCCGCGTTGCCCGGCCGGCTCGCTGAAGGATCTGCGCGTCGCGGTGAAGCTCGCCGATCCAAACTCGGAGATCGATGGCGAATACGCCGACAAGATGCAGGCGCTGGTCGATGCGCTGGCCAAGCGCGGCGCGACTGTCAAAGAGGCCGAGCCTGCGATCGATACGCGCCGGCTGCACGAGATCTATGTGTGGCTTCTGAGGGCCGCGACGTCGGCTCGGACGCCCGAGGCGGACATCTCGCGCTGGACGGCGGCAGCGGAGCAAGCCGGCCCGGGCAAGCTGCCCTATGTCGAGCAGATGGTGAAGGGCTGCACCATGTCTCACCGCGAATGGCTCGGCCTCAACAACGAGCGCATGAAACTCCGGCGGCAGTTCAATGCGTTCTTCCAGGACTGGGACGTCTTGCTGTGTCCGGCAGCAGCCTCGGCAGCCTGGCCCCACGACCAGAAGGGCGAGCGCTGGCAGCGTATGATCACGGTCAACAACAAGCGCGTGCCGACGACCGATCAATTGTTCTGGGCAGGCTACTCGGGCGTTGTCTACCTGCCATCGACCGTCGGACCTGCGGGGTTGACCAAAGCGGGCTTGCCGGTCGGCTATCAGGCGATAGCGGCGAGCGGGCGCGACAAGTGGGCGACCGCGTTCAGCCGGCTGGTCGAGCGCGAGATCGGCGGATTCATCGCGCCGCCCGGATACGAGTAGGGCTGGGCGGCACGAAAGCGAGGGACGATGGCGACGGCGAGCGAGACCGAGCAGCAGACCGAGGTCATCGCCTTCCTCGCCGCCCCCGCGAGCTATGGTGCGACGGTCGGCATCGTGGACCGGATCGAGACGCACGGCGCGCTCGTGTTCATCGCCGGTGAGCAGGCCTTGAAGATCAAGCGCGCCGTGCGCACCGGCTATTTCGATTTCTCCACGCTCGGCAAGCGCGAGGCGGTGTGCCGTCGCGAGATCGAGATCAACAAGCCCAATGCGCCCGACATCTACCGGGACGTCGTCGCGATCACGCGCGAGGACGACGGACGGCTCGCTATCGGCGGGACTGGCACGCCGGTCGAGTGGGCCGTGCGGATGGCGAGCTTTTCCCAGGACGATCTGCTTTCGACGGTTGCCGAGCGGGGCGGCATCGACGACCGGCTCGCGACAGCACTGGCGGAGACGGTGCTCGCAGCGCACTCCGCGGCCGAACCCCGGGCGGTGGACGATCCCGGCGCGCGCATGCGGCTGATCGTGGAGAGCGTCGGCGCGAGCATCGAGGGCTCGACCGCGCACATCGCCGAGGTCACCCCGCTGCGCCAGCGCTTCCATGCGCGGGCCGAGGCTGCCCTCGTGCGTGCGGCTCCGATCCTCACACGCCGCGCCGAGGCCGGTCTCGTCCGGCGTTGCCACGGCGACATGCACCTTGGCAATATCGTCCTCTGGAAGGGCCGACCGCAGCTTTTCGATGCCATCGAGTTCGACGAAACGCTCGCGACCATAGATCTCCTCTACGACCTCGCCTTCCTGCTGATGGACCTCGACCGGCGCGGGCAGAGACGCGCAGCCCATATCGTGCTCGACCGCTATCTCGGCGGCTCGGGGCGCGATCTCGATGTCGAGGGGCTGGCGGCGATGCCGCTGTTTCTCGGCCTGCGTGCCGCGATACGGGCCATGGTCGCCTTCGATCGCGCCCGGATACAGGACGCACCACAGAGAGCGTCGACCGAGCAGCACGGCCTCGACACGTTGTCCCTGGCGATCGGCTACCTGGAGCAGCCGCGTCCTCGCCTGATTGCCGTGGGCGGCCTCTCGGGGACGGGCAAGACAACGCTCGCAGCAGGGCTGGCTCCTCTTGTGCTGCCCACCCCCGGCGCGTTGCACCTGCGCAGCGACGTGATGCGCAAACGGCTCGCTGGCATTGGCGAACTCGATCGCCTGCCGCCGGATGCCTATACGCCCGACGCATCGGCTCGCGTCTATCGCAGCCTCGCCGCGCTCGCGCGACAAGCACTCTCCGCGGGGCACTCCGTCGTGGTCGATGCCGTCTTTGCGCGCCCGGAGGAGCGCACCGCCTTCGAGCAGGTCGCCGCCGCGCTCGGCGTCGATTTCGACGGCGTCTGGCTGGAAGCGACCTCGGACCTGCTCAAGTCACGGGTCGCAGCCCGCAAGGGCGATGCCTCGGATGCAACGCCGGCGGTGGTCGAGCGCCAGATCGGCTACGACACCGGCGTGATCGCATGGCATCGGGTCGCGGCGACGCGGACCCAGGGGGACGTGCTTGAGGCGGCACGAGTTGCTCTCCATCTCCCGCACTGAATGCCTGCTGCATGCCCTAAATTGAACTTCAATCAACAACTGGTGAACATCGTATATTTAGAGTGCTTTTTGCGCTCGCGTGATAGAGTGTCGCACGACGATGCGAACGGCTTGCAAGGCTCGTGCAACGCGTCGACGTCGACGGTCTTTTCTCGTTCGAGGCCCCCATGCCCCACCGCGTTTCTTGCCACTCACTGGGCCTCTGGCTGTTGCTCGTTTTGACGGTTTCCGGGCTGACCTCGGCCGAGGCTCAGGTAGTCCCGCCGCCGGGCGCCGATGGCCTCGTCCGCCGCGGAGATGCCGTCGTCACCGGGTTCGCCTCGACGTTGCCGCCGGGGCCTGACCTGCCGGTCGACGTGCATCCGCTGGATCGTACGATGATCGATCCGGAAAGCGTTACGGTTCGCATCTTCGACCTCACTCAGCTCGGTGGCGGACCAGAGGGTCAGCTCTCCGACGCACCGGTGCGTCATGTGCTCAAGGCCAAGGACCTGGGCCACGTGTTCGGTATCGCGTTCGACGGCGACGGGACTGACGGTGCCGGACCGCCCAACGTCTACCTCACGGCCACATCCGTGCACGGGCGCCTGGACCGAATGGCCGCCTCGAGCGCGTCATGACGGGACGGCCGGGCGCGCAATGGATGCCTGGGCTTTTTGGCGGCGCCAAGGGTGGCGGACCGGGCAGCATCTGGAAAGTGGACGGGCGCACGGGCGCCATCTCTCTGTTCGCCGACATCACGACCGGTGATCTCGAGAACTCTGGCGCGGGTCTCGGCGCCATCGCATTCGACCGGCGGTCGCGCCAGCTCTATGTCTCGGATCTCGAGACCGGCCTCATCTGGCGGCTTGGGCTCGACGGCAAGCCCATCGACACCTTCGATCACGGCACGCAAGGGCGCGGCGCGGCGGGCCTCGAGCCATCGGCCTACGACCCGGCGTCGCGCACCGACCGAACCGAGGAGACCTTCAACACCGAGGTGCCGGAAAGTTGGGGCTTCGCGTCGCCGGAGCGCCGCGTATGGGGCCTCGGGATCGAGAGCAACCGCCTCTATTACGCAGTGGCCGACGGACCGACGATCTGGTCGGTGGGCCTTGGCCCCGACGGCAGCTTCACGGATGACGCCCGCGTCGAGACGCTGGTCAAGGGGGCCACGGCCGGCAGCCAGATCGGCAGCATCCTGTTCGACGGCCCCGGCGTGATGTACCTCGCCCAGCGCGGCGGACAGCTCGGCAGCTACGGCTATCAGACCTTCATGCGCCCGCAGGAGGCCGCAGCGCTGCGCTATCGATGGGACGAGCCGCAGCGCCGATGGTCGGCAACGCCGGAGGAATACTCGGTCGGGCTGCCGCCCGAGCATCATGGCGTCGTCGGCGGTCTCGCGCTCAACTACGGCTACGACCGGTTCGGGCGCATCGACTACGACCGCTGCCGGCAGACGCTCTGGCTGACTGGCGAGCATCTCCGCGCCGGCAGCGACATCGTGCGGGTGTCGCGAGGCGGCCCTCGCCTCGTCGGCGGACTGCAGGGCATCTACAAGAGCCGCGTGAGGCCCGAAAACGAGCCGCCGTTCGAGGCCTGGTACGTCGACTACGATGCCGAGTATGCCGACGAGGAGGCCTTCGGTCACATCGGCAACGTCGCCATCTTTGGTCCGTGCAAGTCGAGCGTGACCTACGCCGCCGAACGCGTCGAGATCCCGATCTGGACCAAAGGTCCGAACCTCGTCGTCGAGAAGCGCTGCGAGCCTGTCGCCTTCGGCGGGCGCGTGCGCTGCGTGATCGTGGTGCGCAACACAGGCGATGCCACCGGCGACGGCGAGATCGAGATCGTCGACGAGACCCGCACCCTGTGGGGGCCGGGGAAGGGCGCGCTACTGCCTGTTGCCGAGGCCGCCACGGACGGCGGAGAATGGAGCTGCGCAGCCAATGCGAAGGGTGCCTTCGTGTGCAAGCTGCCGGCCGCACTCATAGCCCCCGGTACGGCACGCGAGCTGTCGCTCTGGATCGACACACGCGACCTCGTGCTCGGCGGCAACGTCGGCTTCCGCAATTGCGTGACGATCGACCACCCCGACGGCAAGGGCAAAGCCTGCGCCGAGGGCGGCACGGGCATCGTGGTCTCGAAGACGGGTCCGGCCATCTGCAAGCCGGGCGAGGACTGCACTTTCGCGCTGACGGTGACGAACGCAAGTCCGCTGCCGTTCAAGGGCGACGTGCTGCTGGCCGACCACATGCTCGTCGGCGGCAACCTGCATCAGGCGCCGATCACCAGGATCGAGCCGCCACTCGCCTGCACCGAGGCGCCGACCAAGCTGCCGTTCTCGTGCCTCGCCGCGATCGATCTCGCCGCCGGGCAGAGCCTGTCGCACGCGATCACCGTCCAGATGCCGGGACCAGGGCCACTGTTTGCACAGAACTGTTTTGCCGCCACCGATCCCTGGCTCGCCTCGCAGCCCGGCGTGCTGCTCGGGCTTCTAGCGCCGGCCAAGTTCAAGGGGCTGGCGGCAGCCGCAGCAGACGCCCATCCGGCCTGCCTCTGGATCAAGCTCGGCGATCCGAAGCTCGTCAGCCCGGCGAAAGGGCCACCCATCTCGACGCCGCTGCTCGCCGGTTCGTTCACGCCGTTGCACGGCTTCCTGCCGCCGATCGAGGTATGCGCCAACGGTCGGCCACCCCTTCCCGGTGGACGTTGCCCCTGCCCGCTCAGCGCGCCGTGGGACCCGGAGACGGGAACCTGTCGCTGGCGTCCCGTGTGCTGGGACAAGGCCCGGCTGACGCCCTCCGGCGCCTGCTGCCCACGCGGCACCGTCTGGTGGGCCTCGGCCGCCACGTGCCGCATCCCGCCGGTCGTCGGGTGCTCTGACCCGTCGCGGCGCAAGCCGGATGGCAGTTGCTGCGCCACAGGCGAGCGCTGGAGGGACGACGCCTGCCGCCCGCGCATCGTCACCGAGCCTTGCGGCATCGGATTGACGCGGCTGCTCAGCGGCCAATGCATCCCGCTTCCGGTCATTCCCCCGATCGTCGTGCTGCCGAAGTGCCCGGACGGCCGTGACCGCTTGCGCAGCGGGCGCTGCCCGCCGGTGGCCTGCCCGCTCAACGCGCCCTTCAACGCGCGCACCGGACGGTGCCAGCCGCTCGACGGACCTGGATGCGGGCCGGGTTATCATCGGCTTGCGCGCACCGGCCATTGCGTGCCGATCGGTGGTGGCTGCCCCGGAGGCCTTATCAAGGACGCGCGCGGCAAGTGCGTGCCACCCGACATCGGCAGACCTGGGGATGGACGCCCATGCGCCCCCGGACAACGTCGCGTTCGCGGACAGTGCATCGGTGTCGGCCAGCCCGATCCCGGACGCCCCATCGGTTGCCCTGGCCGTCTCGTCCGCGACGCTGCCGGGAAGTGTGTGCCCCCAGTCATCGGCAAACCATCCGACACGAGCGTATGCGGGCCGGGCCAGCGACGTGTCCGGGGCCAGTGCGTGGGTGGACCCGGGCAGGTGAAGCCCCCGAAGCCGGAAACGAGGCCGATCAATCCGCCGCGCATTGATCCGCCGAGGGTAAAACCACCGCGCGCAACGCCCCCGCGCCGCACCGAGCCCAAGGTGCGGGAACGGCAGCGGGAGCGAGCGAGACCACCGGGACCGCCGCGTCTGGAACGGTCCGAGCGCCGTGGTGGTCCACCCCGGATCGGTCCCCCGCGTCGCGAGGGACCGCCACTCGGCTTCAACCCTGGGCCGAGACGCGGTGGTGGTTTCGGCGGAGGAGGCGGTTTCGGCGGAAGTCGGTGAGGCTCTGCCGGCCGTCCCGCTCAGCCGTCGTGGCGGACGCCTCGTGCACGCTCGAGCCAACGGGCGAAACCGACGATGACCGCGACCAGGGCACCGATCGCCACGGTTAGTCCAATGATCGGCACCAGAACCGGCATGAAAGCCCAGATCATTGCGCCCGCCAGGAACGCCGCCGTGGCCAGCAGCCACACTCGCAAGACAGTCTTCATCGGCTCTCCGAGGAGAATAACAAATTCCGGTCGCCCCGAACGATCGATGAATGCATGACGCCGACTGCGGAGCTGCTAACTTCGCCCGCAAGTAACATCATCTTGCACGGGAGGCAGCAGACATGACACCGCGGCTCACGAACCAGGCAGCGATCGTCACTGGTGGCGGTCACGGCATCGGCGCGGCAATCGCGACCCGGCTCGCGGCGGAAGGGGCGGCGGTGCTGGTCGTCGACATCTCGGCCGAGCGCGCCGATGCCGACGCAAAGACCATCGTCGCGAGCGGGGGCCGCGCGATCGGGCGCGCAGTCGACGTCAAGGATCGCGCCGGCGTCGAGGCTGCCGTCGCCGCGGCCGTCGCCGCCTTCGGACGCCTCGACGTGCTGGCCAACGCCGCCGGCATCATGGACAGGGCACCCGCGCTCGAGATGGACGACGCGCTCTGGCATCGCATCATCGACACCAACCTCTACGGCACGTTCGTCTTCTGTCAGGTCGCCGCACGCGCCATGATCAAGGCCGGCAACGGCGGGCGCATCGTCAACGTCGCCTCGAACTCCGGGGTGTTCGGCGGCCGCGGGCGGATCGCCTACGGCGCCAGCAAGGCCGGCGTGATCAACCTCACCCAGACGCTCGCGATCGAACTCGCCGAGCACGGCATCCTCGTCAACGCCGTGGCCCCAGGACCGACCAAGACTCGCGAGGACCAGCCGGCCGAGCCGTGGGGCAGTGTGCAGATGCGCATGCCGCTGAAACGCTGGGGCAGGCCCGAGGAAATTGCCGCCGTTGCCGCGTTCCTCGCCTCCGGCGAGGCGAGCTTCACGACCGGGCACGTGTTCGGCGCCGACGGCGGCTTCACGATCTCGGGCATCATGGAAGGCTGACGGCAGCGTTGACTTTTTTGTACGTCCGAGGACGCCGAGGGGCAGCGCATGCCTGCCCCTCCAATCGTCCCGTCAGTAAAGCGCGACCGGGTTCCCCGGAGAGCCCGTCGCGCCCTTCATCTTGAGCGGCGACCAGACGAACAGGAACTCATACGCCTTGTCGGCGACGAGCTGCGTCAGGTCCATGTTCTCCATGTTCCAGATGCCGCGCTTGGTCTGCAGCTTGATATGACACTCGAACGGTTGCGGGTTCTCGCCACCCGCGCCCTTTCCGACCGCCTCGACCGCCCAGCTATCGGCGCCTGTCAGAATGATCTTGCGCTCGGCCAGATACTCGCAGGCCGAGATGCCGAAGCCGGGCTCCCCCGAGTTGAAGAGCGCAACGCGCCGCTTCTTCTCCGCCGCGTCGAACGTGTCCCAGTTCTTCGGATCCCAGATGTTGCCGTGTCCGGTATGCAGGAATACGCAGTCGCCCTCGCCGATCGGCGCGATGCCCTGGCGCTTGACCATCTCCTCGACGTCCTTGGCCGTGACGATGCCGGGGTCGCTGGCGCTGTTCTCCTTCGGGATCGGCAGCTGGCCGCCGCGCAGTGCCACCGCATCGAGCAGAACGCCACGGCACACGAACCCCTTTTGGGCGACGTGCTCGACGCCCAGTGGACCCATGCCGTCGGAGCCGATGCCTTTGTCGCCGAGGTAGCGACCGTTGTAGTAGAACTTGCCCTTCGAGGTAATCACGCCGATGTGGCCCGGCCCGTCGAACTGGGTGCCGATCTGGCCCAGCTCGGCCGTGACGAGTTCATCGTTATAGACCAGCTGCTGGCCGCCGAAGGGGCCTCCCGTCGGCATGCCGGGGATCACCAGCTTCCAGCTACGCGTACCGAACGCCGGGGCATCGGAGGCATAGATCTTGCCGAGCGTGGCGACCTTGCCGGTCTTGACCAATCCGACGGCTTTGAGCACCAGCTCTGGCGTGGTCCGGTTCGGTGCGCCCACCTTGTCGTCGGGTCCCCATTCGGACGGCGCCCACTTGTCCGTCAGAGGTTGATCGTTGAGACCGGGCGTCTGGGCATTGGCGATGTGGCCCATCGAGATCGTAGCGGCGATCGCCACCGCGACGTGCAGCGTGCTCCTCATGCGGTCCTCCATTATCATTGTGGTTTCTTTGACGTGGCCAGATTAGCGGCAAAGCCGGTGACAGCAGCCAAAAAGTGCGCGATCGCCGCAATCGCTCGATCTCCGACCGCACCACGACAAAGATCACGCCTCACCAACGCCAGCGAGCGCGACCCGTAACGGACTCCCCACGGCTCGCGATGTTCGGTGTCACTAGCTTTTCGATTTGTCCGGTTTTGATAGCACACGATATGGCCGCTCCTCTGTGATCGGATCGATGCCGGCGGGAGCGGGGGACGCCGGCG
>LNDR01000230.1 GCA_001464755.1 Rhizobiales bacterium Ga0077524
CTCACCTACAACGACGTCTTCCAGCAGGCCGAGCAGGAGTATTCGCGCTACAACTTTGAGCACGCCAACACCGACATGCTCCTCCAGCACTTCAAGGACGCCGAGGCCGAGTGCCAGTCGCTGCTCTCTAAGGGTGCGCCTTCCGGAGACGCGCGTGGCGGCCGGCTCCCCGAAGGGGAGTCGCCACGCGCAACGCACAAAATGGCGCTCCCCGCCTACGACCAGTGCATCAAGGCGAGCCACATCTTCAACCTGCTCGACGCCCGCGGCGTCATCTCCGTCACCGAACGCCAGAGCTACATCCTGCGCGTGCGGGAGCTAGCAAAAGCCTGCTGCGCCGCCTGGCTGGCGACGGAGGGTGGCGGGGCGGCTGAGTAGCCCTTTTCTCGATTCGGGTTGGGACTGCTGGGGGTCGCTTTTTTGCGCTGTTTCCGATAAGCTAGGACCATGTCGAGCAGCGCACGCAAGCTTCCCGAGCGCATGACCACCGCCGAGTTCCTGCGGTGGGAGGGCGACGGCTCGGAGACCCGATACGAGCTGGTTGACGGCCAATTGGTCGCCATGTCGCCGGCCACGAGCACGCACGGCACTATTCAGGCGAATATGGCTCTGCTCCTCGGCAGCCATCTGAAGGGCTGCAGGTGCCGCGTGCTCACCGAGGCTGCCGTGACGCCTCATATGGCGGCCGACACCAACATGCGCGTCCCCGACCTTGCGGTCTCCTGCTCGCCTGACGTTCCCGGCGAGGTCGCGCTCACCGATCCGATCCTGATCGTCGAAATTCTCTCGGCGGGCAACAAGCAGAAAACGTGGACCAACGTCTGGGCCTTCGCGTCGATCCCCTCGCTGCGCGAGATCCTGATCCTCTCTTCGTGGTCGATCGAGGCGCAGCATTTGTGCCGCGACGCAGCCGGGGCTTGGCCCCCGAAAGCCGAGACCATCGCGGCCGAGGGCAGCGTCATCCTCGCCTCCATCGACCTGACGTTCCCGCTGCGGGACGCCTACGACAAAACCTTCCTCGTCGCCTGACCGCGGCGCCTCAATCCTTCTTCATCACGCCCGACAGCACGGCAACCAGCAACGCCGACAGCCCCCATCCGAGCACCACCTGTAGCCAGTACACCCACCACAGGAAGCCGTGGGGGAACGTCCACGGCAACGCCAGCAGGCGCGCATTGTCGAGCCTGAGCACGCTCCCCTGCGGCAGCGTCGCGTTGCACTTCTCCGGGTCGACTGCGCACGGTGGCGAATAGATCGGCGCCCAGTCGCGCTCCAGCCCGAACGAGACGATCGGCGTCACCACGTCTGCCGAGTAGAACCACGGCCCGAACGCCGTGTGCTCCTTCGGCAGCGCCTCGCACGCCGTCCAGCGCTGGCCGAGCCCGCCGCACTTCTCCTGCAACTTCGGATCGTTGAACACGATCGGGCTCGTCGGCGCCATCAGCCCCTGCCGCTCGGCCGCGTCGTAGACGAGCCCGCCCGCGAGCCAGATCACCAAGAAAAAGACAGCAAGCCGCTTTCTGGCGTAGCCGTAGCCGCCTAGTCCGCCGAGAACGAACCGCTCCACTTGCGCCCCGATTGCCCGGACCGGCTTCTGCGGCCAGTTGCGATGCCACCGCGCCGTGCGCTCCGCATCCTGCCGTGCCTTGGCGATCTCGCGCGCATCCCGCTCGTGCCCCATCTCGCGCAGCACCTTGACCAGTTGCTCGTAAGGCTGCGGCCGGAAATCGGCGATGCGATGGCTGATGGGTTGCCGCGCCAGCCACCGCAGCCGCGTTTCGGCGTCGAGCGGAGAACCGCCCACCAGCCGGTCGTAGGTGAACCCGTCGAGATAGATCGCCGCCAGCAGCTTCGCCTCGGCCGGCAGCAGGCCCGTGTCGGTGTCCTGGTCCAGGAAATCGCCGAGCCAGCGGCCGTGCGCGACGCCGGGCGGTCGCTTGCCGGACGCCTTCTCGGCCTTGAGCGCGATCAGCCGCGCCTTCTGCGCCGCAGCCTCGGCCGCACGGATGGTCTCGGGCGTCGCTCTCGCAACCGTCCCGCTCACTCCGGCGTCCGAACTCTCCGGCTCCTCGCTCATGCCGCCATCCCCCTATCCGTCCTCAGCCTAATGGACGGATTGCGGCGGCGCGAGGGCCTTGGCGGTGGCTAGAGAGCGCCGGTCTCTGCCGGCATGCCGCCAACGGTCAATCTATCGTCTCCAATCATTTTCCCTTTCGACCCTCCCGCGGCTGCCATTATCCTCGCGCCAACAGCCCGCCACCGTCCCAAGCCCGTTACGACCAGGAGCACCCACGCATGCAAACCCGCCAATTGGGCCAGCTCTGGCCGGTAAGTCTCCTCACTCTCGGCGGCGGGGGAGTGGGCCAGCTCTGGGGCGAGACCACGCGCGACGAATGCATCGCGACGGTCCGCTCAGCCGTCGACAACGGCATCACCCTGCTCGACATGGCGCCGGCCTACGGTAACGGCGAAGCGGAGACCGTCGTCGGCGCGGCATTCGAGGGGCGCTTGCCCGCTGGCATCAGGGTGACGACCAAGCACCGCCTGGGCACGCCGCCCGACGGCGAGGTCGAGGGCAACATCGTCCGCAGCCTGGAGGAAAGTCTGGCGCGCATGCAACTCGAGCGCGTCGATCTTTTCTTCTTGCACTCGAACATCATTCCCGACGACTACGACGCCAGCGCCTACACCGACCGGCCCGCCACCCGCTGGACCACCTATCTCGAGCGCTTCGTGCCGGTCTGCGAGCGATTGGTCGCCGAGGGCCGCATCGGCGCCTGGGGCGTCACCGGCATTGGCATCCCCGAGTGCATTCTGGCGGCCATGGGCCAGGCATCGCGCCCCGCCGCCGTCCAGGCCATCACCAACCCGCTCGATTCCCCCGGGGAGCTGAAATACTTCGCCGGCCCCAGCCGCGCCCGCGAGATCATCGCGACCGCCAAGGCGGCGCGCGTCGGCGTCCTCGGCATCCGGCCCGTGCAGGGCGGCGCGCTGGTCGATACGCTCGACCGCGCGCTCCCCGAGAGCCACGGCGTCGCCGTCGACTACCGCCGCAGTGCCGGCTTCCGGACGCTGGCCCGCGAACTCGGCACCTCGGCCGCGGCGCTGGCTCACCGCTACGCGCTCGCGATGCAGGGCGTCGATACGGTCGTGCTCGGCTGCAAGAACCAGCGCGAGTTGATGGAATGCATCGATGCCGCCAACGCCGGACCGCTCGACCCGGCGACGATGGCCCGCATCGATGCCTGCTTCGCGACAGGCGGCTCGTCATGAGCCTCGACATGCGCGTCGTCATCGAGGTCGTGCTGACACTCGCGGCCACCGGCACCCTGATGTGGCTCGTGCGCAAGTACACGCTCGAATCGGGCTTCGCGTTCTGGCTCGCCTCGCTGGCGGGTACTGCGTTGCTGCTTGTTCTCTTCGTCTTGGACGTGGCGAGCGCCGTCTATATCCTGGCAACTCTGATCGTCCTGATCGTCCTGGCCGCCGCGGCGTTCCTGCTCGGCGTGCTCGGCGAGATGTGAGCGGAAGGCTCCCCATGACCCCCAAGCTCTACGGCGCCGTCATCCTCGGCCTGCCCCTCGTCATAGTTGCCTGGGCGCTGCTCTGGCGCCGCCAGCGGCCCGTGTTCTGGTTCGCCCTCGCGCTGATCGCCGTGGCACTGGGCTACCTCATGGCCACCGGCGCCACCGACGATATCGCCAACCGCCTCATCCCCAATCTGGCGAGCCCGCCGCCCATTCGCGCCAAGTAGCCGCCTCGTCTGCCAAGGAGGCCCACGCGCCATGCCGGCCGGTACCGCACCCAATGGCGTGTTCTACGGCTGGCGCGTCGTCGCCGCCTGCTTCGTCATCGCCGCCGTCACCTGGGCGCTGGGCCTGTTCGGCGCCAGCGTCTACCTGCAGGCGGTCACATCGGCGCACGGCTGGCCCGTCGCCGAGGTGTCGTTCGCGATCACGCTGTTCTTCCTGGTCAGCGCCTCCGTCCAGCGCCTCGTCGGTCGCAGCATCGACCGCTACGGCCCCCGCCCCGTCCTCTCCATCGGCGCGCTTTGCCTCGGCCTCGGCGTGGCGTTGATCGGCCAGGTGCAGTCACCGTGGCAGCTCTACCCGTGCTTTGCGCTCGTCGGCATCGGATGGTCCACGCTCTCGACCACCGGCATCTCGGCCACTGTCGCACCGTGGTTTGAGCGCCATCAGGGCCGCTCCATGACGCTCGCCATCATGGGCGCCAGCGTCGGAGCCATTGCCGGCGTGCCGCTGCTGCTGCTCGCCCTGCAGCGGCTTGGCCTGGAGCACGGCCTGATCGCGGCCGGCCTCGTCGCCGTCGCCATCCTGCTGCCCCTCGTCGGGCTCGTCCTGCGCTATCGCGGCCCCTCCGATCTCGGCCTCGCCCGCGACGGCGAGCCGATGGCCGCTGCGACCACGGGCCCGCCATCCAGCCGATCGGCTCCGATGGCCGTGACCGGCCGCCCCCGCGTCCTCCTCTGGACCGCAGCGGCTGGCTTCGCGCTCGCCCTCACCGTCCAGATCGGCTTCATCACCCACCACGTCGCCTTGGCGAGCCCGCTGCTCGGCATGGCCGGCGCCGGTCTGCTCGTCAGCGCCACCGGCGTCACGGCCTTCATCGGCCGCCTGATCCTCGCCCGCATTGTCGACCGCGTGGACGTCCGCCTGCTGGCGATGACCATCATGCTCGTGCAGACGGCCGCCCTCGCGGCGCTCGCCGCGTGCCCCACCGTTCCCGTGCTCGTCACGGCGAGCCTCGTTTACGGCTACGGCATCGGCCACATCACCACGCTTGGCCCCGTCGTGGTTCGCCGCGAGTTCGGTGCCGAGGCCTTCGGCGCCACCTACGGCGCGGCCGCGACCGCCATCCAGCTCACCTCGGCCACGGGCCCGGCGCTTCTCGGCCTCCTCCGCGACGGCTTCGGCGGCTACCGTCCGGGCCTCGCCATCGCGGCTGGCGTAACGATCGTCGCCTGCCTCGCCCTTCTCGCCGGTCGCCAGTTCGGTCGTCGTCCCGCAATCGCCGCCGGAAAGGCTTGACGCCCGGCTGTTTGCGCAACGCTCTTGCCACCTTGCCGCCCCCGTCCTACCGATTGGGATGCGAAATCAAATAGACACTCCGAGGAGCGCTCTCCCATGAAACTTTGCCGCTTCGGCCCCGCTGGCGCCGAAAAACCCGGTCTTGTCGACGCCCAAGGCAAAATCCGCGATCTTTCCGCCCACGTGAAGGACATCGACGGTAACGTCCTGTCGGATGCGGCCCTCGCCACGCTGAAAGCGATCGACCCGGCCACGCTGCCCGAGGCCCCCGCTGGCTCGCGCATTGGCCCGCCGGTCGGCAATGTGCGGAACTTCATGGCGATCGGCCTCAACTACGCCGACCACGCCGCCGAGGCCGGCCAGCCCGTTCCCACCGAGCCGATCATCTTCTACAAGCTGACCAACTGCATCTGCGGCCCAAACGACAACGTCATGATCCCGCGCGGCTCGACGAAGCTCGACTGGGAGCTTGAGATCGCCTTCGTCGTCGGCAAGCGCTCGCGCTACGTCGAGCTGGCCGACGCCCAGAGCCACATCGCCGGCTACACCATTTGCAATGACGTGTCGGAGCGTCACTTCCAGATCGAGCGCGGCGGCCAATGGATGAAGGGCAAGTGCGCCGAGACGTTCGGACCGCTCGGCCCGTGGCTCGTCACGCGCGACGAGGTCAAGGACGTCAACAATCTGCCGATGTCGCTCGATCTCAATAGCAAGCGGATGCAGACCGGCTCCACGAAGACCATGATTTTCAAGTGCGATTTCATCCTGCACTACGTCTCGCAGTTCATGGTGCTCGAGCCTGGCGACGTCGTTACCACCGGCACGCCCCCGGGCGTCGGCCTCGGCATGAAGCCGCCGCTCTTCCTCAAGGCCGGCGACGTCATGAAGCTCGCTATCGAAGGCCTCGGCACCCAACAGCAGACGGTCGTGCCCTTCAAACTCTGAGGGATCGACGCGTTTCGGCCCCGCGTCGCTTCGAGCGCGATGCGGGGCTGAGTGCGCCAGCGGCCTTCAGGTATAGGCAGGCAGCAGGGGGCGCCCCTCTGCTTCGAGAAGGTGCCGAGTAGACCTGAACAGCTCGCCGAGTGCCCGGTCCGCGTCGCTTGTTTCGGTGAGAGGCACATAGCAGTCGCTGCGCAACGACCAATCCGGGTCGAACAACGGCGGCTCCACGTAGTGAGCGGCAAACGTGTCCCGGCGCGCGACCAGAAATTTGCTGATCTCATGGTCGATGTGGCCGCTCGGCGGCACTAGGCTTCGAATGAGTGCCGCGCACGCCTGCGGCGTGATCAAATACGCGAAAGTCCCATTGAAGAAATAGATTCGAGCCAGCTCCGAGCCGCTGGGCCGCTCCGCCATGCCGTCCATGATGATGCGGCCGAGCAGCATGAAGCCCGATCCGCGGTCCAGAGAGTTGACCGCCATCCTCAGCCGGTCTGCCGTAAAATCCAGCGTTGGCGCCGCGTCGTCCTCGAGGACGAGCATGCGCGGGACACCCGCCTGGAGCATCCAGCGCCACACGGCGAGGTGCGAGAGAAAGCAGCCGACAGCGGGGTGGGTCAGGACGAAATGGCTGCTCGGCGGATCCTCGAAATGTTCGAGAGAACCACCCAGCACGGTGCGAATCTGGTCCCGCGACAGCCGGGCACCTTCGACAGCCGGTACCTGGATGACCTTGTCGAGACCAACGGTCGCAAGTCGGCTCGACAGCGCCTGCCAGCGATCGCTGCGGTGCGGAAGATTGATCGCGGCAACGCAGAGATCGACACCGGCGGCTTGGGCGCAATCGCCGTCGAACGCAATCGTCATGGGCGGAACGTGGCGTAAAAAGTCTTGCAGAGTGCCGTCCGTAAGCGTGCTCACTTGTTCCTCCAGATCCGTCTTGCCCGGTGCCTTGGGTTGTTCGCCCCGAGCACGCCGACTTCTGCGCACTAAGGAAGCGGACATGAACCGTCGATGAAGGCCTTCGCGCTGGCTGCCGGAGCCAGCCAGCCTCCGCTGGACGTCCCTCGCCCGTTCCCGCCAACTCGAACGCCCGGATCACGCTTTTCGATCCGTCATCCCCGGCTTGCCATGTTGACCTGTCGCACCGGCCGCTGCGGCGCGTGCGACCGACCGCTCGCGGTAGAGCAGATAGAGACCCGCCGCCACGATCATGGCAATTCCAACGAGTGAGACAGCGTCCGGCACATGGCCCCAGATGCCGTAGCCGAGCGCCAAAGCACCCAGGATCGAAGCGTAGCGAAACGGTGCCACCACCGGGATATCGCCGATACGCATGGCGATGACGCCGAAATGGTAGGCAACGAACAGGCACCCCGCCGTCACGAGAATAAGCGCCGTCGCGCGCGGCGAAGGCACCACCCACGTCTCGAACGGCAAGAGTGCCAGCCCGGCCAGCATGACCATCGCCGAAGCCGCGAATGTCACGAGCATCGACGGCGTCGAATGATCGATGAAACGTGTTGTGAGATCGCGCGTCGCTGACGAGAGCAGGCACGCTAGCGCGAGCCAGATTTCGGCACCGAACGCGCCTGTGCCGGGCTTGATGACCAGGAGCACACCCATGAAGCCAACCAGCGAAGCCGTCCATCGTCGCCAGCCGACATGCGCGCCGAGCAGCAGCGCGGCCCCGGCCGTGACCACAAGGGGCGATACCTGCAGAATGGCATTGACCGTGGGCAGCGGCAGATGGCGCAGCGCCGCCACGACGAACAGCGTCGAGAAAGCGGCCGCGACCAGGCGCACGATCATCGCCGGCGCGAGGAGCACGTGCAGCGGCCGCCATGCACCGACGACGGTCGTGAGAACCGCCAGCAGCGCCGTCGCCGCCAGCCCGCGCAGGAAGATGATCTGGCCGTTCGGCAGCTCCTCAGTGATCACCTTGACGATGGCGTCGTTGACGATGAATCCGGCGGCCGAGGCGAGCATGGCCAGGATGCCGATCAGATTGTTGCTCATGCGGGGCCCTTTCGCCGCGCGAGCTGGCGCTCGCGAAAGAAGGTGTAGAGGCCAGCCGCAATTACGATTCCGGTTCCCACCAGTGCGATCGGGTCGGGCACTTCCCCAAACAGCAGAACGCCCGCGATGATCGCCCATATGATGACCGAGTAGCGGAAGGGCGAGACGATTGCCACATCGCCCCGTCGCATCGCCTCGATGATGAGGTAATAGCCCGCCAAAACGAAGAACGCCGCGCCACCGGCCATCGCCATGCCCTTTGGCGTCGGCGGATGCCACGGCTCGACGAAGGCGAATGCTGAGGCCGCCGTCGTGACGGACAGGCTAGAGATGAGCGTCAGCAGCACGGTCGGCACCTGCCGGTCGATGCGCCGCGTCGTCAGGTCGCGCAGGACGATCGCCGCTAGTGAGGCGAGTGCCACCAGTGACCAGCCGGTGAACGTCGGTGTGCCGGGACGGATGATCAGCAAAACGCCGACAAAGCCCACCGACGTCGCGAGCCACCGCCGCCAGCCCACGGGCTCACCGAGGAAGAGAGCCGCACCGGCCGTGATTGCCAGCGGCAGGAATTGCAGGATCGCCGTCGCGTCGGCAATCGGCATGTTGAACAGCGCCGTCAGATAGAGCAGCGTCGCCCCCACTTCCCCGACATTGCGCCAGCCGATCAGCGGCCAATCCTTCCGTGAGGGCCACACCCTCAGCCCACCCATTGCCACCGCGAGGGCCAGCGCCAGCGCAATCGTGAACAGACCCCGGATGAAGATCGCCTGCCCGCCCGGCATCTCGCGCGCGGCGAGCTTCATCAGCGCATCGTTCACCGTGAACACGGCCTGCGAGCCCATCATGGCGGCAATGGCGACGAGGTTGCCTGGGCTGGGGTTGGCGACCGGGAGTGCGGTCATGTCCGTGCGGCCTCCTGCGGCCGAACTTGCTCGCGCACGCGTTGCTGCATCAGCGTGCGCTCGCGACCGAAGGCATAGAGCCCGGCCCCCACGACGATCGCGATGCCGGCCCAGGCAAGCGAATTGGGCACCTCGCCCCACGCGAAATAGCCCATCAGGATCGCCCACAGCAGGGTGAAGTAGCGGAACGGCGCGATCGCCGACATCTCGGCATTGCGCATGCCGACGACAAGACAGATGAACCCCGCAGCGAGCGCCACTCCTGCCGCGACCGTGAACGCGAGGCTCCTTGGCGTCGCGGGTGCCCAGCCGGTCACTGCCGCAAGGACGCAGCCTGCCAGCGAGACGGCCCCGGCCGATACGGCTCCGATGAGCAGCGTCGGCACGCTGCGGTCGATGCGGCTCGTGGCCAAGTCTCGTGTCGACATGCACAGCATCGCCGAGACGGCGAGAAGTGACCACCACGTGAATCCGGCGGCTCCTGGCTGCAGGATCAGCAGCACGCCCGCGAAGCCAGCCAGACCCGCCATCCATCGCCGCCAGCCCACTTGCTCGGCAAACAGCAAGGCGGCGGCCATCGTCGTCACCAGTGGTATGAACTGCAGGATTGCCGTCGCATTGGCGATTGGCATGAACCCGAGCGCACCGACCATCGAGATGCCGGCGCCCACCTCGGCCAGAATGCGCACGATCACCGGCCTCGAGAGCAGACCCGGGTGCCACCGGATCTGCCCCTGCATGAGACCCGCTGTCGTCAGGATCAGGCACGCGACAAGCCCCCGCCCGGCAATGGTTTGCCCAAGCGTCGTCTCGGCCACAGCAACTTTCGCCAGGGCGTCCGCCGACATCATCGCCGCGCCCGCGCCGATCACCGCCCCGATGCCGAGAAGATTTCTGCTCATGTTGCTCCAGTGGCGATATCGAGGAGAGGCGTGCTCACGGGCGCGGCCGATCGGCGAGCTTGCGCAGCGACTGCTCGCGATAGAACGTGTAGAGACCCGCTGCCACCACGATCGCCGTGCCGGTGAGCGTCAAGGCATCGGGGAAGTGCCCGAAGACCAGCACGCCAGAAGCGATTGCGAACAGAATGATCGTATAGCGGAAGGGCGCGACCGCCGAGATGTCCGCCGATCTGACTGAGATGATCACGCACATCTGTCCGACCAGAGAAAACATCGCGGAGAGCGCCATCACGGCCACAAGTCCTGCCGACGGCGTGCTCCACCCAGCGAAGGGTGCAACGATCAGGCTCGTGATCGTCGTCGCCGCTGCCGACAGCATCATGATGATCGCAGGCGGCACGCTGCGGTCGACATAGCGCGTTCCGAGATCCCGGACCGTCGACCCGAGCACCGAAAGGATGCCCGCCAGCGCCCACCAGTTGAACGCGCTCGAGCCCGGCCGGATGATCAGCAGCACGCCCGCTAGCCCGATCATCGTCGCGGTCCAGCGGCGCCAACCCACTTTCTCTCCGAGAAACAGCGCCGAGGCTGCCGTAATCGAGAGCGGCGTCAACTGCCCCACGGCACTGAGGTCGGCGTAGGGCATCCGCGCCAGCGCCATCTGGAAGCTCCAAGCCCCCGTGACGTCGCCGGCCGCCCTGATCGCCATCGCGCCAGACAGCGCCCGATGCAGGAGTGACAAGGCGCCGAGCCAGTACGCCACCAGAAACCCGCCCAGGGTGACGAAGCAGCCCCGAAGAAACAGCAGCTCGCTGGTCGGCACGGCGCCCGACGAAAGTTTCATGATCGTGTCGCCGCACGCGAAGGACGCGCACGCCGTCGTCATGAACAGAATGCCGCGAACGTTCGATGCGGCCGTAGGCGCGTCGCGCAGAATGCGCGCCAGTTTCGTGCCTGCCCGCTCGCCCAAGATGCCGCTCCCCGCCACGTCTGCGTCGCGTGAAGGTGGCGCCGCGCCGGCGAAGCTATAGCCAATGGCCCGCCGCGATCCAGCGCTAACGCCGGACTTGCTCCGATGCCGATCGATCTCTAGATTCCAGCAAAATGAGGCAACTTACGGCAAAAGAGGCGCCATGGGCTCCCTGATCGGCGAAGCCGCGCGTGAGGCGCTGGTCCGTCGCATTCGGCTCGAGATGGCCAAGCAGGGCCTCACGCGCGAGGCTCTCGCCGAGCGCGCCGTGGTGAAGGAACGCACTCTCGGCAACCTGCTGGCCGGGCACTCCGTTCGCGACGTCACAGTCGCCAAGGTCGCCCGGGTTCTCGCTATCGACCTTGAAGGTCTCGTCGCCCATCCGTCGGCCGATGACCACGCCCCTGACGGCGACGCACGTGCGGGTGAGGCATACGGCGGCTATATGCTCGCCGCCTACGAGGCCTATCTCGGCAGCTATGTCGCCTACCGCCGCGTTTTCTCGCAAAAGCGCGAGCTTTATCGCTCCGTCTACGAAATCGACTGGGACGAGGCGCTCTCCCGCTTGAGGTTTCTGGAGCTGCAACGCTTCCGTGGGCGCGACGATCGCACCGTCTCCTCTAGCCACGGCGGCGGCATCTACATCAGTCCGCACACCGGTCTCTTGCAACTCCTCACGACCTTCCAGGGCGCGCTGCGCCTTGTCACGCTCAACCGCTTCCAACTGGGCGACAACCGCCTCCGAGGCTTGATCCTGACGCAGAGCGACCGCGACCGGTTCTTCGAGCCGGCGGTCTCGGCCATCGTCCTCGAGCGCCTCGACGGCAAGCGCCGTCTGGCCGATCTCGAACGGCTGGTCGGCTCGCTGACCGCTGATGACTCTGCCTTTGGCCCTGCAGACGCCGAGCTGACCGCCATCGAGCAAGCCGGCATTTTCGTCGGCCGCGACCCTGGTCGGTCCTAGATGCCAAGCCCGAAAGCGATCACGGAAGCTCCACCCCTTGTTCCGGCGGGCGTTTTCTGAGATCGATAGCTCAAACGCTCGACCGCGGCCCCGGCGGAGCGCCACGCTCCTAGCCGAGATCGCCGTTGCTGGAAGGAACCCTCCCTTGAAGAACTCGAGAATCGTCCTCATCGACCGCCATCCGGGCCGCTCGACGCAGACCATCGGCCTCGCCCGCGAACTCGGCACCGATCCGGATCTCATTCACGAGCCCTCGGTCGGCGTGGTCGGCACCAAGGGCGACAGCCAATGCTATCTCGGCGTGATGGCCAAGGTCGACGCCATCCACGAGGCCCTGAAAAGCCGCAT
>LNDR01000231.1 GCA_001464755.1 Rhizobiales bacterium Ga0077524
CGCCACAAGCTGTTCTGCATCTCGCTCGACATCGGTTCATCTCCTCGATGGCGACTTCCTACAAAACGATTGCGCCGGTACTGAGGGGATAGGCATGGGCCAAGTATATCAACTTACTTGAGACGCGACAGCTGATGTCGATCTCCGCGCGTTCACGCAGCCCTCAAAGCCGTCGCACGCGGGGATGAAAACATGAACAGAAGACCACAATCCGTACCATTGGCGGAATGGCCGGTGTTGGACCAGGAGTTTTGGCGGAAAGGCCTGGAGCGGGGCGAGCTGTTCGAGGCGGACGGCGTGGGTGTCGACTGGGCTCCGGCGACCCTGAGCAATGTTGAATTGGGTTACGGACAATGGTTGAGCTTTTTGACAGCACAGGGGCGCCTCGATCCAGCGGCTTCGCCGCACGAGCGCCTGACTGAAGATAATCTCAAGTCCTATGTCGAAAGCTTGACTTTCCGGTTGGCCACAACGAGTCGGTGGGCATACCTCGTATGGCTCGCAAGAGCACTGACTGCCATGGACCCCAACTTCGATGCGACAAGAATACGTACGGTTGCGCAGCGTCTTCGGCGGCACGCTCGTCCTTCTCGTGATGAGCGCGACCGTCTGGCGGCCCCGTCGGAAGTCTATTTTGCCGGATTGCGCCGTATGGAGAGATTAAAGCCGACGGCACTTTCCAATCCAACCATCGCCGCAGAGTTCGGTGACGGGTTGATGCTAGCGCTCGGCGCCTCGAAGGCAGTGCGACGGAAGAACCATGTCGGCACTATCGTAGGGGTTAATCTCGTGGTCAATCCGGAAGACAACTACAGGCTCCGCTACTCGGCCGCAGAGATGAAATCCCGCCGGGAGAGCGATGCCGACCTCCCTGGCACGCTGACACCCGACATTGACTTCTGGCTGACTGAGGTGCGCCCTTTTCTTCTTAATGGCAGGGAGAGCACGAGGTTGTGGATTACGAGTGGGGGAAACGACATGTCGGCAGGGACTTTCTACCGCCGGTTCTGTAAGACGACGAAGGAAGAGCTCGATCGACGCATCAACCCACATTTGATGCGAAAAATCATCATGACAGGTATCGCCGTTGCGGCACCGGAGTTGATCGCCATTGTCGGCACCTTGCTTGATCAAACGTCGGATCAGAGCGAAGCGTATAATCTCGCCGACCGACTAACCGCAAGCAAGAAGCTTGTCGAGATGCTGGCTGCTCATCGAATTGCCAGAGCCCAACCGCGCAAACCGTAGTAGGATGTGCGCTCGGTCCATGCCGGGTCGGAGGGGATTTGAGCTTGATCAGGTAAGCTCATCAAAGAAGACCGGCCACAGCGGAAGACTTAAGGGGGATTCAGAAGGGGTTATCTCCCCTGCCAGCGTCCCGGGAGCGGCGGGTCGAGGTAGTAACGACTGTTGCCACCCGACCGACGAGGGGAACCGTCCAGGCGAGATTGCTGTGTGCGGAACGTTTGATTGTTCACGACGCGGGGCGGCGGATCTGGCGCCCGCCGGCATCGTTGAAACGCGAGATCGTGGCTGCGTAGCTTGCAGACGCCGCGTCTTTGCCAGATAGCCTCGCCGGTGATGGCGAGCTCGATCTTGATCAGGCGGCAATCCGAAGCGGCGCGCCAGTATAGCCCGCTGACGTTTGCCTTCCATTCACGAAGCCACAGTCAATGCCGTAGCCGATACCGCCCGCAACCCAACGCAGTGTCGGCTCCAGCGGCGCATTTGGCACCGAGCGACAACAGCCAGGCGACGTCAGGACTGATATCGCCTGTGACCGCGAATCGTCCGGTGATGCCGCTCATTGGGATTGTGCGGTCCTGCCGTTTCGATAACCTTTTCCAGCGGCCATGCCATTGCTCCGTCGCGCAGGCAAGACGCTGGTGCCGACGGCCAAAGCGAGGAAGATTCTCGGAACGGGCGGAGCCGGCGGCCTCGCGGCGCGGGTGTTCGAGATTTTATTCTGGCGCGTCAACCTCGGCCGCTGGGATGGCTGTCCCGTGCCGTCCTGGCCGCAAGGCGACATCGGCGTCATCGTCTGGGTGCTGTCGCACTTGGCCCTTGATTGGGAGACGCCGGGCCGACTGGCGCGGCTCACGACAGTCCCTGTGACCGGCGTCCTCGAAGCCGAGCTAGATTCCTCCAGCCTAGTGCTAGAGTTGCGCATCCTCCGCATGCTGGCGCTCTTCGGACTGCTCGACGCCGAACCCTCGCCGCAGTCGCCGGAACGGTTCCTGGCGAGGCGCCGCTACCGCAAGATGCCGCACTTCGACCGCTTCCTATCGTTCGACGTTACGCTGGAGCCGATCGATGGGGCGCCTCACTGAGCAAGTCCGCAGGCGGGAAAGGGGTTTCTAAGCTTCGCCATCACCGATGCTTGGTAACGTCAATCCCTTAGCCAAACTCGATCATGGCGGATCGCTCTGGTCTGCCACCCTCGCCAAACGTGGCTTGATCCCAATAGCGGACGGCCGCCGACGCTGACATGACGCTCACGTCGCAGTGCCGGGCGTGTCCGGAAACGGAGGTAGACCGTTGGCGGGCGAGAGCGGATGCTGCCTCCCTGCCGTTTTCTGACCAGCACCGTTGGCCTCGATACCTGGGTCGTGCAGGACGCGCGGTTTCGACTGCGTAAAACGTCGTGCTCAAATCCAGTGCGAGGCTTGGGACCAGATGCTGGCCTGCGTGAAAGACCAGAAGCGTGTCTGAGCACCAACCATTCGGGTTCACCGGACGCGGTTCAACCCGTTGAGTGCCGCCACCCGATACGCCTCCGCCATAGTCGGATAATTGAATGTAGTATTGATAAAATACATCAACGTGTTGGCTGCGCCGGGTTGCGTCATCACCGCCTGCCCGATGTGAATGATTTCCGATGCGCCGCTGCCGAAGCAATGGATACCCAATATCGCCAGTGTTTCTCGATGAAATAGAATTTTCAGCATTCCCGTGGTGCGCCCCGTGATCTGCGCGCGGGCCAAGTGTCGGAAAAAGGCATGCCCTACTTCGTACGGAACACGGCGCTCCGTTAACTCTCGCTCGGTCGCGCCGAGCGAGCTGATCTCCGGAAGTGTGTAAATGCCGGTCGGAATGTCTTCTACCAAACGCTGCTCACATATTCCGGTCAGCGCGTGGGTTGCTGCGAACCTGCCCTGATCATAGGCTGCACTGGCAAGACTGGGATTTCCCACCACATCGCCCACGGCGTAGATGTGTGACTGCGATGTCTGATATGAGTCGTTGACTTTGATACCGCCACGCGCATTGCACTCGATGCCTAGCGGCTCCAGTCCGATGCCGTCGGTGTTACCAGTGCGGCCCTGGGCCCACAGCAATACATCGCTCTGGATGACCTTCTTCGACTTCAAATGCACACGCACACCGCCCGCGTTGACTTCGACCCGCTCATACTCTTCGCTGTGCCGGATCAACACGCCATTCTCGCGCAGATGGTAGGCCAAAGCGTCGATGATCTCATCGTCGAGAAACGCCAGCAATTTGTCGCGCGTATTGACCAGGTTGACCTTGATCCGCAAGCCGCGAAAGATCGAAGCATATTCGCAACCGATCACTCCAGCGCCATAAATCGTGATACTGCGTGGCGTCTCCTTCAGCTTGAGCACGGTATCGCTGTCAACCACGCGTGCGTGGGTAAAATCAACATCATCAGGCCGATAAGGTCTCGAGCCGGTGGCAATGATGATGCGCCCAGTCTGACACTGTCTGCGGCCACCATTCGCGAGCAATACTTCCACCGTATTGGGGCCCGCCAGGACAGCGCGCCCACTCACGACATCCACGCGGTTCCGCTCGTAAAATCCGCTGCGGAGCGATACCTGCTCACGGATGACCCGTTCGGCGTCACGGATGATTGTGTCGAAATGATAGTGCTCCGAGAAACCGAGTTCCTCCGTCATCTGCTGAATAGCATGGCGGAGCGCCTTACTTGGTATGGTGC
Source organism: Rhizobiales bacterium Ga0077524 (assembly GCA_001464755.1). GTDB lineage: Bacteria > Pseudomonadota > Alphaproteobacteria > Rhizobiales > Hyphomicrobiaceae. The sequence goes on from LNDR01000231.1 coordinate 3,962, forward strand.
CACGATGTGTGCACGAGCCACCTACCTCCGCGTCTTGATCAATTACGGCGACGCGCTTGCCGCCCTTCGCTGCAGTCATGGCGGCACCTTCACCGCCGGGGCCGCTTCCGATCACCACGACATCGTATTCATCGAGCAGTGCCATTTGACGATCTCGATCTGGTCCGGTCACATTTCACAGCGGCGCTGATGGCTCGAAGTCCATCATCGGCGGTTCGGTCGGAAATCGCCCCTCCCCGCCGACGGTGCGGGTCGATTGGAGATCCTCGCGAACCTTATGCCGATTTCGCGTCGACTCAGCCGGGCCACATGCTGGAGTAAACGCACGCCCGAGCAACAAGACCGCGGCGAAACGCCGCTTGCAGACTTCCTAATCGAGACATCCCATTAGCTGCCATCGCGATGCGTGCGTAGCGCGACGGAAACGCTGCCGTAGACCGTGTCCGCTTGTTAGGGGATCGCGCCACAAAAGTGGCTCGGTCTCCATACAAGGCAGAGGGCAGTCCGGTCACGGCACCAGGACCTGAATTTTCTGCCGCCCCCTCGCCGACGGTGACTTCGTGGATTTCGCCGAACGGCTCCGACTGGCGGGCTTGCCTTTCGTCGTCCGGCCGGCTCGGGCGGGTTTGCTTTGGGCCGCGCCTTTCGGATCGCGCCCGCTCTTCGTGTTGCTCTTCGCCACGCGACGACCTGCGGATTGCCGGCCTGTGCCGTTGCTCGTTGTCACCTGCTTCTCGGGCGGCGCCGCCGGTTGGTCGATGTCGAGGCCGAACAGGGCTGCGAGGTCGGCATCGCCAAGGAGCTTGTCCGGATTGGTGGGCGCCGTTCCTGCAGTCGCCTCCGGCATACTGCTCGCCTGTTGAATGAGCCGCTGCTGGTCTACGTCGCGCAGGGCAAACAGCAGCTCCGGCTGGCGGTCCAGTCGCGCGCCGACGCCGTACAAAGCGGCAGCCACGTGCTTGCACATGTAGGCGCCGTCCGGACAGCTGCATGAAAGCTCGATCGATTTCGGTGCCGGAAACAGTCCGTCGCCGGCACGGCAGACGCGATCCATCACCGCCTTCGAGAGACGCCCCTGCAGCAGCTCGACCATCGAATCGATGCTACCGGAGCAATCGCGGCAGATGGCGCGCCAAGCCTTCTCGTCGAGCGGGGCAATCTTGATCGAGATCCTGTAGAGTGACGAGCCGCTGACCTGGGCCGTGATCATGCCGCTGGCGATCTGCAGATCGATTACGCAGCGGTTGCGGACGTAGCTGCGGCCACGCGGCAGCCGATTGGCGTAATCGCTGTAGCGCTCGAGGTTGTCGCACCAGGCCTTGCCCCAGAAGCTCGAGGCGATCTTGTTGCCTTCGATCACGACCGGCGACAGGCCGCTTGCCTTGCCCTTCTTGGCGAGCAGCTTCTCGGCTTTGGCTCGCTGCTGAGCGACGCTGGGCTTTCGTCCCCATCGAAAGAAGCTCATGTCAGTCCTCCTTCTGGGCTGACGCCAGATCGAGCGCAACGAGGGACAACAGCTCGTCGTCCTTCATTTCCGTCAGCAGCGTCTCAGCGCCGCCGCTCAGGATATCGCCGGCGAGCTTGGCCTTCTCATCGATCATCTGATCGATTCGGTCCTCTACGGTTCCGCGGCAGACGAACTTGTGCACGAGAACGTTGCGCTTCTGACCGATGCGGAAAGCGCGGTCTGTCGCCTGATTCTCGACCGCGGGGTTCCACCAGCGGTCGAAATGAACGACGTGGGAAGCAGCCGTCAGGTTCAAGCCGGCACCGCCTGCCTTCAGTGACAGCACGAAGAACGGAATCTCCTCGTCCTCTTGGAAACGGCGCACGAGGTCGCGGCGCTTGGCCACCGCCGTCTCGCCCGTCAGAACAAGGCCGTCGCGGCCGAACGCGCGGCCGAGCAGCGAGGCGAGCTGCGCCGTGATCTCCTTGAACTGGGTGAAGACCAGCACCTTCTCCTGGCGGCTGGCGATCTCCTCGATGATCTCGGCGAGACGCACGAGCTTGCCGCTGTCTGCTTCCTTCCAGCCGCCATCGCCCAACCATTGCGAGGGGTGGTTGCATATCTGCTTCAGCCGCATCAGCGTCGCGAGCACCAGTCCCTTGCGCTGGATGCCGTCGACCTCCTTTAGCCGCTCGGCGAGCTCCGCGACCGTCTCCTGGTAGAGCGCGGCCTGACGCTTCGACAACGTGCAGAACGTCTTAACCTCGGACTTGTCCGGCAGGTCCGCGATGATGATCTTGTCGCTCTTCATGCGGCGAAGGATGTAGGGTCGCACGAGGCTGCGCAGCGGTCCGTAGTCGGCCTTTGCGGCGCCTGGCGCGCTCCCTGCATTTTGCCCTCTGTCGGCCAGGCGCTTGGTGAAGGTCGTGAACTCCTTGGCAGTGCCGAGCAGGCCCGGATTGATGAAATCGAGCAGCGACCACAGGTCGCCGAGGCTGTTCTCGACCGGCGTGCCGGTCATCGCGACGCGGGCGTCGGCCCTCAGCAGCTTCACAGCCCGCGTCTGCTTTGCGCCAGGGTTCTTGATCGCCTGCGCCTCGTCGAGAATGGCGAGGCGCCACGGCATCGACTGCAGCACAGATGCACGCAGCAGCGTGCCGTAGGTGGTGATGACGAGGTCAGCACCGGCCATTTGCGTGGCCGTCAGCGCGCGCATTTCGTCGGCCGGCAGAACCGACGGATGCACAACGAGCGGCACGAGGCTCGGGGCGAAGCGTGCGATTTCGGCCGACCAGTTGCCGATCAGCGATGCAGGAACCACGAGAATGCTCGGCTTGCTCTTCTGAGCCTGTTGCTCGTTCTTCAGCCTGCGCGAATTCGTCGGTTGGCTATGCGCCTTGCTCGCATCCTGCTTCAGCACGAGCAGCAGCGAGATCACCTGTATCGTCTTGCCGAGTCCCATATCGTCGGCAAGGCAGGCGCCGAGGCCGAGCCGCGCGAGCAGCGCCAACCAGGCGACGCCTTCCTGCTGATAGGGCCGCAACGTCGCTTGCAGCGCCGGTCCCGGATGGCTCGCAGCGCTACCCGGCTGGCGCAGCGCTGCCAGCGTCTCGGCGAGCCATGGTCCTGCCGCCGTCTGGCTCCAGTCTGCCGTCGGCGCGCCGGTCCCGGAGTCAGCACCGATCTCGGCCCCGGCGACTAACCGCATCGCCTCGGCGAACGACAACCCTTCCTCGCCAGCCCGGCGCTCGATGTCCTGGAACCTCTCGAGCGTGCTCGACAGACGCTCGCGGTCTATCTCGACCCACTTGCCGCGCACCAGCGCGAGGCCGGCGGTCTCCGCCAGCAGCCGCTTCACCTCGGCGGCCGTCAACGTCTCCCCGTCGAGCGACACGCGATAGTCGAAGTCGAGCATCGCATCGAGGCCCAGCATCGACGGCGGCTTACCGCCGACCGATGCTTTCACCTGGGGGCGGGCGGGGCGTCCCATCCGCCATGTCGCGGGCATGCGCACAACGATGCCGGCGCGCTCGAGCAGCGGCACGTCGCGCAGCAAGAGCTGGGCCTCGGCCGGCGTCCAGCGCAGTGGATGGTAGATCTCGCCCGCATCGACCATGGCCTTCAGCCAACCGCACGCCTCGGCCGCCTTCTGCACCGGCAGCAGCAGCGACAGCAGCCGGTCCTTGTTGGCGACCCCGGCATACTCCTTGAGCGCCCGTCCCAGCGGCAGATGCTGCGCCTGCTCGGCTGCCGACAGCCGCGTCGTGTACGTCGCCATGAAGGCGAACGGCGCGTCCTCGTCCCGGCGGTTCTCGGCCAGATTGAAGTGCACGCGGCCGACGAGGCTCCAGGCTGGACTACGCTGCTTGAGGAAGGCCGCCAGCCCCAGACCGCTCTGGACAAGCTCTGCTTCGAGCGCAGTCGCCATCGCCTGCCACAGATCAGCCAGAACGGCAGGTGTGAGATATTCGCCGCCCTGCATCGGTGGCGCCGCATCGACGAGCGCCGTCAGCATCGCGTGCGCCGGCACAACTAGGCCAGCAGCTGGCGCGGTCGCCGCCTCGCCCATCTCCGGGCGGGCGCATACGGCCGTCACGAATTGACCGGAGAAATCGCGCCAGAACGCGAGATCGGACGGCAGCGCCGCCGTCGCCGCGTCAAACGCCAGCGCCAGAAGTCCGTGACCGGCCCCGAGGGCGAATTGGGTCCCGATGCGATCCACCAGGGCCTCACTGGCCGCATCGGCCCCGACGTGCAAATGGCCCTGCGGCGTCAGACGGACCGAACGGAAGTCGGCACCCGTGCGCTCAGTGGTCTTTGACTGTATCGGAGCAATGGCAGTCGGCATGCCCCGACGCTATGACAGCGGGCTGCGCTGAGCCAACGCAATATCGCCCTGTTCCACACAATCAACCGCCAGCTGCGGCCGAAGCCTAATCCCAGACAGTCCAACCTCGAGACATCCCAATAGCTGCCATCGAGGGCAATGGGATCGGCGACGGAATAAGCGCCGCCGACCGTGTCCGCTGTCAGCGGTATGGCGTCAGAGATCAGATATCGATCTATTCCGCGATCTCGATCGCATCGTCGACCTCTCTCTATACCGAGGTGCCGAACCGTGCTTTCAATTTTCGAGTGCCCCAACAACAGCTGGACCGCGCGCAGATTGCCTGTGCGCCGGTAAATCAGCACCGCCTTCGTGCGGCGTAGCGATCGGGTGACCGGCGCAGCGTAACCTGGGACCCTTGCATCGGGTCAACTGGAACAAAATTCACACGATTACTGGACGCCCTTCCAGACGCTCATCGTAGACTATCCAATAGTAGCGAGGGCAAGATACAGTTCTCGACGCCTCGTCGTCGAAAGCCCGCGCAAAACCGTATCTTCGACCGCCTTAAGCTGACGGCTGGCCACAATCGCCATTGATCTCCCGCGCTCAGTAAGCCGAACTTCGTTGGTTCTCGAATCCGTTTTCGCTTTTCTTCTTCTCAAGAGACCCAAGGCCTCCAGTCGCCGCAAGACGTCTGCGATCGTCGAGCGATCAACTCCTGTTTCCCGGCAAAGGCCGGCTTGACTTGCCTGTGGCACAGCCGCAATCGCCATGAGCAGGATGGCCTGCCTCGCGGTGACATTGCCTTCAGATGACTTTGTAAAGCGATATTCAATGACCCGACTGGCCTTATGCAGCCGGTGCAGTAGCAATCTATTAATATCCGATAGTTCAGAGCCTTCATCTTTTTTGGCCTTGCCACCGGTATCATAAGCTGCCGATGACGGAGACAGCCGCTTCCTGCTTCTTTCGTTGCTGTCTCGCCCATGCATTGCGACCTCCACGACGCCCCACCCGACGCGCTACGATCGATCAGGTGAATGTCGCACTTCAACTCCGATCGGACGCACTCGACAACAGATCAATACCGAGCACTACAGACTTTGAGTAAAATTGCACCAGTCCTCCCGGCTCGGGCATCGTGTTGGTAACACTCAACATGGCTCTGCCATGCGCCCAACGCAACGGCACAAGAAGCCGCTCATACCTCGAGGGCAACGGAGGCTTGAATCCAGGCGCTTCAACGACTTCGAGGATCGGCCGGCAGGAACGCCATGCTTCGAAGTATGCGGTCTGTACAAATTTCGAGTAGGCTCGATCGGCGAACTCGCCAAACGGCGTCCCTGCCTGCCTGTAGCGCGAATACTCGTCGATCTGCTCGTAGCCCTTACCGAATGCGGCAAGAACCAAGCGGGTCCCTTCCGGGTTCGGGCGAACTACGCAATATCGATCCCCGAAGTGTGCGCGGAGAATCGTCCCAAGCTCCCCTTCGCCCGGCGTGGCACCAGCGTTACATAGCGCGACCACCTGATCGAAAGCATTGCGAGATGCGCCGCCACGGACAATAGATATGGGTCGGCGAACAAAGTTCGCACCCTGATGGGCAGCGCCACGATTGCTCTGAGTAAGGATATGCCTCATAGCAGAATATCCATCGGTAAACCGAGAGAAAATTTTATTATCATAATTGATGAAAACTACTCCACCGTAGTGCTCCGCATAATCATTCAGCTCATAGATGACTGCGACAAGCGTAACATCGGAAATTACAGATAGATTGACGAACAGAGTGAAATGACGCGGTGTCCGCCTAAGAAACGCATAGCCCAAAGCCCGGACTGCAAATGAAAAATCATCATGCCCATTCCCAGTCGACGGCAAACACCAGTCCCTTCGAAATGTCTCGCAAAGGCGTCGCTCACCTTTGGAATCCAGTAGGTACTGCTCCATAATCGCACCGATCGCCTTCGCTGCTTGGGTCCATGGAGACGCAATCAGAACGTCTACCAACTAGTCGGTCAATCATCGCTCTAGCGTAGCAGGAATGTCAACACTGTAGCGTGAAGTGACGCCGCGCACTTCGTGCGATAAAGGGCACAAATGCCGTAGAAGATCGCAAGCGTGCGGATGAAAAAATGGCGAGACGACCCACCGTTAAGGCTTCGCGGCCACCCACTGTCGAGGCAGTGCTGGATGCGGCAGAACGCCTCACTCAGACAGCGGGCTTCAATGCATTCAGCTATGCAGATGTGGCCGCGTCTGTCGGCGTAAGTAAGGCCACCATCCACCATCACTTTCCGACAAAGGCGCTGCTCGGTGAATGTTTAATAGGGCGCTATGCGGCACGCTTCAATGAGCGTCTGGGGGACATCGCCACACGCATTTCAAGCCCGATAGAGAGGCTTCGATCGTATGTCATGCTGTACATGCAGACATTTCGCTCTGGGCGGTTATGCCTTTGCGGTATTCTCTCGGCGGAGCTTTCAACACTCTCTAATGCAATGCAGATGTTAGTTCGGAACTTCTTTGATGAGAACGTCAAATGGCTGGCAAAACACTTGGAGGAAGCGCGATCCCGAGGACAGCTTCACTTCGAGGGGTCCGTGACGGCCTTGGGGCGCCTCGTTATTGCAGGTCTCCAAGGTCTCATGCTTGTCGCTAGGGCTGGAACTGATGCACCGGATCTTGAGCATGATGCCGTTGTTCTGGTCTCCCGACTCTGCGGCGTCAGTCTTGTTTGAGACGATAGGGTTTGCCCGGCGTGGCTTAGACTTCGAGCCTTAGGCAACCGGCCGTCCCGGATATCAACCCGCGACGATGCTCAAGCTTTACGTCTACGGCTATCTCAACCAAGTGCAGTCGTCGCGCCGGTTCGATCGCGAATGCGCGCGCAATCTAGAGCTGATCTGGCTCCTCGGCCGCTTGAAGGCTTTGACACAGTTCGGCGGCGATGGCGGCTTGTTAGCCCACACCACTTTCGTTCTCATTCTCGAGGGGGCCACCTTCTGCCTTCGGCTCAAAATCGCATGCAGCGCCGGACAAAACTCCGGAATCCCACTAGCGGAAGTCGTGCGGCATGCGTCGGCGACGGAGTAGGCGCCGCCGACCACGTCCGGAATCGGAGGGATCGCGTCAGCGATCAGATATCGATTTTCTCGGCGATCTATTGCGTCATCGGCCTCGATGCCGAGATATCGAACCGTGGACTCGATCTTCGAATGTCCGAGCAAAAGTTGGACCGCGCGAAGATTTCCCGTTCGCCGGTAGATCAACACTGCCTTTGTCCGACGCAGCGAGTGCGTGCCGAACTTCGCAGGGTCAAGACCGATGCTGGCCACCCATTCCTGCACGAGCCGAGCGTACTGCCGTGTGGTCAAACCGCCCCGATCACCGCGACCAGCGAACAGGAACTGGCCAGCTTTCCTCCCGGTCAGTCGCAGATATTCGTCGATCGCTTGGCGCGACTGGTCGGTGAGCTCGAACCGAACCGGTCGGCCAGTCTTCTTCTGTCGGATCGTCGCGCGATCCATGGAGTAGCCGCTCGGCGCGACGTCGTCGACGCGCACAGCTACCACTTCGCAGCCGCGCAGCTTGCTGTCGATTGCCAAGTTGAAGAGGGCGAGATCCCGCTTCTTGCGCTCGATCTGCAGCTTGGTCCTGATCGACCAGACATGGCTGGGTCTCAGAGGCGGCTTGGCGCCGACAAGTTTGCCCTTGTTCCAAGGCACACGGGGCAGCTTTGCGGGGGCGATGGAAGCAACTGCTTTTTGAGCACGGTCTTCCATGGTCTGTCTGTAAGCGGGGGTTGCGGACTACGGCGCCGGTTTCACTTTCGGCTTGACCGGTGACGGCTCAGGCGGCGACGCTCTGCGTCGCCGGTGGCTGCCAGTT
>LNDR01000232.1 GCA_001464755.1 Rhizobiales bacterium Ga0077524
CATCGCCCACAGCGGCGGCCCACGGCTTCGACCACACACTCTGGTCTCACGTGACGTCCGCGTGGGTGCCACATGCCTTGTCCAGCAAGCTGGCGACGACTGTCGCTGGCGGTATGGTGTTGATCGCCGGTCTCGGCGCCTTTGCGCTGTTCCGGCGGCGCGATCTTGCGATCGCAGGGGTCGTGTTGGGTTTCGCTCTGCTTGCGTCCAGTGCAGCATTCGCCGGACCAGGCCACGATCATGGCCCCGAGCCGGCCAGCGCCACGAACGGCAACACGCCGCAGCGTCGCCCGGACGGCAACATTTTCCTGCCCAAGCCGACGCAACGCCTCATCGAGGTGCGCACAAGGATCGTCGCGCCTGAAACCACCAGCAAAACGCTGCGCTTCGTGGGTCGCATCGTCGCCAATCCGAACCGCAGCGGGGTGGTGCAGAGCACCATCCAGGGGCGTTTCATTCCGCCCAAAGACGGCGTGGTCGGCATCGGTGCGCGCGTGAAAGCCGGCGATCTCCTCGGCAGCGTCGCGCCGTCGTTTATCGCGAAGGACGCATCCGATATGGCGCAGACCTTGGGCGAACTCGATCAGCAGATCGCGCTCGCCCGTACCAAGCTCAACCGGCAGGAAATGCTGCTCAAAACCAACGTTGTCTCGAAAGCGGCGGTGGACGAAACGCGGATCCAGCTCGACGGCTATACCAAGCGGCGCGCGGAGCTGCTCGAGTCACGCGTGCAGCCTGAAGTATTGCGCGCGCCGGTAGACGGCTTGATCACGGCCGCCCGGGTTGTTGCCGGGCAGGTCGTGTCACAAAGCGATCAGTTGTTCTCGATCGTCGACACCTCCAGCCTCATGGTCGAGGCCTTGGCCTTCGATCAAGTCCCATCCGACGAGATCGAGCAGGCGGTCGCATCGGCTGGCGATCGGGTTACGACGCGGCTCAGGTTCCTCGGCCGCAGCCGGGCACTGCAGCAGCAGTACACGGTTCTGAAATTCGAGGTCCTCGATCCCAACCCTGCTTTGAACGTCGGAACGTCCGTCACGATTGCCGGACGCTCTGGCGAGGCCGTGACCGGCATCGTCTTGCCGCGCGCCGCGCTCGCGCAGGCACCAAACGGTCAAATGGTCGTCTTCAGCCAGAAGGAACCGGAGGTGTTCGAGCCCAAGGCCATCCGGTTCGAACCGTTCGACGCGCAATCGATCCTCGTGCACGCCGGTATCGCTGTGGGCGACAAAGTCGTCGTCCAGGGCGCGCCCCTCGTCAACCAGGTCCGCTGAGGGGCACGGTCATGTTCAATCGTCTCGTCACGCAGAGCCTCAGGAACCGCCTGTTCGTCCTGGCGGCGGCGTTCATTCTTGTCGCCTACGGCAGCTTCGTGCTGCCCCGCCTGCCCGTCGATGTGTTTCCCGACCTCAATCGCCCGACGGTTGTGCTGATGACCGAGGCGCCCGGGCTAGCCCCGCAGGAGGTCGAACAGCTCATCACCTACCCGATCGAAACGGCGATGAACGGGATGCCCGGCGCAACGCGTGTTCGTTCGGTCTCGGGGGTGGGCCTCTCCATCGTCTACGTCGAGTTCGGTTGGGACACGGAGATCTTCCGCGCCCGCCAGCAGGTCGCCGAGCGGTTGACGATCGTGCAAGCGCGCTTGCCGACGGGCATCCAACCGCAAATGGGCCCGATCTCGTCGATCATGGGTGAGATCATGCTGATCGCCATCACCGGGCCTGACGGCAAGTCGGCCATGGACCTGCGCGAGGTCGCGGACTTCACAATCCGCCCGCAATTGCTGACGATCCCGGGCATTGCCCAGGTGATCCCGATTGGCGGCGAAGTGCGACAATACCAGATCGCTCCGAACATCCAGATGATGAATGAGCTGGACGTGACGCCGCAACAGATCGAGCAGGCGGTCCGTCAATTCGGCGTCAATACCGGCGGCGGTTTCGTCGACCAGCATGCCCGGGAATACCTGATCCGCAACATCGGCCTGACCAACCGGCTCGACGACCTGCGCAATCTGACCGTCGCAACACGCAACAATCAGAACATCGTGCTGCGCCAGGTCGCCGACGTCGACTTCGGCGCGCGGCCGAAGCGCGGGGATGCCGGCTTCATGGCCAACGCCGCCGTGATCATCGGCGTGCAGAAGCAGCCGAGCGCGGACACCGTGGCCGTGACCAAGATGATCGAGGCGCAGCTCGCCGAGATCCAGAAGACCCTCCCGGCCGGCGTGAAAGCCGACCAGGTGCAATTCCGCCAGGCAACGTTCATCGAGACCTCCATCAAGAACGTGAAAACCGTTCTGCTGGAGGCAGCGGCCGTCGTGGCCGTCATTCTGATTCTGTTCCTCCTGAACGTGCGCGCGACGCTGATCTCGCTGTCCGCGATCCCGATCTCGATCCTGATCACGGTTCTAGTATTCAAATACTTCGGCCTGTCGATTAACACCATGACGCTCGGCGGTCTGGCGATCGCGATCGGCGAACTCGTCGATGATGCGGTTGTCGACGTCGAAAACATCCTGCGACGGCTCAAGGAGAATACCGAAAAACCAGACCCGGTCCCCGCCTTGCAGGTGATCGCGCTGGCCAGTCAGGAAGTCCGGTCCGGCATCGTCTACGCAACGGCCATCATCATTCTCGTGTTCGTTCCGCTGTTTGCCTTGTCGGGCATCGAAGGCCGATTGTTCACACCGCTCGGTATTGCGTACATCGTGTCGATCCTGGCCTCGCTGTTGACGTCGATCACGGTCACGCCGGTCCTCGCCTACTACTTCCTGCGCAACGCGAGGCCGCACGAGGAGAAGGATACCTTCGTCGTGCGCCGGCTCAAGGCCGGCAACCGCCGTCTGCTCGGCTGGGCGTTCGACCGACCGAAGACTGTTTTCACGTTGGTCATCGGCGCCGTCATTCTGGCGGGCGTCGGGGCGGTGTTGCTGCCGCGCGCTTTCCTGCCTCCTTTCAACGAGGGCACCATTCTCGTTGGGCTGCAATACAATCCAGGTATCTCACTTGCAGAATCGAACCGTCTCGGACAGATTGCCGAGCAGCTCGTCATGGCTGTGCCCGAAGTCAAGTCGGTCGGGCGTCGAACAGGTCGTGCCGAGCTGGATGAGCACGCTGAAGGCGTCCACAACTCCGAGATCGACATCGATCTCAGCCGTTCGAACCGGCGCAAGGAGGAGGTCTACGCCGATATCCGGCGGCGGCTGGAAGTGCTGCCTGTGGCCGTGGCGATCGGGCAGCCGATCGCCCATCGTCTCGATCACATGCTGTCGGGCGTGCGCGCTCAACTGGCGCTGAAAATCTACGGCGAAGACCTCGACACGCTCCGGACGCTCGCAGCGTTGATGCGCACGCGCTTGCAAAGTGTGCCGGGGCTCGTCGACCTGCAGGTCGAGAAGCAGGTGTTGATCCCGCAATTGAAGATCACGCCCGACTATGAGCGGGCGTCCCTCTACGGTATCACCCCGGCGGCTCTGACCGAGGCCCTTGAAGGGCTCTCGAATGGCCGGGAGGTGTCACAGATCGTCGAGGGCAATCGCCGGTTCGACGTGGTCATGCGCATCTCCGACGCCAATCGATCGACGACGGGGCTCGAGAATCTCCTCGTGTCGACGCCGAGAGGCTTTGTGCCACTGCGCAACATCGCCCGCATCGAAGAGGGCGACGGCCCCAACCAGATCCTGCGCGAGAACGGCCAGCGCCGGATCGTCGTGTCGGCCAATGGCGACGGTGTACGCGACATGGCAGCCATCGTTGCCGACATTCGCCGCGTCGTCGCCGACACGCAATTGCCACGCGGTTATGTGACATCGCTCGAAGGCACCTTCAAAGCCCAGGAGGAAGCGACACTGTTGATCGGCCTGCTGTCCTTGGTCTCGCTCGGGTTGATTTTCATGGTGCTCTACCAGCGCTACGAATCGGCGGTCCTCGCCGGCATCATCCTCGCCAACATCCCCCTTGCCCTGATCGGCAGTGTGCTGGCGTTGTGGCTCGCAGGCCAGCAGCTGTCGGTCGCCTCGATGATCGGCTTCATCACGCTTGCGGGCATCACGGCGCGCAACGGCATCCTCAAGATCAGCCACTACATCAATCTCGTGCTCTTCGAGGGCGAAACTTTCGGACGCGATCTCGTCGTGCGGGGCAGCCTCGAACGCCTGACGCCGGTGCTGATGACGGCGCTTGCGGCAGGCCTTGCGCTCATCCCGCTGCTGTCGGGTGCCGGCGAGCCGGGGCGCGAGATCCTGCATCCCGTCGCGGTGACGATCTTCGGCGGTCTGGTCAGCGCGACGCTGATCGACACGTTCCTCACGCCGCTGATGTTCCTGAAGTTTGGCGAGAAACCACTCAATCGAATTGTCGAGGCCAGGCGAGCCGAACAGCAGGCCAAGCCGCAGGACGGCGGCTCGATGGCCGAGGCGTTCTGACGGTTCGGACCTCGTGAAAAGGAGATGACCAGTGACAAAGTTTAGGCGAACAGCATTCGCAGTCGCGGCCGTCGCTATGTCTGCTTTCGCCTACAACGCGCTCGGGCAGTCGCTTTCCGGACACGGCGGACACACTATACCTGCCACGAGGGGAAAATCCGCGTCGACGGCTGCGTTCGAAGCAGCGAGCGCTTAGATGCGATAAGGACATGGACATTCGATTCACGGGCAATGCCGATGTCGATTTCGTTCGCGGCATGATTCCGCACCACGACGGCGCTGTGGACATGGCCAGAATTGTGGTGCAGCACGGAAAAGATCCCGAGGTCCGCAAGCTCCTCGCGCAGACGGTAATCGCCGCGCAAGAGCAGGAAATCTCGTGGATGCGGAATTGGCTCGCGAAGAACGCCAAGACCGCGAAGTAATCACTATTGGGCAACCACATGAAAGGACTCCTCTCGATGAACAAAAAACTCCGCGTCGCAGCGATCATCCTTCTGCTGTCCACTGCAACGCCTTCGCTGGCGCAGCAGAAGGCCGGTCCCAACGGCGGTCTCCTCGCCGGCAAGGCCGGACATGAAACCGAGCTGGTCGTCAACCCGACGGAATTGACCGTCTTCCTTCTTGACGGCGGCAAGCCCCACTCGACCAAGGGGGCGAGCCTGCGGGCGGTGGTGCAGGAGGCCGGTAAGAGCACAACGATCCCGATGGTGGACGTCGGGAACAAGAAGCTCGTCGGTAAGCTGGCGGCTCCGCTCGGCAAAGGGGCAATCGTCGTGCTCACCGGCAAGGATGATCATGGCGACGCGATCTCGGTGCGTTACACGATCAATTGATTTACACGCAGGCCTCGGACGGCATCTGTTACCGACTGAGGCCTGCCGACGAGACGCGCATGACGCTTCGGTCTATGTACATCATGGCCACTGCAATCGGGCTTGGGCTTTCGCTCATTCGCGTAGGATACGCACTTGCCCAATCGTCTCAACCGGATGGAGCATCAGCGATTCATGACAGTGCTCATGCAGACGCTGCTTTGAATTGGTGCGCCGTCCACGTGGCCCGCAAGGAGTACGTGCAGGCGTACTCCGATTGCAGCTATGTCCTTGCTAAGGAGCCGAGCAACGTTGCGGCGCTGTCCAATCGCGGTTCCCTCTATTTGATCTCAGGGGACGCTGCGGCCGCACTGCGCGATTTTGATCGCGGCATTGCTCTGAAGCCGGAGGACGCCTCGCTCCATTTCAATCGCGCCATCGCCTTGGCCAAACTCAAAAACACGATTGCCGCGATTGCCAGTTACTCTGAAGCTATCAGGCTGAAGCCGGACTTTGCGATTGCCTATCACAATCGCGGCTACGAATATGAGATCTCCGGCCAGCGCGAGAAGGCCATCGAGGATTACAAGAAAGCGCTCAGCCTAGATGCCGAATTGAAGCCGTCGCTCGACCGACTCAACAGACTGCTGAAGTTCCTGTGAGTGTTACCGTTCAACCGACGTGGCGAATCTGAGAAAGCACCGATCGACTTCGACGGCCGCTTTCGGTGATGCGAGTCTATCGCGTCTCCCCGGCAATCGCCGCTTGCCTGACGACGCCTGCTAAACAGGGCGGCGGTTGCCGGATTTGGCGGCGGGAGCACGGAACAGCACTAATCCGCCGAATTCGACGGTCGGCCTTAGAGAGAGGTGCTCGAAATGGCGTTCTCACAATCGATCAAGGACCACTTCAATCAGATCCCTGCCGGGGTCTGGGTGCTCGGCTTCGTCTCGATGCTCATGGACATCTCATCCGAGATGATCCACGCGCTGCTGCCCATTTATATGGTCACAGTCCTCGGCACGTCGACCCTGGCGGTCGGCATCATCGAAGGCATGGCCGTCGGTCTGCTCGAGCAGTCCGCCGCTCATGGATTTGCTCCAGCCGACCTTCGGCTCGGCGAGCTATACCTTTCCGGCGTTGCCATGGCACCTGACCTCGACAAGGCCCAGCACTATCTGCAACGCGCCGCAGCCAACGGCTCACCGAAGGCGCTGCGGCTCCTCGGGCAAATGTATGCCCTGGGCATTGCACCAAAAGCGTATGCCTACTTCTCTGCGGCCGCCGATCGTGGCGATCTGATTGCAAAGGCGGAGCGCGAACGACTCGCAGCTGCGCTGACGCCCGAGCAGATCGCGGCAGCAACCGCCTCCGCCAAAACCCTCGCACCGCCGATCACACGATGATCGTATGCATTGCATTCGAACATCGGACACGCCGATCAACCAACGGACACGGTTCCAATGTTCACTTCGATCCGCTTCACGCGCCACCCGGCCGAATGGACCAGCATTCTGTCGGCGCTCCTATTGTCCACCGGCGCCATCGACATCGAGAGGTCTGTCGGTTGAGCGAGTGCATGCGCCTTCGTACCTATCCCCGGAAGCGACGACATCATTTCCCGAACCTGGCTCGACGCCATGAGGTTCGAGTTCGAGTGTTCCGATTGCCGGCTTCCTCGTGCGCAATCTCCATACGAGCGGGGGCATTTTGCAGGTGTGCTCGATGGACGTCGGCACTCGGTCGTTCAACACCAATCGCATTGGCAATCGGTAATCTCCAAGCCATCTCGCGACGACCCGAGCCCGGTCATTCTACTCCACAACATCAGCCAAGCTCTCGCTTGCCAAATCTGGAGAATGAACATGACCGACACACTCACTGGGGCTCTCGCCCGCGATCGACATCAAGGTCTTGCGACGCATCCCTTCCGCTCGCTGGCGGACCTCGCCGCGGCGATCGCGGAGAACGCCCTGCTCGGGCAGAATGGAGCCGACGACCACAAGCTCGCAGAGCTGACGGCCGCATGGTCGTCGGCGCGCCCGCGGGCGCGACCGATTGTTGTTGCTCGCTTCGATGGGCGCTATCGCGAATTGCTTCGCGCGCATCGTCGACAGGACCAGCCCAAACTTGCCTTGGCAGCTGCCGAGTTCGCCAGGCTCGCCTATCGTGAGATCCCAGCCGAGGATCGCAACGTGCCCCTTCAAGTGTTCTTGCTCAACTACGCAGGCTTGAAGCTGGCGGCACTCGCGCAGCAGACGCCCGCGGACTGGAACGCCATCGATTCGGTGGCCTTCGAGATCGCCGCATATTGGAACCGGTTCGATCCTGTTGTCCGCGATCACCGCCTGCACGACTTGGTGGAACGTGTCGTCGATCTGCTCACATCGGCCGTCGCGCACCAAAAGCCGCGCACAATCACACTTGCTGCTCGACGCTTGCATGCGATCGCCCATCTGATCGAGCACTATCTCGAGTATCGCCGGCACGGCCAATGATCGGGCGGTCTCCGTAAATCACGGTAAGCATATCGACGATTGAACACCGTCACTTAAACCACAAAGAGCTTGTCATGAGCGCCAACCTGAAAGACCTTGCCGCCGTTGCAGCGCTTGCCGCAGCAATCGTAGCGCCTATTGCCCCCGCCGTGGCGCAGGCTTCCATGCCTGCACCAACCACCAAGCAGATCCCCGTAGTTGAACGTTCTGATTTGCTCCAACAAGCTGCGACCGAAGCAGAGCACCTGACCGAGATGGCTATCGCCAGGAACAGCAAGTCGGCTTCGGCCAAAATGGAGCTGCTCAAGAAGAAGCTCTGGCTTGTTCGATCCAGTGAAACGCGCGGACGACGCGCTTAAAGCCGCCGATTTCACATCGGTCGCGCTCGCCGGTGCTGAAACCTATCGCGCCTTGCAAGAGTCCGTCGATGCCAAAGCACGCCAAATACCTCTGGAGGTTTCGCTGCTCGACTATTCGGGCTTCAAGATCGAAGCTCTCTCGCGCGCGACCTCCGTCGATTGGGCCTAGATCAATTCTACGGGCACAGAAGCGCAGGATTTTTGGCACCGCCTAGAACCAAACATAAAGGCCAAGGGACTGAAGTCCACAATGGCGACGATTTTCGACGGCCTGTCGATCGGAATCGAGCACCGCGAGCAGCGACAAGTGACATTTGCAGCACGCGTCCTGCTCGATGTCGTTGATCTGCTCGAAGGGCCATTCACGGCCAAGGCGTAAGCCGAGGCGTCGGCGCCGTTTCGTATGGACATCCAGATTGCGTGCTCGACAGGTGAGCCATTCCATTGGCAGCCGCAAATAGGTCGGCCGAAAAGCTCTCAGGGTATGAGAAATCCGCTGTAGCTCCATGCAAGTCAGAGTGAGATCTAACCAAATTTGGGAGTTCTAACTGCCTGATTCTCCGGGCACGGTAACGTTACCTCGACTCTGACAGCCCTGTCGAGCGCTTCGTATGAACAGCCGACGTGCGGAATGGCCACCCCAATGCACGTCTCGATCGCGCCGCCCTGATTGGCGGCACCACCTTGTGATTGAGTCTCCTACCGGCAAGAGCCTGATCTCGTCCTCCGGACGCCGCCCGATACGGCCTCGACCCTGGTGCCCCGCGTCGCACGGCGGCGGCCGGGGTCAAGCGCCACACGTTCCCTGGAACGCTGATGCCGCTCGTGCAGGGGCGCGGGCGTCGAGGCCGCATCGGGCGGCCCGCATCGAGGACGAGCCCATGACAGCAAGGCAATCCATCTACGATCGCGTCACCGCGACGATCCTGAAGCAGATCGAGGACAGTCCCGGCGATCCCGTCATGCCTTGGCATCGGCCCGCGGGAAGCGCGCTCCACGTCCCGAAGAATGCGACCACGGATAACGCCTATCGCGGCATCAACATCCTGATGCTTTGGATCGCGGCCGACATGAACCGGTACCCGACCGGGTTGTGGGCCAGCTACAAGCAGTGGGCCGGCATCGGCGCGCAGGTGCGGCAAGGCGAGAAGGCCGCGCAGGTCGTGTTCTACAAAGAGTTCGACGTCGTGCCGACGGAGACGGACGACGACGGCAAGCGGCGAGTGCTGCGCGCCTCCTACGTCTTCAACGCCGCCCAGGTCGACGGCTTCGACACGCCCTCGATCGACCAGACCGACCTCGGCCCGGTGCGCCCGACAGCCGAGTTCGAGCGCTTCGTCGCGAGCACCGGCGCCACGATCAATCACGGCGGCCACCGCGCCTTCTACTCGCTGGCGACCGACGAGATCACCATGCCCGAGGAGAAGTCCTTCACCGGCACGGCGACCATGGATCGCGATCTCGGGTACATGAGCGTGCTTGCGCACGAACTCGGTCATTGGTGTGGCGCGAGCCATCGCCTCGATCGCCAGCTAAGGTCGCGGTTTGGAAGGCACCAACACGCAGCCGAGGAAGTTATCGCCGAAATGACGGCAGCGTTCGTTTGCGCCGAGCTCGGCCTCGCCGCCGAGCCACGCGCCGACCACGCGCAATACATCGGGCACTACCTCAAACTGATTCGCGACGATAGCCGCGCGATCTTCACAGCCGCCGCCGCGGCGTCGAAGGCCGCCGCCTACCTGTTCTCCTTCAGCAATCCCAAGGACACCACATGCCCCGCGACCTCGCCAACATCGATCGAGCCCTCGACATCCTGCGCCGAACCAACGACGGAAATGATCTCATCCCGTTCGATCTCTGGCTCGTGCAGCAGGCCGTCAACGGGCGCCTCGACGAGCGCGGATGCCACGCCTTCACCGAACCCTGCGGCCGGGTCTACGCCGGATACAGAATCGGCTGGCTGCACGGCATCGAGCACCTCGTCATGGCACCGGACGGATACGTCAGCTGGCGCGACGAGATCGTCGAGCACTACGACGAGCACCTTCGCACGTCCGGGAACGGGCGCCGGCAAGCGCTCGAGATCGCGCGCCGCTGCCGCATCCTCGAAGAGCGAGGCGACCCCGTGACCTCGACCACCGTCGTCTGGACGTGGCGCGAGCCCGTCTGACGACAATCGATCAACGACTGCGAACACCATCCTCGGCGTGCCGACCGGCGCGCCGAGCGTCGTTCCACGCCTTCACGACCCTCAATCCATCAAAGGACACCACCATGACTGCAATCACTACGAACACGACCACGCACGCGACCACGCTGGTGCCGCTCGACCGGCTCATCATCTCGCCACTCAACGTGCGCAAGCACTCCAACAAGGACATCGCCACGCTCGCGCACGCCATCGCCACGAGAGGGCTCCTGCAATCGCTCGTCGTGCGGCCTGCCGCTGACGGCACCTACGAAGTGATGGCCGGACAACGCCGGCTACGCGCGCTGCAGAAGCTGGCCAAGGCCCAAGCGGAGACGGCCTTTCCAACCGACCCAGTGTCCTGTCTGGTCGTCGCCGGTGCGGACGATGCCGACGCGATCGCCATGTCGCTCACCGAGAACACAGAGCGCGTGCCGATGGACGAACTCGACGAGTACCAAGCCTTCAGCGCTATGCTGAAGGTGGGCAAGAGCGAAGAGGAGATCTCGGCCGACTTCGGCGTCGCGCTCGCCACGGTCAAGAAGCGGCTCGCCATCGCGCGGCTGATCCCTGCCATCCATCGCGCCTACCGCGACGAGCGGATCAATGTCGCCGAGTTGCAGGCGCTGACTCTCGCCACGCGGAAGCAGCAGGCCGAGTATCTCGCGCTGCTCGATGATCCGAAGAAGAACGCACCGCCGCACTACAAGCTCAGGGCGTGGATCCTCGGTGGCGAGGAAATCAGAACGGACGCGGCCCTGTTCCCGCTCGAGAACTACGAAGGTGAAACCAAGTGCGATCTGTTCGGCGAGCAGGCCTACTTCGCCGACCCGGACCAGTTCTGGCAGCAGCAGAACCAGTCGATTGACGCACTGCGCACGCGCATGGCCGAGGCCGGCTGGGCGGACGTCAAGGTGATCGGCCCACATGAGCACTTCGAGCACTGGCAGTATCTGACTGTCCCGAAGAACAAAGGCGGGCACTTCATCATCGAGGTGCTAGCCAACGGCCGCGTCGAGCAGCACAAGGGCATGCTGCCAAGGGCACAGGCGTTGCGTGCGACGCGGACGACCGATGCGACGGCAGTGTGCGATGCCCCGGCCGCCCCCGAGCTGGAGGAGCCGACTGCGTCTGAGCGGCCCGAGCTCAGCGGCCCGCTCTGCAACTACATCGACACGGTGCGGCTCGCCGCAGTGCGGGCCGCGCTGCTGACCAAGCCACAGATCGCACTTCGGCTGCTGATGGCCCAGCTCATTGCCGGCGCCCAGCATCTGATGGCCAAGCCGGAGCCGATGTCACCGGCGTCCAGCGAGATCGCCGGCACGCGGCAAGACCTGCCGAGCCTGGGCGACTTTGATAAGGCGCGCGCTGCGGCTCTCGATCTGCTCGGTTGCGATAGCACCAATCGCAGTCTGGTCCAGGGCCACACGCCCCACAACGGCGACACGCCGCGCATCTTCGCGCGGCTGCTGGAGCTCGACACCAAGCAGGTCAACGGCATCCTCGCCGTGCTCGTCGCCGACACGCTCGCGATGGGCACGGGCCTCGTCGATGCCGCCGGCGCCAAGCTCGATGTCGCGGTCACCGGAGCGTGGTCACCCGACGACACTTTCTTCGCGCTGATCCGCGATCGGGCCGTCTCGGCCGCGATCCTGGACGAGGTCGCGCCGGAGCGGCCGGCGCCGTCGCCCGCGACCACAGCGAAGGAGATCAAGTCCCGCGTTCGCGATGCGCTCAAGAACAAGCCGGCGGCCGAGCCCTGGACGCCGAGGTGGATGGCGTTTCCGGCCGGCGCCTACACCGACCGGGCCCTGACATCGCGGTCGCGGCACGGCGCGTGACGGCATGCCAGCGCGACCAGGGCCGGCGGCGATCGA
>LNDR01000233.1 GCA_001464755.1 Rhizobiales bacterium Ga0077524
CGCGGTGTCGAAAGCGACACCCTCTTTTTCGAGCCGACCTGCCACCCGCTTCACGAAGTCCTTCTGCGCATCGTCGGAAAGCACCGCGAGCGCCGGATCAACGATCTTGAGGCAGACGCTGGTGTTCGACCGCGTTCGCAAATCTTCGGCGAGGTTGGCGATCCACGGCGTGCGCTCGGCCCAGTCCAGCAGCACTTTGGCGTTCGAGTCGGCCCGCGCCTGCAGCGCCGCCAGCCCACCAAGTCCCTCGGCCCACGCCAGCGCGTCGAGATAATCCTCGACGCAGAGCATGGACGGCGTGTTGAGCGTCTCGCCTTCGAACACACCCTTGATCAGCTTGCCGCCGCTCATCAGACGGAACACCTTGGGAAGAGGCCAGCGCGGCGTATAGGTCTCGAGCCGCTCGACAGCGCGCGGCGACAGGATGAGCATGCCGTGGGCAGCCTCGCCGCCGAGCACCTTCTGCCACGAGAAGGTGAGCACATCGACCTTCGACCAGTCGACCGCCTGGGCGAACACGGCCGAGGTGGCATCGACGAAGGTCAGGCCTTGGCGATCTGCGGGAATCCAATTGTAGTCGGGCACCCGCACGCCGGCGGTGGTGCCGTTGGCCGTGAAGATCACGTCGCGCGTGAAATCGACCTTGCCGAGATCGGGTATCCGTCCGTAAGGGGCCTCGGTGACGCGAACGTCGCCGAGCTTGAGCTGCTTCACGATATCCGTGACCCAACCCTTGCCGAAGCTCTCCCAGGCGAGCGCCTCGACGCCACGGGCACCGAGCATGGTCCACAGCGCCATCTCGAACGCGCCCGTGTCCGAGCCCGGCACGATGGCGCAGTGGTAGTCGGACGGAAGCCCGAGAATGGATTTGGTTTTGTCGATGGCGAGCTTGAGCCGCGCCTTGCCCTCTTTCGCGCGATGCGAGCGTCCGATGAACGCATTGGAGAGGGTGCTTGGGGTCCAACCGGGGCGCTTGGCGCAGGGGCCGGAAGAAAAAAAGGGTCTCTCCGGGCGGCGCCCGGGCTTCGGTGTGCTCATTGTGCCTATCCTCACAGATAGAAGCCTCCCGTTGGGGGGAGGTGTCCCACGCGTGGCACTACGCGAAGCAACTGTTATAGTCAATTGCGGCCAATGAACATCGCTACGCGCGCATTAACACATGCCCTTTGCCGCAAAGCCGGCACAAGTCACCGATACGCTCGACAAGCCTGCACGAAGGGGCCTAGTGATCCGGGGTTGCCATTGCTGGCGGGACGGCGGCGGAGCGTGGGATCTGGTTACGGGGGGAGCACCATGTCGACAGTGCAGGCGACAGGCAGGCTTCGAGGCGTGGTACTCAGTGAGCCTGGCCCGACGCGAACGTCCCCGACGCCTCGCGAGCAAACCAGGATGGTGGCCAAAGACCCCAAAAAAAATGCTGCGCTGGCAGACGCTGTCGAGGCCGAGATCTTCTCGGGCGCAGACCGTCGGGAAAAATTCATCCCCGTCACGCCGCAGGCCCTGATCGACCGGTTATCACAGCCGTCGGCCTGGCCGACCGAACAGGTTGTGCAGGTGCGCCGATTCTTCACGTATCTCACGAACTGGCGCCAGCAGAGCTATGGAGCGCGCCTGCTGGAACTCGGCCGCGCCTACGAGCCGTTCAGCCCGGACAGTGATCTGCTGGTCACCCGCAAGTTCAGTGAACCCGAAAAGAAAGTTCTCGAACGACAGCTCGTCGAAGGCGTCCGCAGCCTCCTGCAGCAGGCCAACTATACACGCATCGACCCGAGCCAGATCGATATCATCCTCACCAAAGAAAGCCACTACGGCCTCGACCTGCAAGTCGATCTCGGTGCCTTCGACGAACTCGAGATCTACTATCGCGGCGCTGTTGTGCAAAAGGGCTCGCGCCGCACCGCCAGCAAGTTCTTCCTGCGCGATGAGCAGTTCGATCTCCCTGTGTTTCAGCGCCTCGCCATCCTCTTCAAGCTGAAGCCCGAGACCCGCCGCGTCGCCGAGATCGTTGCCAAGGAAGGCATCGAACCCGCAGCTGCCCTGCGCCGCGTGCGCAAGATGCGCGGCCCGATCGCCCATCACATCAACCCGGACTACATCTATATCAAGCTGTTCAAGAACATCCCCCGTGCCGACCTCGAGATGGTGTTTCCGAACACCCGAATCCGCTTTCGTGTGCTCGACAAGATCAAGCTCGGCGTCACCGCCAGCGGCGGCCTAGGCGTCGGCGTCGCGAGCACCGTCTCGAAGATCGCCGTCGCCTCGAACCCGATAGCCCTTGCCGGCGCACTCGCGGGCCTCGCGGGCATTGCGCTCCGCCAAGTGTTCGCGTTCTTCAATCAGCGCAACAAGTACATGGTGACGATGGCGCAGAACCTCTACTCGCACGCCCTTGCCGACAATCGGGGCGTCATGACGCTCCTCGCGGAGCGCGCTGCCGAGGAGGACGTCAAGGAGGAGATCCTGCTCTACAGCCTGCTTGCCAAGGAGCGCGTCCACGTCAGTGAGTTGCAAGACGCCGATCGCGCCATCGAGCGCTACCTCTCGTCGACCTTCGGGCTCGACACGAATTTCGATGTCGAGGACGCCCTCGACCGGCTGATTGCCGACGGCCTCGTCACCGAGTTGCCCGACGGCACGTTGGCCGCGTTGGGGCCCGTGGCCGCCGCCGCCCGTATCGACCATCTGTGGGACAGCTATTTGGATCGCCTCGCCGACGTTGCGTCCACAGAGGGCGTCGAGTACGAGGGCGAGACGCCGGCCAAGTTGTCGTGACAGGCTCCACGCGAATGACGATCCCCCGACCTCGAGGAATGACACCGTGTTGACGCGCTTGAGAGCCACCGCCGCCGATTCACTGGCCGCGCGCCTCATGGCCGAACGCCTCGCCGAGCCTGACGAGGACGGCAGTGAAGCCCTCGCCACGTCTTCCTTCGAGGACCCTTCGACTGGCAGTTGGCATGTCGACGCATACTATGCGTCGGAACCGGATTCGACCGCGATTCTCACCCGGATCGGCCCCTGGCTCGAAGCCGCAACACCGCCGCGCCTCGAGCAGGTTCCGGACGAGAATTGGGTCGCGATCAGCCAGGCCGCCCTGCCACCGGTCAGTGCAGGACACTTCCTGGTCCACGGCGGCCACGACAGGCACATCGTCGGCCGGCGCCGATTCGCAATCGAGATCGATGCCGGCGAAGCCTTCGGTACGGCCCACCATGCGACGACCCAAGGCTGCCTCGCTGCCGTCGACCGCCTCGCGCGCCGCTATCACCCGCGAACGATCCTCGACCTCGGCTGTGGCTCGGGCCTGCTCGCCATCTCGGCCGCCCGCGTCTGGCCAGCGGCGCGCGTCGTTGCGAGCGATATCGACCCTGTCGCAGTCGAGGTGGCGGCCGGCAATGTGGCACTGAATGGCGCGCGCGGCCGTATCCGGCTGGTCACGGCGCCGGGCCTCGATCATCCGCGGCTCAGAGATCTGCAGCCTTACGATCTGGTCCTCGCCAATATCCTGGCAGGACCGCTGATTCGACTTGCGCCGAGGTTGTCGCGGGCCGTGCGGCCGGGCGGCATCGCAGTGCTATCGGGCATACTCGGCGAGCAGGCGCGCGAGGTGCTTGCGACCTACGCGATGGCCGGCTTCCGGTTGGTCGAGAAGCGGGTGCCCCACAACTGGGCGACACTGGTGCTGGTCAGAGCGTAGGCGCAGAGCCACGCCACCGAATCAAAACGGCCGGCTTCGGGGCCGGCCGTTTCGAAATCGTGAACTCTGTCAGGCAGAGGCTCAGACGCTCCAGTAGCTGTCCGGCACAATGCCTGTCTTGCGGACATGGCGGACCTGATCCGGATTGAACCCGAGGTCTGCGAGTTGTCTGTCCGACATCCGCGCGAATGTGGCGCCGACCCGCGCCTGACCCTGCCGCGTGCGTGCCTCGATGAAGCGCTCGAAGAAGCTCTTGCGCGGCGCCGTGTCGACGGTCGCCGAATGATGTCCAAAAGTAGCGGTCGTGGTGCTCATGATATCCCCTCAACTCTTGCTTGAGGTTTCCGTTGACCGGCCGCTCGTTGGTGGCTGCCGGTGCGGGCCGCCCCACCATTGTGGGTCCGTCCTGCTGAACGAGAGATAGGCGAACCGTTCGACAACCGGTAGCCGTCCTATCGCAGCGCAGCATTGCGCTAGACGCATAAGAAGTTCGTCACAATTTCATAATCTTGCGTGCACGATGACGATGTTGCAACGCAGCAACAATCCTCAGATTGCCCATTTCGGTCACACCCTTTACACAATCCTCATGTTCCAGGAATTCACCTCCCCCGCGAACCCCGATGAGGGTGCCGGCCGCACGCGCCGCCTCCAGACCCGTCTGGCCGATTTGGGCATCGACGCGTTCGTCGTGCCGCGCGCCGACGAGCATATGGGCGAGTACGTTCCATCCTCCGCCGAGCGCCTGATGTGGCTGACGGGTTTTACCGGCTCCGCCGGCATGGCCATAGTCGGTCGCCGCTTCGCGGGCCTGTTCGTCGACGGCCGCTACACATTGCAGGCCGGCTCACAGGTCGACGCCAAGCTGTTCGAGATCGTCCAGATCCCCGACACGAACCCCGGCGACTGGCTGGCGGCCAAGCTCGGCGAAGGCACGGTGGTTGGCTTCGACCCCTGGCTGCACCCGACTGCCTGGGTGAAGACTTTCGAGGCCACGCTCGCCAAGTCCGGCATCAAGCTGAAATCCGTCGCACGCAATCCAGTGGACCAGCTCTGGGGCGCCGAGCGCCCGGCGCCGCCACTCGGCGCCGTCACTGTGCAACCGATCAAGTACGCCGGCGTCAGCGCCGAGGCTAAGATCGTCGATTTGCAGAGGGGCCTCAGAGCCGACAACCGCGACGCCGTGATCCTCACGCTGCCCGACTCGATCGCCTGGGCCTTCAACATCCGCGGCACGGACGTGAAGCACAACCCGACGCCGCTGGCGTTCGCCATCGTCCACGCCGCCGGCAAGCCCGAGCTGTTCCTCGACAAGCGCAAGATCGGTGCGGAGACCAAAGCCCACCTCGCGGGCCTGGTTCGCCTTCGCGATCCCGCCGACCTCGCCGAGCGCGTCAAGGCACTGCGCGACGCCAAGCGCAGGGTGCAGCTCGACGAGGGAACGGCCGCGCATTGGTTCCGTCGCGCCCTCGGTGTCAAGAACGCGCTGGTCACCGATGCCCGCGACCCGTGCATTCTGCCGAAAGCCCGCAAGAACGCCGCCGAGATCGCCGGCAGCCGCACCGCGCACGAGCGCGACGGTGTCGCCATGACGCGCTACCTCGCCTGGCTCGACCGTGAGGCTGCGTCGGGGCGCATCGACGAGATCCAGGCCGTGCAACGCCTCGAGGAGATGCGCGCCGACACCCAGGCGCTGAAGGAGATCTCGTTCGACACCATCTCCGGCTCCGGCCCGAATGGCGCCATCGTGCACTACCGCGTCACCGAGGCAACCAGCCGCAAGCTGGCCAAGGGCGAGTTGTTTCTGGTCGACTCGGGAGCCCAGTATCAGGATGGCACCACCGACGTCACGCGCACGGTCGCCATCGGCAAGCCGACGCAAGAGATGCGCGAGCGCTTCACGCTGGTGCTGAAGGGCATGATCGCAATCTCGATGCTGCGCTTTCCCAAGGCAACGACCGGCGCCCACATCGACGCGTTTGCGCGCAAGGCGCTCTGGGATGCGGGCCTCGACTTCGACCACGGCACCGGCCACGGCGTCGGCAGCTATCTCTCGGTGCACGAAGGCCCGCAGTCGATCTCGAAGCGCGGCCACGTTGCGCTCGAGCCCGGCATGATCATTTCCAACGAGCCGGGCTACTACAAAACCGGCGCCTACGGCATCCGCATCGAGAATCTGGTGCTCGTCTCCGCGCCGACCGATGTCCCCGGCGGCGAGCGCCCGATGATGAGCTTCGAGACGCTGACCCTCGTGCCCATCGACCGCCGTCTGGTCGAGCCCAAGCTCATGTCGCCCGACGAGCTGCGCTGGCTCGATGGCTATCACGCCCGTGTGCGCGAGACGATCGGCCCGCACTTGGGTCCCGAGGACCGCGCATGGCTCGTTACCGCGACGGAGAAGGTGGGGAAGGGGTAAAGGCCATCGCCTCGGCTCCGACTATCACGGACTGCCGTCGCGCTCCGCGCCGAGCGCACCCAAGGGCGGGTCCCGGGCACAAGGCTGCCCAAGGCCCGGGATCACACGGACAGCCCGCCGCTACCTACCCCGCCATCACCTTCTTCACGACGGCCGAGAGCTTGTGGCGGATGGCGTGGAAGCCTTTCGAGGCATCGCTGGTCATCCAGTTCATCTGTAACGAGCGGCGTTGCCCCTCGAAGGGGTGATGTCCATGCCAGGAGTTGTCGGAGCGCTTGAAGACGAGGAGCGTGCCGTTGTCGGGCGGCACCTCGGCGACAAAGTCGTCTACGTCGTCGCCGTTCCGGAGAATGCGAAGCCGGCCGCCGGGCTGCTGCCATGTGTCGTTCAGGTACAAGAGCACAGTGATGATCTTGTCCTTGGAGTCGGTATGGATCTGGCCGTCCTTGGCACGTGTCCAGCCGCGCAGCGAGTACATCTTCGGCCGACCGTCGAGCGAGACGTCGAACTTCTCCTCGATGGTCGCCTCGAACTCGGGCCGGTCGAGCTCGGCGATCACCTCGCGGACGGCCATGCTGTCATCGAGGCTCTCGATCGGAAAGCTGCCGCCCTTGTCGATCTTCGGGTAGGTCGCATTGATGGCGCGTACCGTCTCGGGCGATAGGAATCCAGGCACGACAACGTAGTTGTAGGGCTCCGTCGCCACTTTCGCGGCGCGCAGCTTTTCAATGTCGAGATGTCCCATCGCCGTCCCCCTTCATCACACGTCACTCTCGTCGCAGCGCTCGCCCGTCCCCGGCGTCGCTAGGCATTGCCCGCCGAGACACCGGCAGAGGCGGATAAGAGGCCGCTCAGCATGCCTCGCCGACGCGCCAGCCGCTGCTCGATGGCCAGCGCGATCTCGGCGGCGGAGTTGAGCGGCTGGTAGGTCCAGCCCTCGAGAGT
The DNA here is from genome assembly GCA_001464755.1 of Rhizobiales bacterium Ga0077524. Taxonomy (GTDB): domain Bacteria; phylum Pseudomonadota; class Alphaproteobacteria; order Rhizobiales; family Hyphomicrobiaceae. Next base: position 7,059 of record LNDR01000233.1, read on the forward strand.
CTTAACCTCGGGGGGCAGCGAGCGTGTGGCGCCATAGCGCCGCAGCGACTCGTGGAATCGGCGGAACTTGGCGCTGCCACCGGACGGCTCGAACACATAGACCGGGCGCCCCGTCACTAGCGGTTCGCCGGTCATGTTCACGCTGTCGCCCGTCACGACGAAAAGATCGGCGTGCGCCAGAAAAGCTGGGTAGGGATTGTCGCCGCTGCCGTCCCAGATAAAGCGTGGCGACCCTTGCGTGGCGCGCTCCACAGCACGGATCAGTCGCTGGTGGCTGCGCCGCGAGGGCGTCACCATGAAGCTCGCGCCGAGCCGCGCGATCGAGGCAATGGACGCCTCGAGCCGATCATCGTCGGCGTCGGTGAACTTGTAGACGGCGTTCTTTCCGCCCAGAATCACTGCAACGCGCAGTCCTGGAAGCCCGGCAATGGCGGGCGGCGCAGACTGGCGTAGCTCCGCGAGGCGCTCGGGCGAGAAGCTGTGCGGCGCCGTGAGCGTCGTCATCACGTTGGCCCCACGGCGACGGTCGTGCTCAGGCACCCAGATCAGGTCGGCGGTGTTGGCAGTCGTCTTCGGATCCTGCAGGACCACGGTGAAGGTCGCGACACCGGCCTGTCGGCGCAGCGCACGGATGTAGGGAATGCTCAGCCGTCCCGTGGCTATGGCGATGTCGGGCCAGGGCGGGCTAAGCAGCTTGCCGGGGCCGACGCCGTCGCGAGGATCGGGCGGACCGTAGGGCGCAGCGAATCGCCAGAGGCCCTGCGGCGCCACCTCCTTCAGCTCCCAGGTGACGCCCAGCGCCTCGGCGACGCCGCGCGCCTGGACTTGCATGCCCGCCTTGTCGTCGGTGATCAGCCAGGCGCGGAGCCCGGCGAGAGGTCGTGCCCGCATCATCGATCGAGACCTCGTCGCGTCAGGGGAGTCATCGAGAGTGCCGCATGGCCGAAAATTTTCGACGCCAACCGCCGGCCGTGCTTCTACTAGTGTGACGGTTTGGAAGTCCGCTTCATTCTCTCGGCAGTCTCTGAAAGCGGACTTCCAAACACAACGCCACACTCAGCTTATGATTTAACGAGTGTCCACTCGAACGCGAAGTTCGTCTCGAGCCTGCACCACGATGAAGCGACTTCGCGGTCGGGACACGAGCGACGGACTCGAACCCTCGATTCCCTGGGGAGGCACTAACGCCGATGCGCGCCCGTCTCGATGCTACCGATTGGCGCATCCTCAAGGAGCTGCAGGCCGACGGCCGGCAGACCAACGTGGCGCTCGCCCAGCGCGTGGGGCTTTCGCCGCCGCCATGTCTGAGGCGTGTCCAGGCGCTCGAGAGAGCTGGTTTCATCCGTGGCTATCACGCCGTGCTCGATGCGGCGATGGTCGGCTTCGAGGTGGCCGCGTTCGCCATGGTGACTCTCCGCGCTCAGGGCGAGGCAGAGCTGCGCGAGTTCGAGAACCGCCTGCTGACATGGCCCATTGTGCGCGAGGCCTACATGCTGGCGGGCGACGCCGACTACATGCTGAAATGCGTGGCGCCGGATATGTCGAGTTTCCAAGCCTTCGTGCTCGACCAGCTCACCGCACTGCCGAACGTCGCCAGCGTCAAGACCACGGTCGTTCTGCGCGAGGCCAAGCGCGAGCCAGGAGTACCGATCGAGCGCGGCCGATAACCGTCACAGCAGCCGCATCACGACGATCCATGCCGTCACGAACAGGGGCGACAGCGCTGTGGAGATCACCACGGCCGTCGAGATGAAATCCGCCTCCATCTTGTACTCGGCGGCAAAGATCGTGATCAGAACGCCGACAGGCGTCGAGGCCGCGACGACGATCACGGCCGTAACCTCGGCGTCGAGCCCCATCACGCGACAGATCCACCATGTCAGCGCAGGCGCAACCAGGAACTTGAGAAAAAGAATCAGGCTTTGCGGGCCCCATTCGATCCGCCCGATGCGCGAGGCCGCAACCTGTGCGCCGAGCGTGTAGAGCGCCAGCGGCGTGAAGATCGAGCCAAGCAACTGCAAGGGCTGGCCGACGACAGTCGGCAACTCCACCTCGAAGCCACGCAGCGCAAGGCCAAGCGCGATCGACGGTATCATCGGCGTCTCGAGCGCGGCTTTGAGCTTGTCGAACGGTTTGCCGCCGGCCGGCGCCATCACCCAGACACCGACCGTCGTCGTCATGATCGCCATCAGCGCGGCCATCACCGATTGGTGGATCAGGTACTCCGAGCCGAAGGCCAGTTGCGTGACCGGCACGCCGAAGAAGCCGACATTGGCATAGGCCGCGCCGAGTCCCATCATCGGCCCGAGATTGCGCCGCATCCTGAACGCCATGGCCAGCAGCCAGCCGAGCGGAATGATCATCAGGAACTGCACGATCCCCATATAGACCACGGGCCAGACGACCGAGATCGGCTGCCGCCCGCTCGAGAGGAAGTGCACGAAGAACGCCGGCATCACGACATAGACCTGCAGCCGGTTCAGCGTGCCGATGTCGAGCTTCAGCCGTCCCTGCATCACATAGCCGAGCACCACCAACGCGATGATCGGCAGCGTCACCTTGGTCAGGATGTCCTGGAAAAGTTCCATCGGCCCGCGCGTGGTCGTCGCGGTCCCCACCGCAGCGCGTTTTCTCTCCGATGCTCACGGCGAGAGCAAGGCGGAACTCGCGTTGCATCAGCCCGATCGGACAAGCCCTTTTTTTCGAAAAGCCCGTCTTCGAGCTGGTGACATGCTTCCATTTGGCACGTGAGCAAGCTGGCCCCGTGACGCCGTGCCCCCTAGGGCACGTCAAATCCCGAGTGCTAGTCGGGGCGAATAGCGAAGTGCCTCGCGGGGTCGGGATCAACGCCGTCGCGGCGGCTCGATGTCGTCGGGGACCAAGCCAGGGGATGTGATGCAGATGGCTACCCAACGCGATGCGATTGCTGCCCAACTCCTCGCCAGCATCGAAGGCTCGGAGGGGCACCAGAAGCCGTATCGGCACTGGTTCATGTCGCACTGCCTTCCGACCGCAGTCGCCGACGAGATTACGGAGCTGCCATTTCCGCCCCCCGCGCTCGGCGGTGTCTCGGGCAAGCGCGAACTCCACAACGCGACGCGGAAATACTTCGACGTCGAAAATCGCGCGGCCCTTCCCGTGGTCGAGGCTTTCGCGCAGGCCTTTCAGTCGCGCACCGTCACCGAGCGCATCGAGCGTCACTTCGGCACGCGCCTGGGCGGCACCTATCTCCGCCTCGAGTACGCCCAGGACACTAACGGTTTCTGGCTCGAGCCGCACACCGACCTCGGTGTCAAGGTGTTCACGATGCTGCTCTATCTATCAAAGGCGCCAAGCCACGGTGATCTCGGCACCGACATCTACGACGCTGAGAAGCGCCACGTTGGCCGCTCGCCGTTCGTGCCGAATGCGGCAATGGTCTTCGTACCCTCGACCGACACCTACCATGGCTTCGAGCCCCGCCCGATCGAAGGCGTGCGCAAGTCGATCATCATCAACTACGTGACCAACGAGTGGCGCGCCCGCGAGCAACTCTCGTTCCCGGACGCACCGATCCGGGGGTGAGACCACCGCATTTCAGGTCGAGCCGGCCGGGTTGTCAGCTTTCGCGCGATCTGCAAAGTTAGAGCACTGGGGCCTCAAGCCCGTCACGCAAAGGCGGCGGCTCCGACAGGGAGGAAGATATGCGGATTTCTGTAACCGCCAGCGCCACGCTGGCGATTGGCTTGGCGTTTGGCTCGACCGGTAGCAGCCAGGCACAGACCATCGAAGGCCCCAAGATCGAGTGGAAGCACTCGCTGTGGGGCAAGCGGCGCGCCAACACCGAAGGCATCGAGAAGATCAACGAGATCCTTAAGGCACGCACCAACGGCAACTTCTCGATCAAGATCGGCTACGGCGAGGTCTTCTCCAAGGGGGCCGAGAACCTCGACGCCATCAAGATCGGTGCGATCGATACGGCCGACATCTGCAATTTCTACCACCCCGGCAAAACGCCGGCCTGGATGGTGTTCTCGCTGCCGTTCCTGCCTTTCGAGAGCCTGAAGGTGACACGCGACGTCACCGACGCCGTCCAGATGCACCCAGCGCTCGTCAAGGACCTCGATCAGTGGGGCGCTCAGCCCTACTATATCGTAGTGCTGCCGCAGTCCGAGTTCATGGGCAAGGGCAAACCGCCGAAGAACCTCGAGGATTGGAAGGGGCTGAGGCTGCGCGCGGGTGGCGGTCTCGGCGATGCCATGCGCATCCTCGGCGCTGTCCCCTCGACGGTGCCAGCGACCGACGTTTACACCGCCATGGAGCGCGGCACCATCGACGGCGCGGCCTTCCCGCACACCTACGCCCACATGGCCTACCAGATCCACACGGTCGCAAGCTGGTTCACCAACAACATGAACCCGTCGATCAGCGGCTGCGGGGTCGCCGTGAGCAAGGCTTCGTACGAAAAGCTGCCCCCGCAGTACCAGAAGCTTCTCGCCGAGGCGAAGCCTGAGGCCTACGACGCGATGCTCTCGGCCTACGAAAAGGTTGATGCAGAGAACCTTCCCGTCTTCCGCAAGCGCCTGACCGAGGTGCTGTACACCGAGGCCCAGCTCAAGGAGTTCCAGGAGAAGGCCGGCAAGCCGGTCTGGGACAAGTGGGTCGCCGACAACCAGTCGAAGTTCGACGCCAAGGGCGTGCTCGACATGGTGCTCGCCGAGGCCGACAAGGCCATCGCCAAGCACGTCAAGAAGTAAGCGCGCGAGCCGGCGGCTCCTCCCTGCATCGAGGGCGCCGCCGGACGTCTCGTCTCCCACCGCGATGCGTCCAGGACTCAATCATGGCAGGCAACGAAGCCGAGGATCCGACACTCGGCACGGGTGGCGGCGCGCTCGGCAAAAGCTGACGGCGCTCGTATCGGGCTTCGGCATCTTCGCGCTCATGATCATCGGCGTGGCCCAGGTTCTCGGACGCAAGCTGTTCAACTTCCCGATCCATGGCTACATCGACATGGTCGAGATCATGATGTCATTCCTGGTCTTCATGGGGCTCGCTTTCACCGAGCGAACAGGCGGCCACATCCGCATGGAGATCCTCGTTGGTCTCTTGCCCAAGCGCATTCTGTGGCTCTTCGAGACGCTCAGCGTCGTGATCGCGCTTTGTCTGGTCGCCATCCTCACCTACTACACCGGCACACACGCGTGGCGTTCCTACACCTCCGGCGACTCGACCATGGACGCCCAGATCCTGCTGTGGCCGTCCAAGCTCGTCGTGTCGGCATCACTCGGCCTCCTG
>LNDR01000234.1 GCA_001464755.1 Rhizobiales bacterium Ga0077524
CTGGGCGAGCACCGGCCCGATGATCTTGCCCGATCCGAGCGAGGCGAAATAAAGTGCCAGCGCGAGCCCAAGGAACGCATAGGCTGGCCCCGCGAGCACGAAATATGACCTCGCCGACGACAAGACCTCGGCGTTATCGGTGAAGAGCCGGGACCAGAGATCGGGCGCGACCGCCACGATAAGTCCGATGCTGCCGACCAGCGTCGCCGCCAGTGCTCCGGCTGTCCACGACACACCCCGCGCCCGGGCCACATTGCCGGAGCCGATCGCCATTCCGACCATGGGCACGCTTGCGACACCGATCGCGAACGTGATCGGCACGAGCAAAAACTCGAGCCGCGCGCCGATGCCATATCCGGCCAACGCTTCCGTCCCGAAGCTCGATACGAGGCGTGTGACGACCAGAACGGTGAGGACAGACCGCACCCACCTTGAGGATGTCCCGAAACATGGGCCACCGCAGTGGCCCGACGAGCCGCAACCGGATGCGCGCCCGCCCTGACATCAGATGCCACGCGAGAAACAGGGCACCGGCCGCGAACGCGATCACCTGTCCCGCAGCGATGCCCGCCATCCCGAGGCGCGGGAACGGGCCGAGCCCGAGACCTAGCCCGCCGCTCAGCACCACCTGCAAGGCAGCGACGGCCAACAGCACGGCGGACGGAACCCGCATGTTTCCAGTACCCCGCACCACCGAGGCGAGCGTATTTGTCAGCCAGACGCCAACCGACCCGATAAACGCCACGTTCGAATAGGCGAGCGCCTCCTCGACAGCCCCGCCTGTGCCACCGAGCAGACGAAAGATTCCAGCTCCCCAGCCAAGAAAGACAACCGTAAACACGATGCCGGCGACGCTGCCGATCACCACCGCATGCCGCGCCAATGTCTCGGCACGCTGTACATCACCTGCGCCGAGCGCACGGCTGATGGCCGAAGAGACGCCGCCGCCCATCGCACCGCCAGACATCATCTGCTGCAACATCACCATCGGGAAGACGAGCGCGATCCCCGCGAGCTGCGGCACGCCGAGCAGCCCGACGTAGGCCGTCTCGGCAATCGCCACGAGCGCCGTCGCAACCATCGCGATGACATTTGGAATGCTCAGTCGCACCAGCGTCGGCAGGATGCGACCGGTCAGCAGGGGGTTCACAGGCGCCACGGCCGGCAGAGAGGGCGAGACGGTGACAGTCATGTCGGACCTCGTTCGTGCGCCAGCGTCGTGATGGCGAGCCACAACCAGCATGCCATCTCAAACGCCTGCATATACAGATATTTGGACTGCATCGCCGTCATTCGGCAAGCCTCGCGAGCATGCGATCGATCGCGTGGCTCAGAGGAGCAAGGTCCTCGGCGAGAACCTCGGATATCTGGTGTTGAGCCGCTTCCCATCCCGGTCGCGCCTCCTTCAAAAGCGCCCGACCTTCGTCCGTGAGTTGCAGCATCCGCGCGCGCTTGTCGGCCTTGTCGGCCACCAGCGCGACCAGATTGCGCTTCTGCAAGGGTCTCAAATTTCGGGTCAATGTCGTAGGGTCCATCACGAGCTCGCTTGCAAGCGCCCCGATGCTGATGCCGTCGAGCCGTCGGATATGGGCCAGCAATCCGTACTGCGTGATGGTCAAGCCGTAGGTCGCGAGGCAACCGTCGTAGATCTGCGACACGCGCCGCGCGGCTTTGCGGAAGCGCAAGGCCGCGCAACTTGAGGGACCAAGTTTCGCACTGGTGCTTCGCCCTGGCATCGAACCCGCATCGCCCTTTTCTGATGCGAGCGATATTAGCTGCATATGCAGCAACCAGCAAGGCTGCTTCGGCATTGATGACACACTCTTCCCGAGACCGGCCCAAACACGCCGCAGCGATGTCGGGGACGTTGGTTCAACCAGCACGAATCACTTAGATTCTGACTTTCGAGGGCAACAACGCTTGCAGGGGTGAGATGGCGCGCTTTCTGGCGATTGCGAACCGAAAGGGCGGCGTCGGCAAGTCGACCATCGCCGTGATGCTCGCCCATGCCTCCGCTGCATGGGGCAAGAAGCGCGTCCTCGTCGTCGACCTCGACACGCAATGCAACGCCTCGCTCATGCTGATCGGCGGCGAGGGCTGGGACAAGGCACGCCGCACCGGTCGCACGATCGCTGACTACTTCTTCGATCGCTTCGAGAAGGTCGCAGAGGACGAGTCGCATTACGTGGCGACGAACATTGGCGATGTCGCACATCCCCGCGGAGCGCCTGGTCGCGTCGCGCTGCTGCCCGGCTCGCTGATGCTTGAGGATGTGCAGGGCGAGCTTTATCTCAAGCAAGCCAAGCGAGGCACCGACCCGGACAAGGTCGCGCAGGAGGTGCGCAACCGCATGAAGCGGCTGATCAAGCACTTCGGCCACGACTTCGACTACGTGATCCTGGACTGCCCGCCCGGATTGTCGTTTGCCGCACTGGCGGCAATCGACCTCGCCGACCAGGTCGTGGTTCCATTCCGGCCAGATTACGTCTCCCAATTCGCGCTGGACCGCGTGGCGCTGCTGATCGAGCGCGTCGAGACCGCCGACCAGCTCGCGACGCTTCCGTTTGCCGATCGGCGCTACATCTGCTTGCCGAACTATGTCACCGGTCGTGGCCGCGAGCGGCTGCTGATCGACCAGATTGCGCTCGACCATCCCCTACTGCAGTCTCGCGTCCCGCTCCTCGACAGTGTTGCCCGGGCATTCGACTGGGAGGAGACGCGCAAGACCATGGCGGAGAAGTACGGAGACGCGCTGCCGCATCTGCGTGCGCTCCATGACGAGGTATTCGGTGCGGCAACGTGGCTGGCCAAAGCGGGGTGAGCGGCAGCCGACGCTACGAGAGGCTGGGTGTAGGCATGGCAAGAACCAAACGAGTCCTCTCGGGTGCTGCCAAGGACGCATTCCTGAAGCGTCTGCTCGCGGCGGAGAGTGGTCTCGACGACGCGGCGCGCAACAGGCTGACAAAACACCTGCAGGACGCCATTGCCTTGCTGGCGGTGCGGATCGATCCACCACGAGCCAAGGCCATGCCTGTCGCGCTGCCGAGCCGTCCTTTCGCCGAGGACACGAGCACTGCAGCGACCGCCGCCCCATGCGAAGCGGACAGGCGCGTCGCCGCCAACGAGCCGTTCGACCCATTTTCGCCCAACGTCATCGTGGTTTTCCGCACGCGCGGTCGCGACGCGTTGCTCGCCGAGTTGCAGCCTATCGACGACGTCGAATCGCTGCGCCTCCTCGCCCGCGAGCAGCAGCTCGGCATCGCCGCTGAATCGTCGCCGCCGCCGAGCGCCGCATCGCCAACCGCCGTGCAGCCGCGAGCTGATCGGGCGCCGGATTACTCCGCTTTGATTCCGGCGTCCTTGATGATTGTGCCGAAGCGTTCGAAATCCTTCTTCAACTGGACCCCAAATTCGGCGGGCGTGCTCGACGCCGACGTCAGGGCAACCTTGCGATGGAACGCCTGCACCTCCGGATCCTTCGACAGCTTGGCGAGCTCTGCCGACAACTTCTCGACGATGTCGTCGGGCGTTCCCTGCGGCGCAAAGAGACCGAACCAGGAGATCCAATCGATCGAAGGATAGAGTTCCTTCAGAACTGGAACGTTCGGGTAGTCCGGGTGCCGCCCGGTGTCGAGGATTGCCAGAAGATTGCCTTTACCGGCCGCGATGTGGGGCAGGGTATTGGGGTCGCCGTGCAGTTGGATATTGCCCGCCAGGAAGTCCTGTAGCGACTCGCCGGCGCCGCGATACGGCACATGCAGGATGTCGATGCCGTGCTCCTTCTTGAGCACCTCGATCAGGATATGCAGCATGGCGCCGACGCCAGCCGTGCCGAAGCTGAGCTTGCCCGGGTTCTGCTTGATATGCGCCACCACCTCCTGGAACGTTTTGCCGGGCACCGATGGGTGCGAGGCGAAGAGCACGGTGGCGACGGTGACGATGGCGACCGGTTTCAGGTCTTTGAGCGGGTCGAATGCTAATTTGCGCAGGTGCGGTGCAATGGCGACGCTCAACATCGGCGTCAAGCCGAACGTGTATCCGTCGGGTGGCGACTTTGCGGTCGCCTCGAGCCCGATGGCGCCCGACGCGCCGCCCCGATACTCGATCACGAACTGCTGGCCGAGGACTTTCGTCAGTCGGTCGGCGTAGGGGCGCATCGTGTTGTCGGACGACCCGCCCGGCGCATAGTTGAGGATGAGGCGGACAGGCTTGGTCGGCCAACTCTTGGCATCCTGGGCGGCACTCGGCCCCGCCGCGATTGCGGCGAGGCTGAACGCAACGATGCTCCGTCTCAGGTGCGCGAAAACATTCATCTCACTCTCCATCGATACTGCAAGATCGAGCGTAGCTGTGCCCCTGGGCACTGTCATCAGATAGCGGAAGACGGATTGAGAAAGCCCCGCACTCCTAGTCTCCGAGCGCTACGCCTTCGCGCCTTGGGTCGGCCGCGGCCTCCAGCGATCCATCCGCCCGGCGCACAATCAGGTGCGTGCCGGATGTGAGGACATCGAAGTGAAACGACTGGCCGTGCGGTTTGAGGTTGAGCGCCGTGGACACGACCCCGAGCGCACCGGACGAATGCCAGAGTCCACGTATCCCACCGACCGACGGCTGCTCGAGCTCGAAGTCCGGACCGCGAAATCCGAAGTTGGGCAACGCCAGCGCCGATGACGCATCGAGCTTCCAATCGACGACGGCGACGACGGTCTTGAGAACATAGGCAATAATCCGAGCGCCACCCGCCGAGCCCGTGACCAGGAGTGGTCTCCCATCGGGGGCGAGCACGATCGTCGGCGCCATCGAGCTGCGCGGCCGTTTTCCTGGCTCGATCCGGTTGGCGATAGGTCGGCCATCCCGTGACGGCCGAAACGAGAAGTCCGTCAGCTCGTTGTTCAGCAGGAAGCCCGCCGCCCAGCGCCCCGAGCCGAACCCAGCCTCGATGGTCGTGGTCATGGCGACGGCACTGCCCGCGCCATCGATGATCGAGATATGGCTGGTCCCCGAGGCTTCGCTCGTCTCGTCGGGTGCAAGGGCCTGGCTTTCGGAGCCCGGCGGGCGCCCAGGATAGGCCTGCGTCATGGGCCGATGGGGCGACATCAGCCGCCGCCGCTCTGCAATGTACTCGGCCGCGAGAAGTCCACCGGGAATAGGCGCGAACGCAGGGTCGGCCAGATACCAGTTGCGATCGGCGAATGCGAGCTTGAGCGCCTCGCCCATCAGATGCAGCGGCGCCGGTGCCATTGCTGCCGTTGGCGCAGAGCCGAGATTGAAAGGCTCCAGAAGCCGCAACGCTTGCCCGATCGTATGCGCGCCCGACGATGGCGGCCCCATCGAGCAGACCTGGTGTCCGCGGTAGTTGACGCATAACGCAGGCCGCTCGACCACCGCATAACCCGAGAGATCGCCCCGCGTCAGGCTGCCGGCACTCGCCTCGGCAAGCGCCGCCGCGACGATCTCATCGGCAATGACGCCCGAATAGAACGCGGTGGCGCCTTCAGCCGCGATCCGGCGCAGCGTCCGAGCAAACGCAGGATTGGCGAGCCGATGCCCCACCGGCCAAGCGGCACCGCTTCCGTCGAAGAAATAAGCTCGCCCTCCTGCATCGAAGCTGCCTGCCCCGGACGCAGCAAGCAACCGATGCAGCCGCGGCGAGACTGGAAAGCCGGCCTCCGCCAGTCGAATGGCTGGAGCAAACAGCGCGGCCCAATCAAGCTTGCCGTGCCGGCGGTGCGCATGTTCGAGCAGCCGCACGGTGCCCGGCACGCCGATCGACAGCGGCGACTTGACGGCCGCCCCGAACGGCATCGGCCGCCCCTTGACGAGAAATCGGTCCGGCTTCGCTGCCGCCGGCGCCGTCTCGCGCCCGTCGTAGGTTTGCAGCGCTCCCGTCCCGGCATCCCAATGCACCAGGAACGCGCCACCGCCGAGCCCCGACGACTGCGGCTCGACAAGCCCGAGAACGAGCTGCGTCGCAATCGCCGCATCAACCGCCGATCCGCCTTGCCGAAGCATCTCCCGCCCCGCCTCGGCGGCAAGCGGACTGGCGGCCGCCACCATATGCCGGCGCGCGACGGCGAGCGGCTTCTCGGACCATCCGCTCTGCGCCTCGGGCGCGAGCCATTGAGCGGCCACAGGCGCTGAGAGCAGCATCACCGCGATCCCGGCACCAACTGCCCTGGCAGTGAGCCGATACCAAGGTCGCATACCTTTTATCGGCTGCCCCTGCCCCGCTTGCCTCATGCCCGGATGCGCACCGGCAGCTCGCGAATGCCGCGGATGAAGTTCGAATAGAGGCGGCGAGGCGGCCCCACCACCTCGATGTCGAGATCGCGTTTGAGGATCTCCTCCCACAGAATACGGAGTTGCAGATCCGCCAGCCGGTCACCGACGCAACGATGGATACCCGCCCCGTAGGAGAGATGCGCACGCGGCTTGGCGCGGTCGACGATGAAGCTCTCTGGGTTCTCGATTGTGGCCTCGTCGCGGTTGCCCGAGACGTACCACATCACCACCTTGTCGCCCTCGCGGATCTGTTGTCCGCCGAGCTCCGTGTCCCGCGTCGCCGTACGGCGCATATGGATCACAGGAGTCTGGTAGCGGATCGTCTCGGCCACCATGCTCGGCACCAGGGCCGGATTGGCCTTGAGCTTGGCCCACTGGTCCGGGTTCTCCGAGAGCGCCAGCAGCCCGCCCGACATCGAGTTGCGCGTCGTATCGTTGCCGCCGACGATGAGCAACGTCAGATTGCCGACGAACTCCCGCTCGGGCATCTCGCGCGTCGCCGCGCTGTGCGCCATCATCGAGATCAGATCGAGCTTCGGCGGTTGCTTCGCCCGCTCGTCCCACAGGCCCTTGAACGCAGCCCCCATGCTCATCAGGACGTCGAACTTGTCCTGCTCGGAGCGCACCAGGGCGTCCGGTGCGTTGACGTTGCAGATGGCGACGTCCGACCAGTAGGTGAGCTTCGAGCGCTCCTCGAACGGGAAGTCGAACAACGTCGCCAGCATCATGGCGGTGAGATCGACCGAGACGTGCTCGGCCCAGTTGAAGGTCTCGTTGCGTGGCAACGCATCGAGCTTGGCCGACGTGCGCTCGCGAATGAGCGTCTCGTAGAACGTGAGGTTCGTCGGCGTCGCCACGGGCGCCACGGTCTTGCGTTGCACCGTATGCCGCGGCGGGTCCATGCGGATGAAGCTGCCGCGCTTCAGATCCTGCGGCTGGTCCTCGACCTGGATGCCGCCCCGCTCCGACGAATAGGTGGTGTGGTCGAGTTCGACAGTCATGATGTCGTCGTAGCGCGTCACCGACCAGTAGGGGCCGTAGGCACTCTCGCGGCAATAATGGATCGGCGCCTCGCGCCGGAGCCGCGCGAACAACGGCTGCCACGTGTCCTACTCGTAGAGCGCCGGATCGGAAACGTCGATCTGGTCGAGCGGCACGCTCGCGGAATCGGATGCGGCGACGGCAGTATCATTCATCGGCAAGTCCTCCAGCAACGCCGCACCGTTGGCCGGTGTCGTTCTATGCGCTCCAGCTTATGCGAAGCTGACCGGCCTCACCACGGGGGATGCAACTGGACTGGAGCCCCAAGCCCGTAAGCGACGAGCTCGGCCGTCCAGAGCAGGAAGTTGGCGAGCCACGGCAGGCCAATGTGGAACGCGATCAGCACGCCCGACACGGCAGCGACACTCCCTGCCGCAATGCCCAACGAAAGCAGATCGACAATGGTCATGTATCGCGCTGCCGCCAGGAGCTTGCGCCGGTCGCCGACGAACCCGCCTTCGAGATGCTCCAAGTGTCGCTTCCGCAGCCCGGCAGGCGTCGCCAGCGTCACGAAATGCCCCGCCGCGATGACGGCATGGGCAAAGCTCGGCAGCAGTGTCGAGAAAAGCATGATGTAGACCCACGCCACCGACCAGTCGCCGGGCCGCGCCCGCAGCGTCGTGAGAACCCCGGCGACATCGATCAGCGGTTGCTGTGCACCACCATAAGCGGCGAGCAAGTTCAGCCCCTGCAAGGCGCCTGTGGTCGCAATGGCGAGGCAAACGAGAATAAGGATCGCGGCGAGCAAATCGGTGACGCCGTTGATCAGCGCGCTGCCTCCGCGCATCGTCCCCCGCAGCAGATCCCGTGTGATCCCGAGTGAGACCCAGTCGAACAGCAGGTTGACGAGCGGTAGCGCTGCCAGAAACACGAGGAGAGAACGGCTCACATTGGTAAAGGCGAGCGGTCCAGCGAAATACGCGACAACCGCAACGGCGCCCGACAGCACCAGCCATTGCGTCCAATTGCCGATCGACAGCCCCACACGACGATCGACAGTCTCGAACACATATGATCCAGCGACAGCGCCAGCGCCAGCGCCAGCGCCAGCGCCAGCGAAAGCGCCAGCGAAAGCGCCAGCGAAAGCGACAGTGACAGCGCCAGCGAAAGCGACAGCGACAGCGCCAGCGACAGCGCCAGCGACAGCGACAGCGACAGCGACAGCGACAGCGAAAGCGACAGCGACAACGACAGCGACAGCGACAGCGCCAACGCCAGCGAAAGCGACAGTGCCAGCGACAGCGCCAGCGACAGTGCCACCGAGAGCGACAGTGCCAGCGACAGCGACAGCCAGCCAAATGTAACCGGCTAAGCCCTGAGTTTGGGAACTGCGATAAAGCGCAAAGGCAACGAAGCCGAGGCCGAGGATCAAGCCCAGACGCCGCTCAGGTGGGACCGAGTCGGGCAACAGACCTTGGATGCCAGACGTATTCTCGCCACTCACGACCCAGACGAGCAATACGCCCAAGATCGGATAAACGACCGCCAGCTTGAAGCACCACCGAAACGCCTCGGCTGAGAAGGCGCCCTTCCCCAGCCGCGCATCCAGCCAGTCGAGCATGTGGCCGAGTGCTGCCCGGTAGCTATCTCCCGCCCGCAACCGCTGCTGCGCGGCAAGCTGGCGCTCATTGGCGAGCCCTGATGCAGTCGGCTCCCGGCAATCCTCGAGAATCTTGATGTTGCGGCGAACGAGAAACGCAACAGTCAGCAGGACGCCGACAATCGCCAAACTCCAGCCCGGCCCGAGGCCGAGCCTCTCCAGCGCTTTCCCAAGCCAGTCGAATGCCTGATCCGGCACGTTCCCCACCCCACTCTGTGTCCCGATCAGACGGTATCAGACAGTTTGTGGCCGAGGTAGGGCTCGTGTCGTGCCCCGCCTACACCTTCCCAGCACTCCAAATCCCATCCAGCACGCGGCGGAGGTTGCCGCCGAGGTAGGCGCGGACATCCGTTTCTTTCCAGCCGCGCCTCAGGAGTGCTTCCGTCACCTTCGGCAGGTCGGAGTGCTTGTTGCAGTCGGCGAGATAGCGGGACGGGATATCCTCGCCGAAGACGCGATTGAAGCGGTTGATGCCCTCCCAGCGGCGCCAATGCCCGCGCTCGAAGGCCATGCGCTGGTAGTTCGCACCCGTGGCGAGATCCGTGCCGAACGAGACGTGATCGATGCCGGCCACGCCCACGAGGTACTCGAGGTGGCGGATATAGTCCTCGATGGTGGGCTTCGTCTTGGGGTCCTGGTTCCAGCACATCGGACCGTAGATGCTGGCGCCGATCAGCCCGCCCTTCTGCGCCACCGCCTTGATGATGTCGTCGGTCTTGTTGCGCTCCAGATTGGCCAGTACCCGCGCGTTGGCGTGCGTGATCAGCACCGGCTGCGTCGAATGCTCGATGGCGCCCCACATCGTCTTCTGGCCGACGTGCGAGAGATCAATCGCTATGCCGATATCGTTCATGATCGCCACGCACTGCTTGCCGAGCAGCGTCAGCCCCGCCTCCTCGGGCTCGAGGCAGCCGTCGCCCAGCGCGTTCCGGTAGTTGTAGGTAAGCTGCATGATGCGCAGACCGAGACGCCGGAAAAAGTAGAGCCGATCCGGCTCGTCGGCGACCGGACGCGAGTTCTGCCAGCCCATGATCATGCCGATCTTGCCAGCGGCCTTGGCGCGCTCGAAGTCGGCGGCGGTCTCGATCTGCAGCCACGGCGAGCCGGGGCGTTTCAGGATGCCATGCCAGCGCGCGATCTCGGCGCATGCCTCGGGAAAATCGGCCTCGAAGTGGCAGGTCGTGATGTTGAGCGCGTCGATGCCGCCGGCCTTGAGGTCAGAGACATCTCCGTCGCAGTGATAGACGAGGCCATCAATGACGAGGGCATCTTGATGGAGGCGCAGGGCGTCGGTCATGTCGGGCTCCGGGTTTGGCGCGGATTGGCGGTTCCCGATCAGCCTAGGCAGGGTTCCCCGCCGCTGTCATCCCGGTGCTTGCCTGCCCCAGCGCAGGCCGGGGTCACCGGGACCCATTTCTCCGCATGCTCATGTCCGCCGTGTGGATCGTTGACGGGGCCGCCTGCGGCCTGCCATCGCTTCCTCGAAACCCATCGAGTTTGCTGCCCGATGGGTCCCGGGCACAAGGCCCGGGATGACACCGCGGTGCCTAACGACCCACGTTGCGGCCCCGCAGAGGCACGCCGAACTCCTTGTGGCAGACGTCGGCGAGCACGGCGACGCCTTCGCGGATCTGCGCCTCGGTGGGGTTCGCGAAGCACAGGCGCAGCCGGGACTTGGAATAGTCCTCGCCCACAGCCCATTCCGGCCCTGGGTTGATGGCGACACCCGCCTTCGCCGCCGCCTGGAACAACTGGCGCGTGTCGACGTGATCCGGCAGCTTGATCCACAGGAAGATGCCGCCGACCGGCTTGTCGAACTCGGCCGCCGTGCCGAACTCCGCCGACACCGCCTCGACCAGCACGTCCGCCTTGCGCTTCAGCCGCGTGCGCAGCGCCTTCACGTGGCCGTCGAAGTGCTTGGCGGCGTACTCCGCCATCACCATCTGCTCGAGCGAGCCCGAGCCCGCGTCGTTCTTCAGCGCAATGATCTGGCCCATCAACGGCCAGCTCGCGACGAGGAAGCCGAGACGCAGCGCGGGCGCAATCGACTTCGAGAACGAGCCGATGTGGATCACCTGGTTGTTGCCGGCGCCGGCGAGACCATAGAACGCCGCCGGGCGCACGCCGGAGAACGTCAGGTCGGAATAGCAATCGTCCTCGTAGATCGGCACGCCATGCTTGGCCGAAAGCGCCAGGATCTCACGGCGCCGCCCCTCGGACATAACCGTGCCGGTCGGGTTCTGCACTGTCGGAATGGTGTAGATGTACTTGGCCCTGATGCCCTTCGCCTTGAGGTCGTCGAGGGCCTTGGAGAGCGCGGCGACGTCCATGCCGTCCTTGTCGACCGGGATGGCCACGATGTTGGCCTTCGCCCGCTTGAGGCGGGTAATGGCGCCACCGTAGTTCGCCTGCTCGATGATCGCCGTGTCACCGGGGCCGATCAGCAGCTCGTTGATCAGGTTCATGCCCTGTGACGAACCGCCGGTGATCAGGATCTCGTCCGCCGTGCAGTCGATGCCGGCGTCGGCCTTGAGCTTCCTGACCAGGAACTCCCGCAACGGCAGGTAGCCCTGCGGCCCGCTGGTCAAGCTGTAGGTCGCAAGAGTCCTGCCTTCACGGGCCAGAACCGCATCCGCGGCAGCCCGCAGCCCATCGACGGGAACGCTCTCCGCATCGTTGTGGCCACCCACGAAGTTGTACTTCGGGAACCCGGCGTACTTGACGGCGGCAGGCGGAAGGTCGGCGCGCAAGAGGCCGGCATAGTCAAGCTTAGCAGCAGGCATTTTTGGGTTTCCTTGTCGGCAAGCGTGTTTTCCGCGCCAACTTGACCCAACAACGGCTGCTTGTCACTTGGCGGTCATGCCGCGCTCGCGACGAAACGAAGAAAACGGGCGTTAACCGTCGAGTTCCCAACCGCCATCCGAAAGCCGGCAGGCGATGCCTTGGGTCTGCTTGGACCTGCTCGCGTCGTTGAGGGTCACGACGATGTGCCGGCAGACCCGCCCCAGAACGTCCTTGAAGGACTGGGTCGGCTGGACGAGGCGGACCCATCACCGACCTCGGTCAGGGCCACCTGCACGGCCTCGAGGGCGGCGGCCTCGTCCCGAGCGTCCAGGAGCGGCCGTATCTCGGAGACTTTAGGGCTCATCGGCGAGCCGACATCTCGAGGCATCGAGACGCCCGGGACGTTCGACGGAGGACCGAGCCCCCGCTCTACGGACGGGGACCCAGGCTCGCGATCCGCCGCGCACACGACGGGCGGCGCCAGCGCAATGGCGGCCAAAAGCGCCGCGAGGCCGACGAGCGGATGCCAGGGCGTGATACGCATGGAACGCATGGAGGGACTCGACACTGGCGGCGAACCGGGATTAAGCGATACGAGATATCAGGATATCCGTTGCCAGCAGTGTGGCTTCATAAGGCTTAAGTCTTGGTTGAGGCCGGGATGCTGGAAC
>LNDR01000235.1 GCA_001464755.1 Rhizobiales bacterium Ga0077524
AGAGTTCAGCCTCGGCCGCAACGATTACCATCTCACAGGACGGAGAGCCTTCTCGATGCGCCATTCCATCGGGGGCTCATCACTTGTCCCCCTGTCGCTGAACTCCTTATGTTGGCTGCTGTCGGCAAGTCGAAGCGACGAGCCAGCGGGCCGATTGCCCCGACGTGAATGATGCACGGCTCACGGTACTTCGTGCCGGGCGCGCTGAACGAACCAAGCAGTTGGCGCAGTGCAGCGGTGCCCATTGCGCCCACCCTCGGATCAGACGACATGATCGGGCTCGAGGGCGCAATTGCCGGCGTCGCCAATCTCAATCTGCAGTGTCGGATGCATGATCTTGACGCGGTGCTCCAAGTCATGGGCGACCCCGGCGAGAAACGCATCGCCCGGGTGGCCCTTCGACATCACCAGATGACAGGTGAGCGCGGTCTCCGTCGTGCTCATGGGCCAGATGTGCAGATCATGGATGCGGTCCACACCTTCCAGGCGCTCGAGGAAAGCACGCACGGCGACCGTGTCGATGCCGGCGGGCACGGCATCGAGCGCCATGTTCAAGCTGTCGCGCAGCAACGACCACGTACTCCATACGATGACGCCCGCAATTACGAGACTGACCAGCGGATCGATCCAGGTCCAGCCCGTCATCAGGATGGCAATGCCGGCCAAGACGACACCGAGCGACACGGCGGCATCGGCGGCCATGTGCAGATAGGCCCCGCGAATGTTGATGTCCTGCTTGCGCCCCGATATGAACATCAGCGCCGTTCCGAGATTGATTGCGATGCCGATGGCGGCGACCAGAGTCACCGTTTTTGCTGCGACAGGCGCTGGAGTCGAGAAGCGGTGAACAGCTTCCCAGGCGATGGCGCCAACCGCGATGAGTAGCAGGGCTGCATTGGCGAGCGCAGCCAGGATTGATGAAGACCTCAGACCGTAGGTGAAGCGAGCCGAGGGAGGTCGCCTGGCGAGCGTCGCCGCCCCCCAGGCGATCAACAGACCGAAAACATCGCCGAGGTTGTGCCCGGCATCGGCGATAAGGGCCATCGAGTTGGCCAGCACGCCGTAGGTGAACTCGATCGCGACGAACGCAAGATTGAGAGCCGTACCTATGGCGAAGGCGCGGCCGAAGTCCTGCGGCGCATGGTTGTGATCGGCGGAGTGGTCATGATCGTGCACCATGTCGGTCTTCCAGGCTGTGAATGTGCCACAATAACGCGCGGCGCGGGGGAATCGCCATCCGCGACTTGCCACGTTTCGGGGCCTCATCCAGCAAGTGGCTTCCCGCGTTCGACCTCTCGGTGCTCGTGGGCCCGCTCCCTTGAGGCGGATAAGTGGTCGCCGGCTCCAAAGCATCCTGTGGCTTCGCCACCCCCGAACGAGGAGCGCCATCGGCGCGCCCGCCTCCAGGTGTCGCCGCCCTCAATGCCTGTGCGTGTGATGCATATCCGGCACGTGCGGATGCTTGTGCCGCAGTGGCTCGTGGCGGTGAGCGTGAGCGTGCGGCTCGCCCAGCGGATCATCGGGGCCGTGCGCGTGGTCGTGATGGGCGTCATGCACATGAGCGTGCGCGTGCTCCAGGGCCTCGTGTACATGCTCGTGATCGTGGTCCTCGGTGAAGTGCAGCCAGATGCCGAGGCCCATCAGCAGGCCCGCAGCCACGAGCTGGATCGTCACCGGCTCGCGCAGGACGAGCACGGCCGTGAGCGCGCCGATGAACGGTGCTGTCGCGAAATAGGCACCTGTCCGTGCGGTTCCGAGCTCGCGCAAGGCCAGCACGAACAGGGCGAGACTCAGCCCGTACCCAATGAACCCGACGAGCCCGGCGAGGAGGCCCGGCGTCACAGCAGGCAGCGAACCACCCGCCATCATCCCGAGCGCGAGGTTGACGGGGCCAGCAATCAAGCCCTTCAACTCGACGGTCTGAAGCGGATCCGCGAGCGAGACCTTGCGGGTGAGGTTGTTGTCCAGGCCCCACGCGACACAGGCGCCGATGATCGCCATCGGCCCGGCCAGGCCCGACCAGGACGGTGCGCCCGACCAGGCCAGCACCACGGCGCCAGCGACGAGGCAAGCCATGCCGAGCGCGATACGCTTATCGAAGTTCTCGTGGAACACGAACCAGGCGAGCAGTGCCGTCGCCACCCCTTCCAGGGTCAGAAGGAGTGAAGCCGAGGACGCGTCCGTGCGCGCGAGGCCGAGCATCAACAGGATGGGACCGACAATTCCGCCGGCCATGATAGCGCCTGCAAGCCACGGAACATCCGCGCTTGCCAGCGGCGTCTCGGCCATACTCTTGTCGACCAGGGTTGCGCGTGCGAGGCGCCGTAAGATGGCGACACCCAATCCCGCCCCACAGTACAGCAATCCCGCGAGCACGGTCGGCTCGATCGCGCCGAGCAGCCCCTTGGCGGCGGGTGTGGAGAATCCGAACAGTGCGGCCGACAGCAAGGCGATGAAAACGGCGCGGCGCGTCATGGGAATCCTCAGTGTGCGAGATCGATCCAGGGCGCACGACGAACCGCGAGCCATTGGGCCATAGTCGGCACGACGATCCACTGCAAGAGAGGGGACAGTCCTGTCCCGACGACAGGCAGCGTTGGCATCAACGCCGAGTAGCCCCAGCAGCCGCGAATGTAAACATTGAGCCACTCGCTGCAGACTGTGTACCCGACGCCCAGGAGCACGCTCACCAGCCAAACGGCGCGTGAGCGCGAGAACGGCCAGCCGGCCCTCCCCGCCACGGCGAGCGCAGCCAAGAGCGTGATGCCTGCGATCATTCCGTCGCCAACGGTGCAATGGAGCACGCCAAATGCCTGTTTACCCGTAGGACCACTCCGCCAGAGCGTGTAGAGCGGCAGCTGCAGCACCTCCCATGCCAGGCGCAACCCCATCGACTACCGCGAGGTAACGGATGACCACGGGCGTCGCGAATGTGACGAAGGTCATGGCTTGCCGGGCGCGTCATCATTCGCCGCACCGCTGAAACTAGGTCGGCAGGGCTTATCACCAAATCCGACAAGTCGGCACAACATCGGAGTTGCTGACGGAGGCGCCGATCGAACCGCGTGCCTATCGGATGACCCTGCCATGCACCGGGCGCATGGCAGGGCGCGCGAGGAATGGCACCCGAAGGGGCGAGACCGGCGCCTTTCGCCGGGCTCGATCGGGCGCTAAAGCGCCGATGCCTCTCCGACCCAGCGGAGCGGGTCGCGCCCAAACCTCCTACCTCCTCAACATGGATTTCTAAAGTCAACACCTACCGCTTCAAACTCCGCACCGCCTGCTCCAGCGCCAGCTCCGTCCGCGCTAACGTCACCCGGTCGACAAAGCGTTGCAGCCGCTCGATGACGCCAGCATCGACGCCACGCGCCGCCAGCGTCTCCGATAGCTGATCGGCAGGCCCGAAGTGCCGCTCGATCATGCGCATCGCATCAGCGGCCTCGGACCACGCCGTCCCGAGGTTTGCCACCGGAGCGCGCTCCCAGCCGGCGAGCTGTGCCTCGGTAACAGCAATGCCATTCGCCGGTGACGATGGCGGAACAAGCAACCCGTCATAGTACGCCGCAAGCCTGCCCAATGCGCCGGTCACGGCCCCCGGCTGCTGGATGTCGAGGCGGACCGTAATGGTCCCGTCGGACCGGTACATCGGCTGCAGGTCCCGCAGGATCAGGTTCCGCAGCGGCATGTCGGCGGCCCGCAGCTCCAGCGTGGTGCCGTCTGTCGTCATGGCGATACCGAGATGCTGCGCCTCGATTGTCCGGCGAGTGAATCGCGTCTGTGGAGGCGCGACGAGGGCATCGATGTCCCGCAGCGCCTCGACCATCCCGTGCTCCGCGGACCGGTGCGGCGGCGCCAGCTCGAGGCGCGCCCCGTGCCCTCCCGGGATCGGCCGGGCGCCGAGCGCGACGACCTGCCCAGCCAGCTGCTCATTGCCCCGAGGAAGCAGCAGCTCGATGCGATCCTCGGTCCAGGACACGCCGATGTTCTTCAGTGCGGCGCGGATCGGCTCGCCGGCTACGGCCATCGCCGAGGCCTCGATCGCCGCCCGGGCGCCGACCGGATCGGCAAGTGGCGGGGCATCGATCGGGCGCAGCCAGATTTTGCTTGCCGTGTCGAAGGTGAAGCCCGCCTGCGCCGCAAGACGCACAGCGTCCTTGTGGTAGTCGAACGCGAGGCGGTAATGCGTCGCGTCGGCGTCGAGCCGGGTGTGAGTCCAACGCGGTACGGCCGGCCCCTGCATCGGTCTGCGTGCGGGCGCCTGAACAGCGGCAACCGCAAACGGCGTTCCCCGCGGCGCAGACGTGGCAGCACGCGCATAGGCCCGGCTCGCGACCCCGCGCAGGGTCGCCCAGATGGTCGACGTCAGCGGATGTCCCTTGGGAAAGAGCACATCGGCGATCGCGACCGGCGACAGCCGCTGCACCATCAGATGCCCCATCCGGAGCGCCATGCGCTTGGCGACGTCCGGCACGTACCCGACCCCGACGAGATCGCGTCGGATGTGTGCGACGTCACCGAGATGGATCGCCCGCGCTGATCGCGCGAACGCGACCGCGGCCGCATCCTCGAGCCGGTTCCAGGCGTCGGAGGCGAGCAAGCGCCGTGTGGCGAGCGTGGTCTGCGCCCGCGGACGCTCAGTTGCCGGCACCTCTATCCCGCGCCGGTCCCGAAACGCGCCCGTCGCCACCGCATTCGCGTGCGGATCGGACCGCGACAGGACCGTCGCGAGTTCCCGTCCCTTCAGCTGATCCTGTGGCGCATAGATCGCCAGCGACCGCCGGTGACGCGAGAACGCGACATACGCCTTGTGCCGGTCTAAGGCCGACGTGACCAGCACGAGCGCGGTGTCGACGGTCGCACCCTGGGACTTGTGGATGGTGGCGGCATAGCCGTGCGACACGGCGGCGTAGGTCTCGGGCGTGATCGACAGCGTCGTGCCGTTGTCCAGGCGCAGCGTCAGCGCATCACGGGACGCGGTCACGACCGTGCCGAGCGCACCGTTGTCCACCTGCACGGCCCCCACTTTGGCCGTCTCCAGGAACAGCACGCGGTCGCCGGTTGTGAATCCCAGCTCCCCATCCCGCGCCCGGTACAGCGCATCTGCTCCGAGCCGGTCGGTATCGCGCAGCAGAGATCGGATGTTCATGTTCAGCCGCCGCACGTCGGCATTGCGGTACGCCAACGCGATCTGCGTACCGGCCGTGCCCAAGCTGGCAACATAGGCCTCAACCATATCGCCGATCGCGTCGTCGGTGGTCTCGACCGTGCGCACCGCACCCGCTGCCAAATACGGCTTCAGCCCCTCCGCCATGTCCCCGCGCGCAAACGCGTTGGTGGCGGCCCGCATGGGAGGATCGGCCTGCCGCCGGATGTCCGACAGCGTGACATGCCCCACGGTATCGGCGATGGCCCGGAACGGCGCACCGGCGGCGATCGGCTGCAGCTGCTCGGGATCGCCGACAACGACCAGCTTGGCCCCGGCGCGCTCGACCTCGGCGACGATCCTCGCCATGTCCGAGGTCCCGACCATGCCGGCTTCGTCGAGCACGAGCACGTCCCCCCGCGACAGCAGTTGCTTTCCTGACGACCACGTGGCCAGCCAGGACGCGACCGTGCGCGAGGGGATGCCGCTCGCCGACTGTAACCCGCGTGTCGCGATGCCGGCCAGCGCCGCGCCGTGCACGTTGCAACCGGCGGATCGCCATCCCCGGTTGGCCGCGGCAAGCAGCGTCGACTTGCCCGTGCCAGCCAGACCGACGACCACCGTCAACGCGTTCGGCTGCATCAGCGCACCGAGCGCCTGGCGCTGCTGATCCGAGAGCCGAGCCGGAGCACCGGCGCTACCCAGCTCTGCCTCCGTCACAGCAACGGCACGCCGGACCTGCCCCCTCGAAGGTGCCGCATGCGCCCGCTCCGATAGAACGCGCGCGGACGCAATTATGCCGGTCTCCTCCGCCACCTGCTGCTCTGTCGCGTAGCGGGGCCCAGCCTCCGCATGATTTGCCAGCGGCACCAGCTGCGGCGACGCCTCGGCCCTTGCCAGCACCTCCTGGAACGCGTCCGGGGAGGACACGAACGTATGAATGGTCCTGGCCAGATCGGCCCGCGTGAAGGTCGCGTGGGTCGCCGACGTCAGGTCGACGGCGATCTCGGGGTTGGCGCGCATGATCATCTCTCGCGTTGCTGCATCCCTCGCGAACGCCGCCAGCGTCTCGGCCGAATACCCGCGTCGTTTCAGCGCCGACAGCGCCGGTCCCAGATGGCGGCCCGGCAGCATGTCGATGCCGCGCGCCGCGTACGAGCGCATGTCGATGCGCAGCGACAGCCCCGCGAGCGCGTAGTGACGGTTGACGGTGTCGCCCCAGGCATTGCGCAGCGCCTTGAAGTCCTCGGGCGTGCCCATGAAGCGGGTGTAGACGAGCCGTCCATCGGCCCCCCGGACCGGCTTACCCGCATCATCCAGCACCACTCTTGTCTTGCGTCCGAAACCGTGGCCCTCGAGCGGCCGCAGCGTGTGCATCAGGTGTACATGCGGATTGCCGCCCTTGTCGTGATAGACCCAGTCGACCGCGAACCCGCGCGCCACGAGCTCGCCTGCAACGAACTCTCGCATCAGCGCGATGTTCTGCTCGCGCGACAACTCCGACGGCAACGCGATGGTGATCTCGCGCGCCGTCTGCGCGTCGTAGCGCTGCTCGGCCGCCGCCGCCGCGTTCCACAGGAACTCTGACAGCGACGCGCGTGACATCGTCGCCGCCGGCCCCGCGATCCACGCCGGCGCGCCCTCCGGCAGCGCGATCTCCGCATGCGCAAGATCGCCGGCGCCGGAGTAATCCCAGGTCCGCGCCGCGCTCATGTCGTACATCTCGGCACGATGCCGGTAGGCCGCAGCAGCGACCGGACCGCGCGTTCCCTGGATGATCGAAGCTCTGAAGTGCGTGATGGCCATGTGTCTGATTTACAAGAGGTAAACGTCGCCTCGACGTATAATTGCGCCTTTCGGACCCTTAACCGATTTGCACCCGCTTCCGCGCGCGACAAAGCTTGGCCGCCTGCCGAATATCCAATGCCTGAGACTTGTGTATCACTGTTTAATGGTGACTCATCATCGCGACTCAGATAGCCGGTTTCCGAGGACAGCGACGAGGGGAGACGGCGGCGGCCATGCCGAGAGCAAAGCAAAAGACGACGATCGAGGAGATCGACGCCACCATCGAGGCGATCCGGGCGAAGGCCGAGAAAGAGATCGCCGCGCTCGAGGAGCGCAAGACGCACGTGCAGGCGTCACACTTCCAGCGCATCACACGCGTCGCTCGCGCCGCCGGGTGCGACCTCGCACACGTCAGCGATGCCGACCTCATTGCCGCGCTGAAGGCGCTCAACGCCCCCTTTCAGGGTCAGGCGCCCGGGACGCCTGCAACGGCTCAGCGAGCAAGCGAAAACGGAGAAACGGAGACGGCGCATGTCCAGCGACGCAGCGCGAAAGGCTGACACCTATCGCAAGATCCAGCTCGGCGGCCTGGTCATTAAGTCCGGCATGGCCGAATACGAGCCGGCGGTGATCCTCGGTGCGCTGATCGAGGCGCTGCAGCAGCTGCAATCCGATCCAAACCGCGCCGCGCGGTACAAGGCGCTCGGTGACGGGAGCTTCCGGCAACGACAAGGACAGGAACGCTGATGACGGCGCTGTTCGACAGCCTGGGTCCGGCCTGGCGTCCCGTGATGCAACTCGCCGCTGGCTACAGCGCAGCGGCCATCGTCACCGCCGCCGTCATTAGTCTCCGCCTCCCCTCGGATCATGTCCGCTGGGTGTTTGCAGGCGCCGCGGCACCGGCGATCGCGCTGGCACTCGGCGTCAACGCCAGGACCTCGGACCGCATCAAGCTCGCTGTCACATCCGCCGCCGTCTTCATCACCGCGATCACGCTGGTCGCGGTCCCCACCATCAGCATCCACTTGTCCCAATCCCCCACCGATCGGCTCAAGGCCATCGCCGATTTCGACCCGATCTTCGTCGCCGCGTTCGTCGCCGGTTTCACATGCATCGGCCTGCTCTTACGCCAGATCATCGACGGCGACGAGGCCTTCACGCGCCCCTGGGCCAGCGTCCTCGGCGACGCCCGCTGGATGACGATGAAGGAGGCCAAGTCACTATTCCCGCCGACCGGGAAAGTGGTGGTGGGGGAAGCCTACGAGCCCTGGAAGGAGCGCCGCGGTAGCGACGACATGGTGCCCTCGAATCCCAAGACGTGGGGCTCCGGCGGCCGGCACCAGGTGCTGTTCTACGACTTCACCTGGGGCAGCACACACATGCTGTTCTTCGCGGGCTCGGGGGGCTTTAAGACGACGAGCACGGTAATCCCGACCGCGCGCTACTATCCCGGCTCGATGGTCATCCTCGACCCCGCGCTCGAGATCGGCCAGCAGGTCGCTCCGCTGCGCAAGCGTCTCAAGGGGCCCTCCGGCCAACCCCGCAAGGTCTTTACCATCGACCCGCTGGCCGACGCCGTACAAGGCTGCGACGTACTCGAATTGCTGCGCAGGCATCCGCGCCAGGAGCTCGGCCTCGGCGCCTACGTGAAGATGCTGCTGACGGAGAAGCCGAAGGCACAATCGGGCAGCGACGCGTTCTTCGAAGGCAACAACTTCGGACTGATGAGCGGACTGCTGATGTATGTGCTGCACGGCCGCGTCAGTGACTACGAGCCGAAGGACACTCGGCGCCCCACGCTGCGGCAACTCAGAACGCTGACAGCGCTCCCAGAGAAAGACCTGAAGACCTTTATCGGCACCATCTATGCCAATGAAGGCGTCGAGGACCGGCCGGGGTTTGTGCGCAATGAGGCGGCCCGGCGCTTCATCCGGCAGACGCTGGCGCCGTTCGTGTCGATGGCGCAGGAGAGCTGGACCGGGATCGCCGCCCAGATCAACACGGACACCAAGTGGCTCAGCGTCGCCGCGCTGGCCGACACCGTGTGCAACCCGGACTTTTCGCTCGTGGATCTCCCCAAGGGCGAAACGGATGTGTTCCTGCAATTCGATGCCGAGGTGCTGAAGAACAACGTCGGCGTGGTGCGCATCCTGCTCGGGGCGATGTTCCAGGCGATGCAATCGCACGAACGCGTCAAGAGCGCCGAGTCCGTGCTGTTCTGCCTCGATGAGGTGGATGCGCTCGGGTACATGTCGGCGCTCGAGGAGGCCCGCGACCGGGGCAGAAAATTCGGCATCAGCCTGATGATGCTGTACCAGTCGGTCGGACAGATCGAGAAGCACTTCGGCAAGGAAGGCGCGGTCGCCTGGTTCGACAGCGCCGCCATCGTATCCTACGCCGTCGTAACCTCGCCGGAGACTGCGGACCGCATCTCGAAGCAGGCGGGCGAGTGCACCGTCGAGGTCGAGGGCACATCCGAGCGGTCCAACTGGTGGTTCGGCGTCTGGGCCAAAGGCGCCCAGGCGCAGAGCCGGATGACGTACTCCACGAATCTGCAGAAGCGACCGCTGATCCTGCCTCACGAGGTCCGCGAGGTGCGCCGCGACGAGCAGATCATCTTTGCTGCCGGCAAGCCGGCGCTCCGGTGCGGTCGCGCAATCTTCTTCCGCAGGCCTGAGATGATGGAAGGCCTCGGCAAGAGCAAGCTCAGGGAAGGCGCGGTTCCGAAATCGGCGACTCCAGAGAACCCCGACACTACGGCTGACGCTGCGCTTACCGCTGCGTTCGACCGATTGGCGGCGTCATCAGAAGTGGCAACGACCGACGATGGCGCTGCCCCGACCGGTTTCGAGGATCAGGATTTCGAGACCACGGCGGCACCCACGACACCCTCTGCAGAGGCGTCGCCCAACGACGCCACCGTCACCGCGGCGATCGCAGCAGCAGCCGAACTCGAGCACGCCACGGCGATCGAGCGAGCGTCGGCCGACGAGGCCTTCCGCGCGGGGCCTCCTGTATCGACAACGGCTGAGGCCGATCCGCAATCGGAACTCACAGTGGCCCTGTTCGATACTGCCGAGGCGATGTTTGCGCGCCGGCCGCTCGGACGAAGCCGGCGCTAGCCCAGTCGTGTGCGTACCAACAGCAATGGAGATCGACCAATGACACCGAATGACACCGTGCCGCCGAAGCCGGCCACTGCGACCACAGATACCGACATGGACGAGCATCTGAGCGTGCTCGCCAAGGCGATCAGGGACGACGACGAGCACTACGAGGACCCGCCCGTCGGCGACGCCGGATGAACGTTGGCCTGCACCGCCACCCGTACCGCGTCGAACCGAATCAAACCCAAGCGGATCAGCGGCCATGGACGTTCAACTCATCACGCGGCCGGAGCTCCTGAAGCTCGTGCCCTACACCATCCGGCACATCTACAGGCTGGAGAAGGCCGGCAAGTTCCCGTCGCGGGTCAAGGTCGGCGCCAACCGGGTGGCCTGGGTCCAGGCCGAAGTTCTCCGGTGGCTCGAGCTGCGAGTCACGAACCGTATCGAGCAGGCGCCACCGCCCGTCGACCAACCGACCTACTGAACCGCCCGAAGTCCCGTCGTGTCCACGCGGAGGCATCCCCTCCGTGAACGTGGCGTCGCGTCCCAATCCCATCGACAACAAAGGAACCAGCAGATGTCCAATAGCACCGAGACCTTCGGCCCCATAAAACTGGTGAGCTCGCCAGACAAGCCCGAGTTCGCTATCATCCAGTACCCGCCCGACAAGATCGCCAACGACGATCTGAAGAACACCTTCAGCCGCGAGAACGTCCAGTTCAACCAGGACGAAAAGTTCTACGCCGTCCGCTTCACCGGCAAGACCAACTACGACACGCTGAAAGCGTTCGCCGAACGCCACTCCGGCCGTCTCGTCGAGCGGGAGCAGAGCTTCAAGAACGCCACCGCGTTCGCGGCACAGTTCAAGGACGCGTTCCCCGGTATCCGGCTCGGCGTGCGCCAGGGCAATCTCGCGATCTTCATGCCGCAGCAGGTCGACGCGGTCTCCATGCTAGGCGCGACCTGGAAGAAGGAAACCGACTTCGAGTACACGAACAAGACGACCGGCGAGGTCACGAAGGCCGGCGGCTACTGGTCGCTGACAATGCCCGACAAAATGCCGGCGCAGCACGTCGCTGGCGGCCCACCGTCGGTGCAGGCGGCGCTGACCATCGCGTCGTCCGAGATCGCCGAGAGCACGCACACCCGCGAGCTCGCCTCGGGCATCAAGTCGCCACACGAGGCGCTGCAGCTGTCGGTCAAGGGCTCGATGCTGTCGGTCGTCTCGCCGCGCGATCCGGTGCTGAGCGAGGCGCTCAAGAAGGAGGCCGGCATGCAGTGGCAGCCGCAGGCGAGTGTGTGGCGCGTCAAGGTCACCGAGGCCAACACGGCCAAGCTCAACGAGGTGTTCACCAAGCTTGGCACCTACCTCAACGGCCAGGCACTGCAGGCGACGCCGACCGAGCGCGGGCTCACGAGCAACGAGATTGCCGCGCTCGAGAAGACACCGAAGCCCAATGGCATGCCTCTCGACGAGAAGGGTTTGAAGCACGTGGAGAACGCCATGCAGCTCGTCTCGCGCACGTTCACGCCGTCCGAGCTCGCCGACCTGCGCGAGATGAAGGGCGGCGAGCACCTGCAGTCGTCGTCGCCGCGCCTCGCGGCGCTCTCGAACGACGCCTACACCCGCCTGAGCGGCGCCGTCGCGACGACGCAGATCGCGTACCAGGCCGTCAACGGCATGAAGTTCGACGCTGCGGCCGCCAAGATCGCGCAGACGCAGGCCCCGGCACAGGGTCACGCGCAGGCTGTCGGGAGATGAGGGTATCCACCGCCCGGGGGTTCTCCGGTCCCTCGGGCGGTTCGCTTTGAAGCGCGTTATCCACCTCAAAGGCGGCCGCAATGACTCTGCCCATTCGATTCTATACCATTTCTGAGGGAATCCAATCGCAATGGAATCAAGCGTTGAGCAGAGCTATTGGTTGATCATTGACATGCGAATTGCTCTCCCCGTCGGGCGACGGCCCTCTCAGACCAATGTCAGGCTCGCGGCGTGCCGACCGTGTGTGCTTGAGCTTCGCTTCGAAACTCATTGAACGTCCGTTCTTTATGGCCACCGCAAGTAATCAGCCCGCTATCATCCTGACTGCATGATCGAATGAGGACGTCGCAGGCCGACTTCCAATTGCGCGGCCTCGCGCAGAAGCAGCTGTTCATCTGTAGAAGACATACTTGATCAGTGCCGCGATCACCAGCGCAACGATGACTGCACCGGTCAGGTGCATCCATCCCATACCCCATATCCAATCATTGTTCATCATGGCGTGCCACTCCGGGAGTGCCAGCAGTTTGATTTCTAGTCGTCAGATGGGTTGATCACCCTTGTATCGGCCATAGCTCTTGCTCGGCTGCTGTCCGTACAGAACGACATCGTAGATCTCAGGTGTGCCGCCCTCCATGCCGG
>LNDR01000236.1 GCA_001464755.1 Rhizobiales bacterium Ga0077524
CGCCAGACAGGCAGATGTAGATGACGAGGACGTAGCCCATCACGCCTCTCCCCTTGTTGCAGGGCGAGAGAGGGCGGCGGAAACGGCGGCTTCTATTTCGCTGCGCTTTTCTGGAGCGACATTGAGGACGTGAACAAGCCCGATGCACTCGCCGCTTTCAGCGAGCAGCATTGCGCCTCCCCCGACGATGCTGGAGCGATTGATAGGCTGAACGCTGTGCCACAGACGTGCGCCGTCGCTTAGACGGGCGATCTGAAAGCCGTCGCGTGCAAGCTGGCCCGCCACGAACCGGGCATCGTCAGGCGCAAGCCCCGCCGCGAAAAGCTCTGCAGCGCCTTCCGGCAATTCGCTACCGTCCGCCGCACTCGGAAAGCTGCGCGCTGGAACATACGCACGCATCAGCGTTTCGTGGATTTCGTAGAGGTGATCATTCTGGCTATCGACGCGCTGCGCGATTTCCTTCTCGATCTTGGACAAAGCCTCGCCAATCGCCTTCTGTGCTTTCACCTCATCCCGCAGCGCATCAGGTGATGGGTGGGCGATGGTCGCATTCGGATGTTCATCACGGACGTTGCTCTCGACACGGACGAACAGGTGGGCATTCCAGTTATCGGAGATTTGCTCCCACTTCTTGAGCGCCGCCTCGCGCGCGCCGTGTCCGGCAAATGTGAGGGTGGCCTCTTCGTCGTCCTCGAAAACGATCATGTGCGGGCAGTCCGCAGGCACCTCACCAGATACGGGCACAGCCTTGACGGGTTCGGGGCGGTCGATTGCGCAGGCTGCCTGCATCGCAGCGACCCATCCTTCCTGCTCGTTCGTGTGCTGCTTGTAGGCGCGGTGGAACGCTGACCATGCCTCGTGCGACCATGGGGCGAAATCGGGCCCCGGTTCCTCGGCGCGCTTGGTGTCCTCGCTCGGGATAGAAGCGTGGCGCGGACAAGGGTCGCACCGTGTTTCGTCTGTCGGGTATCCGACCGGAGGGCAATCTCCGCAGAGTCCCTCTATCCCATCAGGCTTTGCAGGGGCGCGCTTGGTGTCCACTGCCTTTGCTGTGGCGAGGGCGGTGTCTACGATCTCGATGATCGTTTGCGTCTTTTCGAGCACATAGGACGCGTCTTCGTATTCATGGCCGCTCTTGCCAGTCCATGACGGCCCGTTCTTGTGGTAGCCGTCCTGATAGGCGTCAGCTTCTCCGCGAATTTTCTCCAACGCTTCCACGAGCGCATCGACAGGCGGGGTGGCTTGCGAGGGCTTGGCTGCGAGGGCGTCGAGGGCAGAGTATGCAGCTTTGCGCTCATCGTATCCTGTTTCGTCCCCGATTAGAGCCGCGCGAACGACCGCCTTGCATTTCTCAATCGCGGTGTTGTGGATTAGGATTTCGCGCTCCTCGTGCGTGGCCTCTTGCGACCGCTTCAGATCGACAGTGAGAACGGCTGCCACAGCCCCACCATCTACCTTGGCGGCTTCGAGATAGGCGAGGATGGCGGCTTTCGCGCAGTTCTCCCACACCGCCTGTACGGCGGCGGGCTGCTCGCTCCAGGCCCGCTCGCCGAAGCGCGTGCCAGCGTTCGGGAAGCGCGCTTCATAGATAGCCTGCGCGAGCGTCTTTACGGCGGCAGGAACCATTTCTGGTGTTGTCGGTTGATCGGCTGTGCTATTATTAGACATGACTGTCTCCGAGTGGGTTCGGTGATGGTCCTAGAAGGCGGTGCGCTCTGGTCCGGCGTGCCGCCTTTTCATTTGTCGGAACGAACACTGTAGCCCGAGAAGCGGACGACAGACAACAAAATCTAGATGCCGAAGGGTCCGCGGCGCGTCTGGCCAAAGCCCCGCATGGCTTCGTATGCACCCCAATCGACACCACCCGTTATCGTGCGGTGCTCGACAGGCCGTTCTTCCGTCTTGAACTCGTAGCCTTCCAGCATCTCGACGGCCCGCTTCACGGCGGCGATTTGTCGGTGGCTCATGTCGATCTCGCCGTGCTTCGCCTCGATGCGTCTACGCAGAAGCTGACCGACGATGTCTTTCGCGGGCTTCTTCAGGAATCGCGCTTCGAGATCGAGCAGCCGGAGTTCCTCGCGTTGCAGCGCGGGAATGTCGCCCTCCAGCTTCTTCTGCGCGGCGTTCAGTGTGTCGCGCATGATGCGGACGGGGTCGGTGAACTTGGCGTCGGCATCGGCCGCCATGCTGCTCACCAGATTGTCGAGGATCTGAATCGCCGCCGCTTCCGTGTGGTCCTGCGCTTCTTCGGTCGATCCGGTCTCGTCGTATTTACGCCGACGGTCCGGGTTCGACAGAACTTCGTAGGCGTTCGACAGCTCGCGGAACTTCTCGGCAGATCCGCCAGTGTCCGGGTGCGCGCTCTTGGCCCGCTTCCGGTACGCCTGGCGGATTATCGTGTCGTCCGCATCTTCCTCGACACCCAAGACGGAATACAAATCAGACATGGCTGTGACCCGGAGCGGTGTGTCCGCGCAGCTTCTGCCAGTGTTTCCCCGGCGGCAGCGTCACCTTGCCCGGGTCGCAAATCCGATAGCCGCGGCCCCACACCGTCTCGATGTAATTGCGGCCCTCGCTGACGGCCGACAGCTTCTTGCGCAGCTTGCACATGAAGACGTCGATGATCTTCAGTTCCGGCTCGTCACGGCCGCCGTAGAGGTGGTTCAGGAACATCTCTTTGGTCAGCGTCGCGCCCTGCCGCATCATCAGCAGCTCAAGCATGCCGTACTCTTTGCCTGTCAGATGGACGCGGTGATCCTCGAACTCGACGAGCTTCGTGTGCAGATCGAGCCGCAGACCCGCAACCTCGATCACGGCGACCGGAATGCCCTTGCAGCGCCGCACCACGGCGATGATGCGCGCGACCAGCTCGTCCTTCTGGATCGGCTTCGCCATGAAGTCGTCCGCACCCCGGGCGAGATAGGCCACGCAATCGGCAACCAGATTGCCGAGCGCTCCGGACAGAACGATGATCGGCGTCTTGATGCTGGCGGCGCGGATGCGGCGCACCACTTCAAGACCCGAGACGCCGCAGATGTTGGTGTCGGTCAGCACCAGGTCGTAATCATAGACCTTGGCGCAATCCACGCCGTCGTCGGCGTCGTCGGTCGTGTTGACGTTCATGCCCTCCGACCGCAGCATGAGCTCGATCGTCTGCGAGGTAGCCGCGTCGTCTTCAATCAGCAAAATCCGCATTTTGTTGGCCTCAGTGTCTGGATTGGTATTGACGCGGTTTACTCGTATTCTCCGCAACCTTCGCCGATCTCGTTGCCGCGCTCGGTGCGCTTGACGAACTTCTTCCACGGCACCCAACCAAGGCGGCAGTGAAAGCCCCATTCGCGGATGACAGGTCCGGTGACGAAGATCGTCCAGACAGGTCCGTCAATGATCTCGATGCGATGCGCCGTCTTGGCCGCCCGGAACTTCAGATCGCCGGCACGTCGTTCGACGCGCGTGTGAATACCGCCCGCTTCAATCGAGTGTTCGGCGTAGCGGCTTGTCAACAGGAGCGACAGGTTCCACCAGGGGTGGTCGTGGAGAGCCAAATCGCTGTCGGACCGGCAGAAGTGGTGCAGATAGACGTTGAAGAACCTGTTGCGCGGGATCAGCCACCAGCGCCGCAGATAGGGGTCGTCCTCGCCGCCGATGATGACGGAAGGGTCGTGATCGTTCGCGTATGTAAGGGCGCTCAGAGCGAGTGCCGGGATGATGCGGTCGCGCCAGATGCTCATTGCGGCTCATCCGTTTCGTGGTCGTCGACAATGTCGAAGCCGTCGATGACGAGCAGCGGGTCAACCTCGCGAAGCAGCCCGGCGATAATCTTGCCGGTGCTCAAGTGCGGCACCGGATGTTCGGCTTCGCCGCTGGCCATCTCGTTTTCGCGCGCGTCTCGAACGGCACCGAGCAGGCGGGCGATAACATCGCCGAGGCTCGTGACCTGGATGCTGTAGCCACGCTTCACATACTTGATGACGCGGAGCATCGAGCCGCCAGCTTCTTCATCGCGGACCGGGTTCGTGTAGACGAGGCGACGGCCGGCGAGATCGACGTAGAAGCTCTTGCTGGCCGTCGAACACCAGCTCGCGTTGTTCTGCGTTCCGGCGCGCCAGATGACAGCCTGACAGACCGTGAAGTCGAAACTGGCGCAGCAGGCGTTCGGGTCGGTGAACGTCCAGCGCGTGATGAATTGCACGGGCAAACGGTTCGGCGTAATGACCGTGATGGCGTTCTTGCTCTCGTGCATTTTCGAGCCGGGGCGCTCGTTGACGAGATCCTGCGCAATCAGCTTCAGGCGCTCCTTGCTGTCGCCGAAGATGTCAATGTCGCTCGGGACTTCGCCCGCGATCGAGGCGCGGATGAAACCACCGCCGAGCATCACAAGGCGCGGATACTTCGAAAGGATCTTGCGGATGTCGCGCGGCAGGCGCTCGACGACATAGCGCACATCGTTGGGTGTCAGCTCTTGATGGTTGAACATGAGTGGTCCTCTCAGTCGAATACGGATGTCGTTACGTCCGGAGTGGGTTCCGGAGTGGGTTCCGGAAAGTCTTTGGGGAAGGCCCGCCGGATGGCGGTCTCCTGCGTGTCGCCCTTGAAGGAGAAGAGTTCGCCGTCGTCCGTCAGCACTTCGAGCGTCACGGCTCGGCCGGGTTCCAGCGCGTAAAGCGAGAAGCCGAATTTCGGGTAGCGCTTGCGGAGTTCATCGAACATCAGTCGAGAACCGAGAAAGATTTCGCAGGGTTCTTCGCCACGCTGGCCAACGCAGTGCGAACAAGCTCGATAACAACTTCGGACTTGTAGGCGTTGTTCTTCTCAGCCAGTGCCTCGATCTCATCGACCAGCTTGCTCGGAAACCGAACCGCCAGCATCTTGGTTTTCGGGGCTTTACTCGTGCTCTTCTTTGAAACCGACATTCCTAGCCTCATAGGTGCCGTAACCATTGGTTCACCGTAAGACGCCTGTATGTCGTCCGTCAAGGCCAGACAACAAACAGACGACAAAAATTGTGAAAGCTGGTATGTAAGGCGCGAGGAGAGAACGCAGATGTCTTTCAGCTCAGGCTCTTACCCCCTGATTTCCAATGGAAACGCGACGGGACAGGCTACCGTATGGCCCGGCGGCGAGGGAATTTTCTCGGTTTACGCAGGCGCGTTTGGCGGCTCCACAGTGGCGCTGGAGTGGTCGCCGGACGACGGTGCCACCTGGTTGCCGGTCGACGCGGACGGTGATTCGTTCGTCAGCCTGACCGAAGCTGGCGGTGGTCGCTTCACGCTGCCGCCGTGCCAGATCCGGGCGGCGATTGCCGGCGGCTCGCCGAGCGGGCTTCATGCGGTGGCGAAGGCCGTCAACGGATGAGCCTGTCGGGCGCACTATCCGGCCCGATAAGCCGGTCGCTGTCCGCTCGGCTGGTTCCGCGCGATGCTAGCGGCCTGCCGACACCTCCCGTCAAGACGCTGATCTTCGGCGGCGGCCAGTCGCTCATGGAATACCACAACCGAGGAAACCCCCGGTCCAGCGTCGTGCTGTGCCAAGAAGTTCGCTCGCTCTTTGAGTACACCCCGCCGCGCGCGTTCAGCACCTACCTGTCGGGCAGCGTCACCCACGACGGGCTCAATCAGAACGGCACCGACTGGACCGTCAAGTTCGTCAACAAGGCGGTCGGCGGAACGGAATTGGTCGACGTTTTCACACCCTCCTACATCGCCACGGGTCAGTACTGGTGGAACACGCAGGACAACACCGCGACCACGGGCAACCCGCTGGACGTAGCCGATTCGCCCGGACCGCTCGCCCGCCTTCTCCTCGCTGAGGTGGAAGTCGCAGGGCAGGACACCACGGCATTCTTCTGGTCGCAGGGAACGCAGTCCGCAGGACAGCTCCAGTGGCCGACTGACGCCAACGGGAACAACGCCAAATACGACAGCTCGCTTCGCGCCTTGTTCACCGCGGTGCGTACCGCGTGCGGCAAGCCGAATCTCCCGGTCTTTATCCAGCGCATCGGCAGGCATCAGACCTCGGCCAATCCGGGCTATGCAGCCCTGAGCGAGATACAGACGGCCATCGCTGCGACTATGCCGAACGTCAAGATCGGTTCCGAGGAATACGACGGGCGGATGGCGGTGACGCGGTCGAAGTCGGTCACGCTGACCCTCGGCTCCAATGTCGTTCTGTGCTCTGACACGAGCAACGTGCTGGTCAACGACGCCATCGAAGGGCCGGGCATTCCCGCCAACGCCTCGGTCAACTCCGTCAGCACCAACGTCTCGTTCAATCTCCAGACCGGCCAGAACGCCACAGCCGACGGCGCGGCCACGGTTTTCTGCATTGACAGAACGCACCTTTATCCCGGGGCCGAGCCGAGCGGATCGATCGGCCAGCCATACGACACCAACGGAAACACCCAGCACAACCAGACGGACGGTTCCTACGCGGTTTCGAAGCGCATGGCCCGTGCACTTGCCGCGCACTTCGGCAAGCCGCTCTACTGGCAAGGCCCAAAGATTACCGGGGCCGTGCTCACGGGTGCCGTGCTCGACGTGTCCATCGAGCACGACGGCGGCGACGACATCACAGCCCCCAACGTCCCGGGCGTCTGGCGCGTATCGCCTCCCGGCAACATCGGCGGAACACCGCTCACCGTCTCCAGCGTGTCGCGCCTCAACGCGACGACCATACGCCTTCAGCTCAGCGGCACGCCTGCTGCCGGGTCAATGGTGCTTTGGTACGTCTTCGGTTCACAGAACAAGCGCCAGCCCACCGACTATGTGAGGGACAACGCATCGCCACTCCTCATGCCCCTACAGCGTGTGGACAAGCTCCCAATTACACGAGCCTGACGAGACACCGCCGTGGCAGACCCGACCCCATACTCAAAAGACTACAGCTACACAGGTTTTCAGCAGGCGCAGGGGAACAACGACTTCCCCGGGACGCAGCTCGACAACGATCTGGAGCGCATCGAGCAGACGACAAACGAGCTGATCGAGGCACTCGGCGGGGTCCGGAAACCGGGCGGCGGGCTGGTCAACGGCATCGTCACGCTCGAATCGCTCGCGGTGCCGACGATCCGCTATTTCGGCCAGAGCGCGATGGAATCGCTGCGCGGCACCAGCAACACGCTGATGGCGGTTGGCCTCGGCGCGCGGCAATTCGCAACGCCGCTCGGCAAAGAGTGGGCCGTCGGTCAGCGCGTGCGCGTCACCACGCTCGACGCGCAGAAGATCATGGAAGGCGACATCGTGTCGTCGGACGCCGAGACCGGCATTCACATCTTCCTGGTCGATCGCATCGAGGGCTCCGGCAGCGCGGCGGAATGGTCGGTGTCGGTCGCGGGTATCGCCGGCAAGGATGGCGATCTCACGCCGGAACTTGTTGTGTTGCGCGACCAGGTCACGGCCGACGCGGCGCAGGTTGCCAGCGATAAGACAGATACAGCGGCCAGCGCCGCGTCCGCGTCGGGCTCGGCATCGGCCGCCGCGACGAGTGAGAACAACGCTGCGTCCTCCGCAACAGCCGCATCAGGATCCGCCGGCACCGCGTCAGACGCCGCATCGACAGCAACCGGCGCGGCAGGAACCGCGACGAGCGCTGCAAGCGTTGCCGTGGCCGCAGCGGGCGCGGCTGCTGCCGATGCGGACGTTGCTGCGGCAGCCGCATCGAGCGCGTCTGGATCAGCCGGAGCGGCGTCGAGCTCGGCAAGCGAGGCGGCAACCAGTGCGGGCGCGGCGTCAAGCGCGCAGACTGCCGCTGAATCTGCGCGTGACACGGCGCTGACAACATATGCAAACCTCTCGGGAGGAGCGCTCGGCCAAGTGCTCGTGAAGGCCAGCGGCGTTGATTTTGCCTTCGAGTGGCAGACGTTTTCCAGCATGTCGGCTGCAACCTACGATCCGCAGAACATCGCGGCAGATGCGTTCGACGTGGACAACCACACGGACGGGGCGACCAACAAGGTATTTACGACAGCCGAGCAAACGAAGCTCGCCAGCGTTCTCGCCAACGCCGATCCGACCGGCGCCAGCCTCGCCGGTGCAACGGACAACGCTTCGATCGCAGACGGCGACCGCCTCGGCGGCGTGTTGTCGGGCGGCGGAACGCTCTTCCGAATCACTTTTGCTGCGCTTCGCACACGGCTCCGACTGACCCTCGACACCCTCTACTACATGATTGGCGGAACGGATGTTTCGGTTGCTGATGGCGGCACGGGTCGCTCCTCGCACACAGCCTATGCGGTTCTGTGCGGCGGCACGACGACGACAGCCGCGCAACAGTCCCTCGCAAGCGTCGGGTCGTCCGGCCAAGTGCTTACGAGCAACGGCGCGAGCGCCCTTCCGACGTTCCAGGACCCGGCGAGTGGCGGGCAGCCGATTCCGACTAGCTCCAGCTACCCTGTAGGCACCTTTGCAATGCTCAAGAAGGTGGCGGCGGGGACTCTATCGGATGGGGCCACTATCGCGGGGTCAAGCCTCTATTCAGGGGTTATTGACAATGACTCGACTCCCGTCAGCCCGCTCGCTGGGAACCAGACGGGGACGTGGACGAACAGGTCGGGCCTAGGCCTGGACCCCCAAACCATCGGGTATTACGTGAGGACGGCATGAATTACTCGTCTGTGTCTTCTCTTGCGTGGGCGGATGAAAGTCGATCCCGGCTTGACGCCGTGGTGACGTTTGAGGGTCTTGGAGAGTTGCCATTTACGGCCTCTGCGACCGACATCGAGGAGCATTCGCGAGAGATATTTGCGAAGGCTATCGCAGGCAACTTTGGGCCTATCGCGGAGTACATTGCGCCTCCTCCGCTTGTTCCGAGAGGCGTCTCGCCCGCGCAAGCTAAGATCGCGTTGCACGAAGCCGGGCTTCTCGATCAGGTCGAAGCCCTCGTCACGGACTATCCGTACAGGCCGGTTTCCATCTGGTGGGTCAGCGCGCTCGCGTTTGAGCGTGGGCACCCCTACCTCAATGCGCTTGGCCTTGAACTCGGCCTGAGCGACGAGCAGATCGACGCGCTCTTTATCGCCGCGTCCAAGCGCTGATTACCCCAAAAATCGGAACCCAAGATGGACCGCGCCATCTGGTAGACCGAGATGATGACGACAGACGACAAGTCTGCTATAATCGGCCAAATCGTCGAGATCGAGCATGGCCGACCCCGCAAAATATTTCCCGACCTACAGTTTCTCCGGCTTCCAGGCGAACAGCCCATCGACGCCGCTGCCCGCACCCCGGGTCGACGATGAGCTGAACAAGATTTCACAGTCGATCGACGGGGTGGTCGACAGCATTCTCGACATCCGGCGCGCTGACGGTGCGCTGAAGAACGGCATCGTCACAATCGAGAGTCTGTCGGCCGGCATCATGGACGACATCACGGCCGCCGTGCAGGGGCCAGCCGACACGGCGACAGCGGCTGCGCTCGCCGCGCAGGGTTTCCGGAACGAAGCCGAGGGCTTCAAGGACACAGCGCAGTCAGCCGCCAGCACCGCAACGGCACAGGCCGGAGCGGCGGCCGGATCCGCTGCGACGGCCGCCGAGCGCGCCGACGCCGTCGCGGCCGTCCTGAAGGGCACGAGCACATCGGTCAACACGGTCGGAACCGGCACCAAGAATTTCATCGCGCAGGCCGGGAAGGGTTGGCAGGTCGGGCAGCGCGTCCGCGCGGCGACGGACGACACGGCCGAGACGATGGACGGCGAAGTCCTGTCCTACGACATCGCCACGGGCGCGCTCTCGATCGCGGTTGACGAGATCACGGGCGCCGGCGCGCATTCGGACTGGAACATCAGCGTCGTCGGAAATCGCGGCTATGACGCCTGGTATCCGATTTTCGCGGTCGTGTCGGATGGCGACCGCCGCGTTCACCGCATCGTCGACTGGACGAACGGCACGGGCACCAAGCCGCCGATCGGCAAATATCTCGGCGCCGTCGGCTATGTCGACACGGCCGCCGAGGCGGTCAACATTCGCGGCGATGTCGGCCTGTCCGGTGCCGGCACCGGCGACATGCTCGCCTCGAACAATCTCGGAGATCTCGACAACGTCACGACGGCGCGTGAGAACCTCGGTCTCGTCGTCGGCTCCGACGTGCAGGCTTACAACGCCAATCTGGCCGCCGAAGCCGGGCTTACGGGTTCCGCCGATCAGGTCAGCTATTACACCGGCGCCGGTGCCAAGGCGCTCTTCACGTTCAACAGCTTCGCCCGCGCGCTCGGCACGCTCGCCGATTGGGCTGCGTTCCGCACCGCCGCGGGGCTTGTCATCGGCACGAACGTTCAGGCGCAAAGCGCCAATCTGGCCGCCGAAGCCGGGCTTACGGGTTCCGCCGATCAGGTCAGCTATTACACCGGCGCCGGCACGAAAGCGCTGGCCACGCTGAACGCACTCGGCCGCTCGATCGTCGGCGCGGCCAATGCGGCGGCTGTGCGCGCAGCCATTGGTCTGGTGATCGGCACCGACGTTCAGGCATATGACGCAGACACGGTGAAAAGCGATGTCACTGCGAACCTGACGGTTGGGTTCACGACGACGGAATTCGACGCCGGAACGAAGAGCTCGGGAACCTTCACGCCCGCTCCCGCATCCGGCAACCAGCAGAAGGCCACGAACGGCGGCGCGCACACGCTGGCACCCCCCGCAAACCCGACATCGATGGTAATTCGCTATGTCAACGGCGCGTCGGCTGGCGCGATCACTCGCTCCGGCTTCACGAAGGTGACGGGCGACACGCCGACCACCACGAACGGGCACGAGTTTTTCTTCTACATCGTGACCGGCGGCGGCAAATCGCACCTTCACATCCAGGCGCTCCAGTAATGTTCGACGTCGCACCGCCGCCGCTAATCGGCTTCGACAAACCGGCGATTGTTCGGCCGGGAGAACTGGTCGCGCCGGCGATGTTTATGCCAATCATTCCGCCGGCCCGACAGCTTACAGCAATTTCGTTCGTTCCGATTTCGAAGTCGGGAACAGGAAGTGGCAGCGCATCCTCAATCCCGGTACCTTCAGGCGTCCTGGAAAATGACCTTCTCCTGTGCTGTGCCTATCAGACGCAGACCAGCGGCATTCTGTCCGATGTGCTGCCGGCAGGCTTCACGGCACTTGCGTCGGCGTATCGGGACGCGAGCGGCGGAAACTCGCGACATAAAGTAACCTTATCATACCGCCTCGCAGGAAATTCCGAAGGCTCAAGTTACGCTCTCAATTACTCCAGCACATACGCGGCGATTCAATCGGTGCGGCCGAGCAGGCCGATCTCGACGGTCACCGTCAAGGCGCTCCAGACGGCGACCACGACCGATGTCTCCGGAGGCGGGACTGCGACCGCTTACAGTCAGGTCGCAGCAGCGGGAGACGCGCCGTACATTTTTCTCAGTGCAATAAAATCGAGGTATCCCGTCGCCTACGGCCCGGGTTTGTCGCAATACGCGACATATCCGCCTGACGGCGTGTGGATGCGGGACGCCGCTAACATCGGACCTGCTCTGTCATTCCGGGCGCACAGCTTCGTGCCGACAGGAGTTCAGAACGGAAACACCTACGCCGTCTTGCAAGGCTATATCGGAACATCGCAGCAGACATTGACGGCGTCCTACTATGCTGAACGGACGACCTGCCCGATCGCCTGCTATCTGACGTTCACCTAGTCCTTCTTGTAGCGCTTGCCCCGCCACGCCGACGATCCGAGCGGGACATCCGCGCACCAGTCCGGCAGGCGGCCGACGACCTCCGCGAATTCCTCGGTTGAGCCTTTTCCGTTTGGCATCTCTGCC
Source organism: Rhizobiales bacterium Ga0077524 (assembly GCA_001464755.1). Taxonomy (GTDB): domain Bacteria; phylum Pseudomonadota; class Alphaproteobacteria; order Rhizobiales; family Hyphomicrobiaceae. Next base: position 11,765 of record LNDR01000236.1, read on the forward strand.
ATCATCTCGTCGTGCGTGTGCAGGACGATCGGATAGCCCGCTTCCTCGGCGCTGAACATGCCGTTGACCAGGACGTCGCGCGCCGAGCCCTGCACGACGTTGTTGAACAGCGAGCCGCCATAGATCGGGAAGCGCGTCCACTTTTCGGTGACGGCGTCGACACCGAGCACGGTGACGGATTTGACCTTTTCGCGCTTCTTCGGCTCCTCGGTCGGATCGGCCCACGGCGCGTCGAGCGTGTCGAAGCGGGGCCGCCCATACGCGAGGCATCGGCCACTCGGCAGGCGGCACCACAGGAAGCCGTGTGCGACAAGGTAGGAGACGCGGCCGAACAGCGCTTCCGCCTTCGTGCCGGGGTTCATCACGGCATCCTTGGCGGCGCGGTCGAGATCCGCCCACGCTGCCGAGATCATCGGATGTTCGGCCCGCCAGCCGACCTTGATGAGCTCGCCCGTCAGCCAGGCTTCGCGGCCGAGACGCTCCGCGGCCGGATCGTGCTTCGACAGCCGCTCCTCATAGCGTTCTTCGGCGGCCTCGCGCCGGGCTTCCGAGCTGGTCTCCCACAGGCCGCCGAAGAGCAGCGCCAGCTTGACCTTGTTCTGCCGGGCCATCTTCGCCAGCGCGCCGACGCCGCCCTGGTAGCCCATGCTCAGCTCACCGACCTTGCCGGTGGGGCGCTGCGTCTTCCGATCGACCTTGTCGACCGGGACGCCGTAAATCTTCGAGGCGAACAGCTCATACATGCCGGGCCCGGAGCCGTCGAGGAGATCGCGGAAGGCTTTCATCTTCCACTCTTCCTTAGCGAACCAAGCGGCCATGACGCCTTCGATCGAGGTGTAGTCGGCGTTGATGAA
>LNDR01000237.1 GCA_001464755.1 Rhizobiales bacterium Ga0077524
CGCGTGGGACAAGCTGCGCACCGATCCCGTCGTACGCCTCCTCGTCGTCTCCGTCGCCTTCTACGGCATGTCGACCTTCGAGGGTCCGCTGATGTCCATCAAGGCGGTCAACTCGCTCTCGCACTACACGGACTGGACCATCGGCCACGTGCACTCTGGCGCGCTCGGCTGGGTCGCGATGGTGTCGTTCGGCGCGATCTACTGCCTCGTGCCGTGGCTGTGGAACCGGAAGGGCCTCTATTCCATCCGCCTCGTCGAGTGGCACTTCTGGATCGCGACGCTCGGCATCCTGCTCTACATCACCGCCATGTGGGTATCCGGCATCACCCAGGGCCTGATGTGGCGGGCCTACGACAAGCTGGGCTTCCTTCAGTACTCGTTCATCGAAACTGTCGAGGCGATGAAGCCCTACTACATGATCCGCGCCGTCGGCGGCCTGCTGTTCGTCCTCGGCTCGCTGATCATGGCCTACAACATCTGGCGCACCATCCGCGGCGATGTCTCCGTGGATCTCGCAGAGCAGCCGCGGGTCGCCGCGGCGCCCAGCGTGCGACTGACGCCGGCCGAGTGAGGGGGACAGCATCATGAAGCACGAAGTCTTCGAGAAAAACTCCATCGTCCTCCTGGTCGGCATCCTCGTTGCGGTGTCGATCGGCGGACTGGTCCAGATCGCACCGCTGTTCTGGATCGACAGCACCATCGAGAAGGTCCAGGGCATGCGGCCCTACACGCCGCTCGAGCAGGCAGGCCGCGACATCTACGTGCGTGAGGGCTGCTACGGGTGTCACAGCCAGATGGTGCGAACGCTGCGCGACGAGGTCGAGCGCTACGGCCATTACAGCCTCGCCGCCGAGAGCATGTACGACCATCCCTTCCAGTGGGGCTCGAAGCGGACGGGGCCGGACCTCGCCCGCGTCGGCGGCAAGTACTCGGATCAGTGGCAGGCCGAGCACCTGATCAATCCGCGCGCCTTGGTGCCGGAGAGCATCATGCCGGGCTACCCTTGGCTCGCGACGACCAAGCTCGATACGGCCGACATCACGCAGAAGCTGAAGACGCTGCGCGCGGTCGGCGTGCCCTACACGGACGAGATGATCGAGAAGGCCGATGCCGACCTCAAGGCGCAGGTGCTCGCCGAGGGTCGCGCCGTTCGTGACCTCAAGAAGCGCTACCCCAAGGCTCGCAACGGCAAGTTCGATCAGCGCCCGGGGACTGATCCGAGCGAGCTCGATGCTCTGGTCGCCTATCTGCAGATCCTGGGCCAGATGGTCGACTTCACGACCTTCGACGCCGCCGGCCCGAACCTGAGGTGACATCCATGACCTACCAGACGGTTGCGAGCATCAGCCAGGTCGCGTCGTTGCTGATGTTCATCGCCATGTTCATCGCGGTTGTCGCCTACGCGCTGTGGCCCTCCAACGGGCCACGGTTCGATGCGGCACAGAAGCGTGCACTCGATCTCGATAATGGAACGCCGTCCCAGCGCAAGCTGAGCGAAAGGGGGCACAGGTGACAAAGAAGCGCGAGATTGACGACGTCACCGGCGTCGAGACGACCGGCCATGAGTGGGACGGAATCAAAGAGCTGAACAAGCCGCTGCCGAGGTGGTGGTTGCTCACCTTCTATGCCTCGATCATCTGGTCGGTCGGCTACTGGATCGTCTATCCGGCATGGCCGCTGGCCAACGATTACACGCGGGGCATCTGGGGCTACAGCCAGCGTGCGACTGTGGCGGCCGAGGTGAAGGCTGGCATCGACGCACAGGCCGCCATGCGCCAGAAGCTCGACCAGACGCCACTGGCCGACGTGCGCAAGGATCCGGAGCTGCTTCGTTTCGCCAGCGCAGCGGGCAGTGCCTCCTTCCAGACCAACTGTGCTCCCTGCCACGGGCGCGGTGCTCAAGGGTTCACCGGTTATCCGAACCTCAACGACGACGATTGGATCTGGGGCGGTACCGTCGAGGAGATCCACAAGACGCTTCTCCATGGCATCCGAACCGGCGACGATCAGGCACGCGCCATCCAGATGCCGAAGTTTGGTGTCGACAAGCTGCTCGACGACGCCAAGATCAACGACGTGGCCGAGTACACGATGTCGCTGGCAGGCAAGGCCAGCGATGCGACTGCCGCTGGGCGAGGGGCTGCCGTCTACAAGGAGCAGTGTGCGCTCTGCCATGGTGACGACGGCAAGGGCAAGATCGACCAGGGCGCTCCGAATTTGACGGACGCCATCTGGCTTTACGGTGGCACCAAGGAGCAGGTGGTCGAGTCGATCCGCACCGGGCGCGGAGGCATGATGCCGGCCTGGGGACCGCGCCTCGATTCGACAACGCTGAAGTCGCTTGCTGTCTACGTGCACAGCCTCGGCGGCGGCAAGTAGGGCGTCTTCTCCCTCTCCCCGTTCACTGCCCTTGAATGGGGAGAGGGAATGCCATCGGCAACATTGAGGAGCCAGCCATGTGCAGCTGCGGATGCGAGCTTGCCATCGTCCTGGCTGAGGCGCGCGCCGGTGTGCCGGCTCGGGTCGGATCGGGGCGAGATCTGCCGACGGTTCATGACCGGAGCCGACCGGTTACGATCGCTGCCGCGGGCTGGATCGCCCGGCTCGTCACTGGCCTCGTGCCCGGATGGAGAGCAACCCGGTGACCACCGTTCTCGATAAGCGACATGGTACGGATGCCACGCAGGTTGCCGGCGACGTCGTCGTTCACGACGTCGAGGCGGTCAACAAGGCGGAGCGCCGCCCGCTCTATGCCGCGCGACCCAAGGTCCATCCCAAGCTGGCGAGCGGTACGTTCCGCACGTTGAAGTGGCTCGTGATGGCCATCACGCTTGCGGTCTACTACGGCTTGCCGTGGCTGCGGTGGTACCGCGGTCCGGATCTTCCGGATCAGGCCGTGCTGCTCGACATGGCCAACAATCGCTATTTCTTCTTCTTCCTCGAGATCTGGCCGCAGGAATTCTACTACATCACCGGGCTTCTGGTGCTCGGCGCCCTCGCGCTCTTCCTCGCCACAGCCGTGGCCGGACGCGTCTGGTGCGGCTATTCCTGCCCGCAGACGGTGTGGACCGATCTCATGGTCACCGTCGAGCGCTTCTGGCAGGGCGATCGCAACGCGCGCATTCGGTTGGACAAGGAGCCATGGAGGCCGTCGAAGATCTTCAAGAAGGTGATGACGCACCTCTCCTGGCTGTTTATCGGTCTCGTCACCGGCGGCGCGCTGGTCTTCTATTTTCGCGATGCACCGACGCTCGCCGTCGAACTCGTCACCGGCACGGCGCCGGCCATCGCCTACCTGTTCCTCGGCATCTTCGCATTCAGCACCTACCTGCTCGGCGGCATCGCCCGTGAGCAGGTCTGCATCTACATGTGCCCGTGGCCGCGCATCCAGGGCGCGATGACGGATCGCTACACGCTGCTCGTCAGCTACAAGCCCGAGCGCGGCGAGCCGCGCGGGCCCGCCCGCAAGGGCAAGGATGGCATTGTCGACTGGACGACGCGAGGGGACTGCATCGACTGCAAGGCCTGCGTCGCCGTCTGCCCGACGGGCATCGACATCCGCGACGGCTCGCAGCTCGAGTGCATCCAGTGCGCGCTGTGCATCGATGCCTGCAACGAGATCATGGAGAAGATCGGCCGCCCCAAGGGCCTGATCGATTACGACACCGTCGCCAAGCAGGAGGCAAAGTCCAAGGGTGAGCACGAGCCGCACAAGTTCGTGCGTGCGCGCACCCTCCTCTATGCCGGGGTGATGGCCTTGGTCGGTGCCGTGATGCTGGTGGTCTGGTTCAACCGAACGACGCTCGAGATCAATGTTCTGCGCGACCGCAATCCGCCATTCGTGCGCCTTTCCGACGGTGGCGTGCGCAACGGCTACACGGTCAAGATCCTGAACAAGCTGCACGAGCCGCATGTCTACACGCTGCGGCCCGACGGTATCCCCGGCGCAACCATGCGTATCCTGGGCCTGGAGGATCAGGCCGAGCCGAAAATCAACGTGGCGACGGATGCGCTGCGCGAGATCCGCGTGCTCGTCACCGTGCCGGCCGCGAGTTTGAGTGCCCTGAGCGGCACGTCGCACGATTTCTCGATCGTCGTGCGTGATGCGGACACCGGCTCCGAGAAGCGCCGTGCCACGAGCTTCCAGAGCGGAGGAGGGAACACGCCATGAGCAGTCCTGGCCGAGACGTTGCCGTTGGCGCGCCGCGCGAACTCAAGGGCCGCCACGTCCTGTTCATGCTGATCGCGTTCTTCGGCGTGGTATTCAGCGTCAACGGCGTCTTTCTCACGCGTGCCCTCCAGACCCACACCGGCATCGTCTCGGTCGAACCCTACGTCAAAGGCCTGAAGTACAACGAGCGCATCGCGGCCGGAGAGCGCCAGGCAAAGCTCGGCTGGCGAGAGACGTTGAGCATCGGGGTCGATGGTGCGATTGCACTCGCGATCGAGGACGATGGCGGACGCCCGGTGCGCGGCCTCAAGTTCGACGGCAGCATCGGCCGCCCCTCGACGAGCAGTCGCGATCGCGCCGTCGCGCTGGTCGAGACCGATCCTGGCCGGTATGTGGCCCAGACCGCATCGCTCGACGAGGGAACCTGGGTCGTCGCCTTCGAGGCTACATCGAGCGATCATGGCACCGAGCCCGTCTATCGCCTCAGGAGGCGCATATGGCTGAAGCGCTGACGCTGAACGGGGGAACGGGCGGCGACGTCGCCACGAGCGGCCGACGTGACACCCCACCCGCCACCCGCCACATCACGACCCTCGCTGTCGAGAATATGCACTGCGGTGGCTGCATTCGCTCGGTCGAACGTGCTCTCGCCGGACTGACCGACGTCGTCTCGGCGCGCGCCAATCTCTCGCAGCGTCGCGTCAGTATCGAAACGCGCCAACCTGCAGCGACAGAGGAGCCCTTTGTGGCAGCCCTCGCCTCGGTTGGTTTCAAGGCGACTCCACTGGTCGACGAGCGCCCAGACGCTGCCAAGGCCGACGACGCCGATCTGCTTCGCCGTCTCGGCGTCGCCGGCTTCGCTGCAGCCAATATCATGCTCATGTCCGTCGCCGTCTGGTCAGGCCAGGCCCAGGACATGCCGGCCTCGCTGATCACCCTGTTCCATTGGCTGTCGGCCATGATCGCGATCCCAGCGGTCGCCTATGCCGGCCGTCCGTTCTTCGTCTCGGCCAAGGGCGCACTGGCGGCTGGCCGCCTCAACATGGATGTCCCGATCTCGCTCGGCGTGTTGCTCGCCACCGGCATGAGCCTCTACCAGACGGCCCGTGGCCTCGATCACGTCTACTTCGATGCGGCCGTGACGTTGCTCTTCTTCCTGCTGATCGGCCGCGCTCTCGACCAGCGCATGCGCACCCGCGCGACGGCCGCCGCGCAGAACCTGCTCGGCGCCCGTGTCGCCGCTGCCACGGTCCTCAACGCCGACGGCACCGCCGAGCGCATCGCCACGCGCGCCATCGAACCGGGCATGCGCATTCTCGTTGCCGCCGGTGAGCGCATCCCCGTCGATGCCCATCTGCGCGTCGGCGAGAGCGAAATCGACGAGAGCCTGATCTCGGGCGAGAGCCGCCCCCGCCATGTCCGTGGCGACGATCGGCTCTACGCCGGCACGATCAACCTCAGCGGCGCCATCGAGGTCGAGGCCGTGGCCCGCGAGGACGGCTCGCTCATCGCCGAGATCGCTCGCATGATGGCCAGTGCCGAGCAGGCCCGTGGCCGCTATGTCCGTATCGCCGACCGGGCGGCCGAACTCTATGCACCGGCCGTGCACATCCTCGGGCTCGCGACGTTCCTGACGTGGTTGGCGCGGGGCAACGGCTGGGAGCCGGCCTTGGAAGCCGCGATCGCGGTGCTCATCATCACCTGCCCCTGTGCCCTCGCGCTGGCGGTGCCGGTGACGCAGGTGGTCGCGGCCGGCCGCCTCTTCCGCAAGGGCATCATCGTCAAGGCCGCCGATGGCCTCGAGCGTCTTGCGGCGGTCGACACCGTCGTGCTCGACAAGACCGGCACCCTGACGCTCGGCGAGCCGCGGCTGTCGGCTGCCGACAAGATCCCCGACGATCACCTCGTGCTCGCCGCAAGCCTCGCGGTCGCGAGCCGCCACCCCTACGCCCGTGCCATCGTGCGCGCGGCCGAGCGGCGGGGCCTTCGCGTCGCGCCCGCCGCCAATGTTGCCGAGAGCGCGGGTGCGGGCCTGACAGCCGCGGTTGGCGGCCGCGAGGTTCGGCTCGGCTCGGCTCGCCACTGCGGTCTCGATGCCGGCGAGGGTGACAATGCCACGCTCTGGCTCCGGGACGGCGATCGGGCACCGCTCGCCTTCCCGCTTGCCGATCCGTTGCGGCCTGACGCGCCCGCCGTGATTGCGGCCCTGAAGGCCCAGGGTTTGGCTGTCGAAATCCTTTCGGGCGACCGTGCCGGGCCGGTTGCCGAGGCAGCGCTCGCCGTCGGCGTCGAGACCTGGCGCGCCGCTGTGCGACCCGACGAGAAAATCGCTCGCATCGAGGCGCTGAAGAGCCAGGGTCGACATCCGCTGATGGTCGGTGACGGGCTCAACGATGCTCCTGCACTTGCCGCCGGCCATGCCTCGCTCTCGCCCTCGACGGCGGCCGACATCAGCCAGACAACGGCCGATGCCATCTTCCAGGGCGAGCCCTTGTCTCCAGTGCTGGAGACCCTCGCCGTGGCACGAGCCACACAGCGCCGCTCGATCGAGAACTTCGCCATCGCCATTGGCTACAATATCGTTTTCGTCCCGCTCGCCATGCTCGGCCTGGTGACGCCGTTGATCGCTGCCATCGCCATGTCCGCGTCCTCGATCGCGGTCACTGCCAACGCGCTTCGCGTGGCGCTCGTGCGCACAAGGGAGACCCCGTCATGACAGCGCTCGCCTGGCTCATTCCCTCTGCTCTCGCTCTCGGCGCCCTGGGCCTCGCCGCATTCATGTGGTGCCTGCGCACCGGCCAATACGACGATCTCGAAGGCGCTGCCTGGCGTGCCCTCGACGACGCTGACGGCAAGCCGACGCCGACCAAAAAGCCCTGATTGAAAGCCTTGCGACGGAAGGATTTGGAGCATGGTCGAGGTAGGCGATAGATCGGTCTCCGGCGATGTGCTGGCTGGCAGCGTGGGCGCGGTCGCAGGCGATGGCACGCTGAGAGAGCCCAACAAGCTGGCATTCGACGATCCGTGGATCTGGCTCGCCGCGGGCTGGCGTGATCTGTGGCAGGCTCCGGCCATCGGCCTCACCTACGGCGCCATCTTCGCGCTCGCGGCTCTTGCACTCGCGCTCGGCCTCTTGTCGCTGGAGGCCCACTCGCTCTTTCCGGCGCTGGCCGGCGGCTTCCTGCTGCTCGCCCCGTTCTTCGCCATGGGCCTCTACGAGACAAGCCGCCGCATGGCCGCCCGGGAGCCCGTCACTCTCGGGGCAGCACTCGGCGCTGGTTTCACCGCCAAGGGTCAGATCGCCTTTTTCGGCGTTGCCCTCATGATCGTCTTTCTCGTCTGGCTCGAGCTGGCCTTCATTCTGCTGGTGCTTTTCATGGGCGGGGGCGGCCTGCCTCCGCCGAGCCAATTCCTGTCCACCTTGCTCTTCACGCTTCCGGGGCTGGGGCTCCTCGTGGTCGGCTCCATCGTCGGCGGTGTGTTGGCTGCGATCGTTTTCGCCATGTCGGCGGTCGCGGTCCCGATGCTTCTGGTCGAGCGCATCGATGCCGTTACCGCGATGCGAGCGAGCATCCAGGCCGTCGTTGCCAATCCGAAGCCGATGTCACTCTGGGCGGCGCTGATCGCCGGTATGATCGCAGCCGGCTTTGCCACCCTGCTGCTGGGTCTGATCGTGGCCTTCCCGCTCATCGGCCATACCACTTGGCACGTTTATCAGGCCGTTTACGGGCCTCGCCCGTCGAATTGATCGCCTCCAAACCCGGATCGCGCGCGAGCAGCTCAGTCCAGAGGGGTTTGCGCCTCGAGCCGTCGACCGTCGAAGAGGCCGAAGGCCAGCAGCCCGAACAGGAAGCCACCGAGGTGGGCCTCCCAGGCGATCCCCCCGGCGGACGTGATCAGAGGCGCGAGCAGCGCCGTCACGAAGTTGATCGCGATCCAGAACCCGATCGCGAGCTGGGCCCGTCGATCGCGGAAAAGCTCGCCGAGCGACATGCGCCGGATGCGGCGCTGATCGCCGCGAAAGGCCTCCGCTCCTCCGTCGTCGAACGCCGAGAACAGAAAACGGAAGGCACCGCCCATCAGTCCAGCGAGGGCACCTGAGGCACCGACCATGATCGTGGTCTCGCCGAGATGCATGACGATGAACGCCAGCGCGCCCGCGATGCCCGAGAGCACGGCGAACGTCAGGAAGCGGATCGTCCCGATGCGGCTCGCAACGGCGCTTCCGAAGGCGAGCAACCACGCCGAGTTGATGCCGAGATGCGCGATGTCGCCGTGTACGAGCTGGTGGGTCACCAGAGAGGTGATCGCCGCGGTCCACCCGCCACTGATGGCCTCGGCCTCGCCCGTGTAGCGGGACGGGATCAACGCCAGCGTCTCGATCGCCTCGGCCCATTGCCGCTCGGGTAGCATCCAGAGGCCGGCGTGCATCAGAACCAGCACCCCCAGCACCCAGACGACGACGGCTGGCGCATTGAACATCGGCTCACGCGATTGCAACGGCTCGCTCCTTGTGACGACTGGCCAGTCGTGGGCCGCGCGGCAGGCGCCTCGCTCCGACGCTTTAACCTTCGCTGCATTGGCCGACAACCGGCAAAGCGCGGACCGCGCCGATGGCACCGAAGCTGCTCCCAGTACCGTCAAAGGTTGCCGCTCGCCGACCCAGTGTCCTCTCTTGGGACGCTTCCTGGGCACTGGTGGCAGCTGCTGGCACAACTCGAGCGGCCTCGCGGCCCGGCAAGGACACGGATGAAGCAGCCAACCACACGTATCCTTTACGGTTACTGGAACGACGTCCGTGGCAGCCGCCTCGCTCCGACGCGGTTCGAGATCGAGCCGTCGCGCATGGCCTCCGTTCTCTCGGAGACGTTCATTCTTGAGCGCGCCGAGGACGGCACCTATCCGTTCCGCCTGGCCGGAACCCGCATCTGCGAGCAGTTCGGGCGGGAGCTGCGTGGCGAGGATTTCCTTGGCCTGACAGGGAGCGATCGCCGCGCCGTCTCGCGGGCGCTGGGCGCTGTTACCCAAGCCGGTGCCGTGCTGGTCCTCGAGATCGAGGCCGAGACGGGCGATGGCCGCACAGCTCTGTTCGAGGCGCTCGTCCTGCCTCTCGTTCATCCGGCGACCGATGTGACACGCTATCTCGGGACGATCACTGCGATCGAGCCCCAGCCCTGGCTCGGCTCTGAGCCGCTTCGCACGAGCTGGCTCATCGCCCACGATGTGGTGTGGCCAGAAGGCCCCCCGGATGCCGCCAGTGACGACGACCGCCAGATCCCGTTCTCACCTGAGCTTGCGGCGGCGCGCATCGTCCGCTCGGCCCGTCGCCAGTTCCGCATTCTGGACGGCGGCCGCAAGGAGTGAGGTCGATCACGCGGGGGCCGACTCGCGCCATCCGCGAGAATCCGTTTCAAAAAGACGCGTCGGCTTAGAACATCATTAAGGGCCGGTCGGCATAGTCGGGGAGCGCCAAACTCGCGCCCCGGCAAGCCTCGTTAGCGCTCGGGTCGCAGTTCGTCCCAGTCCGCTGTTCGAGCAGGTTGCCATGGTCCTTGAGATCGAGACGACATCTAGGTTGCCCGACCCGATTGCCGCTCGCATCGAGCCCGACCGGCGCCGGCACCGTCGCGTCGCGCTCACGCTTCTCGGCCGTTTCATGCGGGCCAACAAGCAGGAATATCCCTGCAAGCTCATCGACATTTCAGTAGGTGGCGCGGCTCTGATGTCACCGGTGCCCGTCGAGGACGGAGAGACAATCGTCGTCTACCTCGATCAGCTCGGCGGCCTCGAGGGCGTCGTTTCGCGCCAGTTTCCGGGCGGCTTCGCCATTCAGCTCAGCGCCACGCAGCACCGGCGCGAGAAGCTCGCAGCCCAGATCACGTGGCTCCTCAATCGCCACGAGCTCGATCCCACCGAGGCACGCCGCCACGAGCGCGTGGTGCCCCGCAATCCCACATCGAGCCTCACATTTGCCGACGGCACCACGCAACCTTGCCATGTCATCGACGTCTCGATCTCGGGCGCCTCGATCTCCACCGATCTGCGCCCTGAACTCGGCACCGACGTCTGGCTCGGCAAGCTGCGCAGCCGCGTCGTGCGGTGGCACGACCAGGGTTTCGCTGTGAGTTTCATGGATATCCAGCAGCCGACGGCGCTCCGGCGGTATTTCGGCTGATGTGTGCGGCTGGTCAGCCGCACCGCTTGTGCGGGCACTGTCAGGCCGCATCGGTTTTCTTTGCGTGGTGTGTCGGGGTTCGTACCATGTGGCAAGTTGCTAAGGCGTTTGGTATCGTTGTTGTCGTCGCTGTGTTGTTGCCGTCTGAAGCGGGTGCCGATCCGGCCCCGGGGAAGGCCGGACAGACACGCGCTCAGCCTTTCATGCGGGTCTTTGGCCCGTCGCTGCCGCCCTTTGGATACGTCCGATTCTGCTCGGCCTTCTCGGAGGAGTGCCGGCGCGGTCCGCTCGAGGACCAGCGGATCGCCGGCTCGCCCGAGCGGATCGCCGAACTCGATGCCATCAACCGGCAGGTCAACACGGCCGTCAAGCCGGCGACCGATGTCGAGATCTATGGTGAGGTCGAGCGCTGGACGCTGCCCACCGACCGCGGCGACTGCGAGGACTACGCGCTTCTCAAGCGGCATATCCTGATGCGACAGGGCTGGCCGGCGTCTGCTCTACTGCTGACGGTCGTTCGCGACGAGAAGGGCGAAGGGCACGCGATTCTGACCGCGCGGACCTCGAAGGGGGACTATATCCTCGACAACAAGACGGACGAGTTGAAGCTCTGGAGCGCCACGCCGTATGCGTTCGTGATGCGCCAGTCCTATATCGACCCGAACGTCTGGCTGTCGCTCGATCCGCGCCAGGTGCACAGCCCGACCTTGCTCGGCGGCACGCGCGAAGGGGGCTGAGAAATTTCCCCACGGCGGTCGGGCGAGGCTTTCACCAGATCCGAGGCGCCGTCCGTGTCGCGTTCGGAAGCGCAGCAGCCCTATCCGACCTGCGTGCCTTGCAGCTTCAGGTGCTCACGGTACTGGCGGCACTTCTTGACGTAGTCCTCCACGCCCCAGGCGTTGAACGCCCGCTCCTCCGGAGTTACCTCCCGCGCGACCTTGCCCGGCGCACCGATCACCACCGCGTTGGCCGGGATCTCCTTGCCGGGGGGCACGAGGGCGCCCGCACCGATCATCGCGCCTGCACCGACCTTGGCCCCGTTCAGAACGATGGCGCCGATGCCGATCAGCGCGCCACGTCCGATGGTACACCCGTGCAGGATGGCGCCGTGGCCGATGGTGCACTCTTCACCGATCTCGAGCGGGAAACCCGGATCGACGTGCAGCACCGCATTCTCCTGGATGCTGGTGCGCCGGCCGATGCGGATCGTATCATTGTCGCCGCGAATGGTGGCACCGAACCAGACGCTGACCTGCGAGCCGAGCGTCACGCGCCCGATCACCGTGGCGTTGGGTGCGACCCAGAATTCGCCGTCAACCGGCGTTTCGACCCGGGCGCCGTCGAACTCGTAAAGAGGCATATGGCTCAACCCTGCTCGAGATCGATATCGAGCACGGTCATCGAGATCTGGTAGCAGACATCGCCGTCCTCTGTGTCCTTCGAGATGACCCCGACGAACTCGTCACCGACATACATTTCGACCGCGTCGGTTGCCTTGGGCCGTGCTCTGACCTGGATCGACTTGTTGGCGAAGAGTTTGCGCAAGTAGGCCTCGACGTTCTTCGCTTCCTGCGGGGTAACCGGCTTCGGCTTTGCCACGTTCAATCTCCTTGCCAGTACGACTGCCTCGTGGCCATCGCCGGCTGTTTCAAAGTCTGCTGCGAGGATAGAGGGCGCGCGCCTTGGACACCAGCCGAGATCTCGGCGCCGGCGAAGGGTGTGTCCGGTCGATGGCCGTCAGCAACAGCCGCAGTCGTCAGGTGAGAGGCGCTGGTCCATCGTGAGGGCGGGCTCCGGGCAGTTGCTCGTGCCAACGACGCGCGCGGGGACGCCCGCGACGACCGTGTTGTCCGGCACCGGGTTCAACACCACAGATCCAGCCGCCACTTTGGAGCAGTTGCCGACGCGGATGTTGCCGAGCACCGAGCACCCAGCCGCCAGCAGCACGTTGTTGCCAATCTTTGGGTGCCGGTTGCAGGATCGACACGTTGTCGCCCACCACGGCCGTCTCGCCGATTACGATGCCGTGGCCATGGTCGATGAAAATTCCTCGCCCGACGCGCGCCGCCGGGTGGATATCGACGGCGAAAATGCGGCTCGACTGGCTCTGCAGATATAGTGCGAAGTCCCGCCGGCCCTGCAGCCACAACGCATGCGCGAAGCGGTGCGTGACAAGCGCATGGAAGCCCTTGAAGTAGAGCAGCGGCTCCAGGTACCGGTGGCAGGCCGGATCGCGCTCGAAGACGGCGGCGAGGTCGGCCCTGAAAGTCTGTCCGATGTGCGGTTGAGCCGTCAGCACGTCGTTGAACGTCTGCCCGATCAGACCT
>LNDR01000238.1 GCA_001464755.1 Rhizobiales bacterium Ga0077524
TCGATGTCGTCGTTGATCCACAGAAGCTTCAGCGCCTTGTCGCCAACGGTGCGCACGCCGTGTGGCACGCCTTTCGGGATGTAGAGACAGTCGAGCGGACCGGCCCGATGTCGATTGCCCATTCCGTCGAAGCTCTCCGCCTCGCCTTCCAGAATGACGTAGATCTCGTCGATGGTATGCGTGTGCACCCCCGGCTGGCGATTGCCAGGCCCCATGTCCATGCGCCCAACAGCACAGTGCTGGCTTTCAACGGCGAACCCGGGGTTCGTGTTGATAAAGCCGTCGGGCCCGCCCATCCACGTCACAAGCGACCTCATGAAGCCCGGCTCCTTGGCGCGGAGGACGGTCCACGTCGGCTCGAGATCGCGGTTGCGGACGATGCGCATGGCGGGCGTCTTTCCTTTGGAGAGCATGCTTCGCCGACCGCCACTCTGGACGCGGAACTGCGGCCAACTTGGCCGATCGGCTTTACGCGATACGATAGACGGCAACCAACGTGTGCGTTTCGCCCGGTGCGAGCGTCACGATATCGTTGCCGGCGTTGGCGGTCTCGACGCAGAGCATCTGACGGAAGGCGTCGGGCGACCCCATGTCGCCGAGACGAGCGGTCTTGGCGGTCCACGGATTCCAAACCACCGCGCTGCGGCTGCCACGGCTCTCGATCAGCAGCCGGCGACTGGCGCCGCTGTCGTCGAGCGTGATCGGCGTGGTGTTGCCGAGGTAGACCCGATCCACCTCCTCGGCGAACCGGATCGGCCCCGGCTGCAGCTTTTGCGCAAAACCTTCGAGCTTATCGAGATAGGTGAAGCCTTCGAGGCCCGTGACGGAGGCATTCGCGACGTCTGATACCCGGAAATAGGTGTGTAGCGCCTGGGTCAGCGGAAACGTGTCGGTGCCGGTGTTGCGCGTCCTCAGCGTCACGCTCAACGTATCGCCGAGCGTGACGGTGACGAGTGCCTCGGCGGAGTGCGGCCACATCGCGCGATCGGCATCGGTGGTGGCGGTCGCGAGCGAGATCGAGACGCAATCGGCTGTGGAGTGGGCCGACGCGACCGACCACGCGCGGTGACGCACGAAGCCGTGCGCAGGCTTCTTTGAGTCGGTCGGGTGATCGGCGAACCAGGGCCAGCAGACGGGGATGCCACCGCGGATGCCCTTTCCGTCGCGAATGCGCGCGATGGGCGAGAGCCAGAGAAGACCGTCGCCACGGTGCGTCCAATTCAGCACCTGGGCGCCGTGCAATGCGACGAGCACCTGGAAGTCGCCATGCGTGAGACGCGCCACGGGGCCACCGAGCGCGCTCGCCTCGAAGTCGAGACGGCCGGGGATGGCGTTGGCTGTCACTGCTGTTGGAAGTGTGTTGCTCGACATGCGTGGACTGTAGCGACAGGCCATGCCGCCGTCATCCGGCGATCACCCTCTCCGGGTTCTCCCCTCGCAAAAATACGGGCGGTCTGGTGGGGGGCCCGCCAGCGGCGGGCAGGACTGGCCTTGCTTGCGCGCCCCGCGCGAGACCTGCGACGGTCGACGCAGGCAAAGCGGCGCAACTAGCGCGGCGGGGCGGCTTCCTCGGCCTTCTTCGGGGCGGCTTTCTGCTTCTCGACGATGGCCTTCTCGACGCGGATCTCGCCGGTGTCGAGCGAGTAGATATCGGTGGGCTTCAGGACGAGCCCGCCGGCCATGCGAATGGCGACGGCGAGCACAAGCACGCCCAGCAAGGCCCGCAACTGCTCAGGATTGAGCCGGCTCGCGACGACGACGCCGAGATGCGCCCCGATGACGCCGCCGAGAATGAGCGGCAGCGCCAACGCCGCGTCGATGGCGTAGTTCTGCGAGGCCTGCAGCAAGGTCGCGTAGGCCGCCACGAAAATGATCTGGAACGCCGAGGTGCCGAGTGCGATGCGGGTCGGCATCCGCAGCATGTAGATCAAGGCCGGCACCAGCAGGAATCCGCCACCGACGCCCATGATCGCGGTGAGCCAGCCGACGAACGCACCTATGACCAGCGGCGGGATCGCGCTCATGTAGAGCTTGGACGCGGGAAACCGTGTCTTGAGCGGCAATTTCAACAGCCAGCTGTGTTGTCCGCCACGGCGCGCGCTGCCCTGTGGCTGCCCAACAGCCTGCCGGACCAGCGTGCGAACGGCCTCGATCACCATCAGCCCACCGACCACGCCGAGCATCACGACGTAGGTCATGGTCGTGAAGAAATCGAGCTGCCCGGCGGCTTTCAGGATCTGCTGCAGCCAGATTCCGGTCGTCGCGCCGAACAGGCCGCCGCAAATAAGGTAGACGCCCATCTTCACGTCGACATTGCCACGGCTCCAGTGCCCGAGCGCACCCGACACCGACGAGGCGACCACCTGGCTCGTCCCCGTTCCGACCGCGACGGCCGGCGGCACCCCGAGAAAGATCAGCATCGGCGTTGTGATGAAGCCGCCGCCGATGCCGAACATGCCGGACAGCACACCGACCGCGACGCCGAGCCCGAGCAGAACGGGAAGCGGCAGCGCGATCTCGGCGATAGGCAGATAAAGGTTCATGTGACGGGCGGGCTCGGATGGCTCGGCGGGCGAGGTGCTGCGGCACGGCGTAGACGGTCGTTGATAGCGGCGCCCAGACCATGCTCGGGAATCGGCATCACCGCCAGTCCCCTGGCGCCGGAATGATCGAGCCGTCGGAGCGCCGCGAAGAGATTGGCCGCAGCCTCGGCGAGATCGCCGCGCGGACTGAGATTGAGCAGCGGCCCGTCATAGGCCGGTGCGTAAGGCCCGAACGAGAGGAACGCCTCGCCGTCGCGCGGGCTGGTCGCCTCGAGACGAACCGGCAGCGCGGGCGCATAGTGGCTCTCGAGCTGACCGGGCGAGGTGGGACGGTGAGCCTCCGGCGCGGACGGCCGTTCCGGCAGATGCCCCAGGATATCGGCGATGGCCTCCGACGTGACCGCACCGGGCCGGAGCAGAACCGGCCGTTCGCCGGTGACATCGAGGATGGTCGATTCAATCCCGTGCGGCGTCGCACCGGCATCGAGGATCATCGCAACGCTCTCCCCGAGATCAGCGGCCACATGCGCCGCAGTCGTCGCACTGACATGACCCGAGCGATTGGCCGAGGGCGCGGCCACCGGCCGCCCCGTCGCCCGCAACAGATCGAGCGCGACCGGATGCGAGGGAATGCGGACGGCAATGCTGTCGAGCCCTGCCGTGACGAGGCTGGTGATCGGTGAACCGCTCCTGTGCGGCAAGACCAGTGTCAGCGGCCCAGGCCAGAAGGCCTCGGCGAAACGCCGCGCCAACGGCCCGACCTCGGCGATCGCCTCGACGGCCGCGATGTCCGCAACATGCGCGATCAGCGGATTGAATCGGGGCCGGCCTTTGGCCTCGTAGATGCGCGCCACCGCCCGCCCCTGGGTTGCATCGGCGCCGAGCCCGTAGACCGTTTCCGTGGCAAACGCGACCAATTCACCAGCCCGCAACAGCTCTGCGGCCTCTTCGATCGTCGATGGGCTCGGTTGAGCGACCCGCACGGAGCGTATATTCCTCGTTGTCGAATTGGGCGTCCGGACCACTGTGAATCCGTCCGCGCCCGCACAGACGGGCCACGTCTAGGCCTCGTCGCAACCAGGATGGCAGCGAGCCCATGACCTACCGCGCTCCAGTAGACGACATCATGTTCGCGCTCAAGACGGCAGCGGGGCTGGACGACCTGGTCGCCTCAGGCACCGTAACCGTCGACGAGGACACATTGAGGGCCGTGATCGACGAGGCCGGCAAGTTCGCGACCGCCGTGCTCGATCCGCTGAACTGGTCCGGCGACCGCACGGGCGCCAGGCTCGTCGACGGCAAGGTCGAGACGCCGCCCGGCTGGAAAGAGGCCTATCAGGCGTTCGCGGAAGGTGGCTGGGCCTCGCTCGCCGCCGACGAGAGCCTCGGTGGCCAGGGCCTGCCCGAGGTCGTCTCGATGGCGACCAGCGAGATCTGGAACTCGGCCAACATGGGCTTCGGCCTCTGCCCGCTGCTGACACAGGGCGCCATCGACGCGATCAAGGCGCACGGCAGCGACGAGCTGAAGGCCACCTACCTGCCGAACATGGCCTCCGGCCGCTGGACCGGCACCATGAACCTCACCGAGCCGCACGCCGGCTCCGATCTGGGCCACCTGCGCGCCAAGGCCGTGCCACAGGCGGACGGCACCTACCGCATCACCGGAACCAAGATCTTCATCACTTACGGCGATCACGAGCTGACCGAGAACATCATCCATCTCGTGCTCGCGCGGCTGCCCGACGCACCACCCGGAACGCGCGGCATCTCGCTGTTCGTGGTGCCCAAGGTGATGGTCAACAAGGACGGCACGCTCGGCGCGCGAAACGACGTGATCTGCGCCGGCCTCGAGCACAAGCTCGGCATCCATGCCTCGCCCACATGCGTCATGAAATACGGCGAGAGCGGCGAGGGCGCGGTCGGCTACCTCGTCGGCGAGGAAAATCGCGGCCTCAACGTCATGTTCATCATGATGAACGCGGCACGCCTCGCGGTCGGCGTGCAGGGCGTCGCCATCGCCGAGCGCGCGACGCAGCGGGCGATCGCGTTCGCTCAAGAGCGCAAGCAAGGACGTGGCCCCACCGCGAAAGCCGGCGAGATGAGCCCGATCATCCAGCACGCCGATATCCGGCGGAACCTCATGACGATGAAGGCCATGACGCAGGCCTCGCGCGCCATCTGCCTCGTCACCGCCGCCGAACTCGACAAGGCCCACGCCGCGAAGGACGCGAACGCTCGCAAAGCCGCACTCGACCGAGCGGCACTTCTCACGCCTGTCGCGAAGGCCTTCTCGACCGACATTGGCGTCGAGGTCGCCTCCATCGGCGTGCAGGTGCACGGCGGCATGGGCTTCATCGAGGAGACCGGCGCCGCCCAGCACTATCGCGATGCCCGCATCCTGCCGATCTACGAGGGCACCAACGGCATCCAGGCGATCGACCTGCTCACCCGCAAGCTCCCCCTCGAAGGCGGCAAGGTCGTCGAGGTCTACATCGCCGAGCTGGCTCAAACGGCCGAGGCCGTTCGCGCCTCGAACCGTCCCGAGTTCGGCCTTATGGGCGAGCGCCTGACCGACGCCGTCAGCGCACTTGCCGAGGCCTCGCGCTGGATGGGCGGCGCACTGCAGAAAAATCCGGAAGCCGCCATGGCCGGAGCGCAACCCTATTTGCGCCTGTTCGGGCTCGCGGCCGGCGGCATCTATCTAGCCCGTGGTGCCCTGGCCGTGGTCCGCGATAGCGGCACGAGTGGCAAGACGGGCGGCATCGATCCACGCATCGCGCTCGCCCGCTTCTTCGCCGAGAACCACGCCGTCGCTGCCATGTCCCTGAAGGACACCATCACCACCGGCGGCGACTCGACGCTGCTGCTGGAGCCGGAGGCGTTGGCGGGGTGACGCTGCGCGGGGCCACGCCCCTTCTCAACGTCATGCCCGCATCGGCGGGCATCCACGAGCCGTGAGCTTGGGCCGACCGCCGACGTGGACTCCCACCTTCGCGGGAATGACGTCGCGTTGCTCGAGGGGTCGACAAGGTAGCCCACCGCCATAAAACTGAAAGGTCTGGCAGGCTGTGCCTCTCATCGGGGCTTCGAGCCGTGATCAGATCGGTTCTCCGCGGCGGCCCGGAGATCGCAGCCCAGAAAAATCACCAAATTTCGGTCACTTGCGACTCACGGCGTCGTGACTCGAGGTGATTTGCTCTTTGGCTTGGACAACATCATAACGGTGTTCAGAAGAAACACAGACCGGCAACAAAGCTGGTCAGATTTGCCCCTTGCCAAGGAGAAGACCCATGAAGACCGCCATCGCAGCCTTCCTCGCCCTCGGACTCATCGCCGGCCAGGCCAGCGCCCGCACCGTGTTCGACGACCTCGGCGCCTCCGCGCCCCGTTCCTCCACCTTCGCCGACATCAACGCCTCGGCCCCGCGCAGCGCCTTCAGCGACCTCCGCGACAGCGCGCCACGCTCCGACGGCGTCTTCGGCACCCTCGAGACTGGCGCACCCTGAAGACTGGCGCACCCTGACCGTAGTCGGGTCGAGACCTGCCCTCTCGCGAGACCCGACACAGGTACCAAGCGTCGGGTCTCGAAGTGCAACATCGACCCGACCTACTGGCTGAGAGCCAAAACTCGCGCCCCGCGCGGCAAGCAAATCACCATATCTGGAGAAAACCCATGAAGACCGCCATCGCAGCCATCCTCGCCCTCGGACTCATTGCCGGCCAGGCCAGCGCCCGCACCGTGTTCGACGACCTCGGCGCCTCCGCGCCCCGTTCATCCACCTTCGCCGACATCAACGCCTCGGCCCCGCGCAGCGCCTTCAGCGACCTCCGCGACAGCGCACCTCGCTCCGGCTTCGACGTTCTGCGCGACAGCGCGCCACGCTCTGATGGCGTCTTCGGCACCCTCGAGACTGGCGCACCCTGAAGACTGGCGCGCCCTGACCGTAGTCGGGTCGAGCCCAACCGTCTCGCGAGACCCGACACAGGCGGCCACAGACGAAGCGTCGGGTCTCGAAGTGCAACCTCGACCCGACCTACTGGCTGACTGCCCTCAATCAAAAACCCCACGGGATCAAGCCGATCCCGTGGGGTTTTGGTTGCCTCCCGGCCTTTAGCTGGCATCACCGCGCCACGTAAACGGCGTCAGCGACGCGTATTCACGTTGAAACGGACCTCGGCCGATTTCTTCTCGCGGCCCGCACGAGTGATCGTCACCCCGCGCCCCGAGCACCTGTAGGGCTCTGCAAAATCGAGCACCACGCAGGGGCGCGTCCGCACGCGGAAATCGAGTTCGCGCTTGCCGTCGATGCGATTGATGTCGATGGCGTCGTCCTTCGAGAGGACGTCCTTGTCCAGGATCTCGACCTTGACCTTGTACGTGCCCGGCCTCACCCGCTTCGAGATCACCCAGTTCGGGCGCACGTCGTCGGCCTTCCGGATCACTGGAGTGCGAAACACCTCGCCGGCGATGGTGACACGAGCGAAGAAGTCGGCCTGACCGGCCCCCGGATCGATCTTGTCCAGTGCCTGGATGCTATCGATAGTGATGATGATCTCGTCGGCTTTGGCCGACTGAGCGGAACCGGCCATCAAAATGGCGCCAACCGCACCTGCGACGGCCCCCGCGCGCAACGCCGTCCTCCCAACCCCGAAGATGGACATCTCGACAACTCCACGTCTGTTTCCACGACAACACTGACCACGCGGAGGGACGCCCGGCCCGACTTCAAGCATGGCCCTCGAGATCCCCCCGAAGCTTGACGGGGCCGAATATACAGCCTCGCTCCGGCATGCGGTCGCGTTCGGTCGAACGCCGCTCGTTTCACGGCATCAAGTGGCTGAAAAGACGCACATTAATCAGATATCGTTGCAGTTGCGACCATGGCGGCGGTGAACGACGTCCCGCCGCCACGGTCGAACTCAATCCCTCTTCAGATCCGGCGGAGTGGCTTCTTCCTTCAGGGCCGCGATGGCCTCGTCGAGGCTCATAACCGTGCTTTTGTCCGAGCCGAGCCGGCGCACCGAGACCTTGCGCTCCTCGGCCTCGCGCTTGCCGACCACCAGCAACACCGGCACCTTGGCCAGCGAGTGCTCACGCACCTTGTAATTGATCTTCTCGTTGCGCAGGTCCGTCTCGACGCGGAGCCCGGCCTTGCGCAGCGCTTTCACGGCCTCGTTGGCATATTGATCGGCATCCGAAACGATGGTCGCCACAACCGCCTGCACCGGTGCGAGCCACAGCGGCAGGTGCCCGCCCGTGCTCTCGATCAGGATGCCGAGGAACCGCTCGAGCGAGCCGCAGATGGCACGATGTACCATCACCGGCTGCTTCTTCTCGCCGTCCGCATCGACGAAGAAGATGCCGAACCGGGCCGGCAGGTTGAAGTCGACCTGCGTCGTGCCGCATTGCCATTCGCGCCCGATGGCATCGCGCAAAGTGTACTCGAACTTGGGCCCGTAGAACGTGCCTTCGCCCTCGTTGATGCCGGTCTTGATGCGGCTGTCCTCGGCAGCCATCTTGGCCAGCACCTTGCGCAAAATGTTCTCGGCGTGGTCCCACATGGCATCCGTGCCGACACGCTTCTCCGGCCTGGTGGCGAGCTTGACCGTCACCTCCTGGAAGCCGAAATCCTTGTAGACCGACATCATCAGATCATTGATCTTGAGGCATTCCGCCTCGAGCTGATCCTCGGTGCAGAAGACATGGGCGTCGTCCTGCGTGAAGGCGCGCACGCGCATCAGCCCGTGCAGCGCACCCGACGCCTCGTAGCGGTGCACGCAGCCGAACTCGGCGAGCCGGACGGGCAAGTCCCGATAGCTCTTCAGGCCGAACTTGAAGAGCTGCACGTGTCCAGGGCAATTCATCGGCTTCAAAGCGAACACGCGCTGGTCGCGCGCCTCGTCGCGTGGGTTCTCGAACGCCGACGCCGACTTCACCGCGAACATGTTGTCCTGGTACCAGCCCCAGTGGCCCGAGGTCTCCCAGAGCGACTTGTCGAGCACCTGCGGTGCGTTCACCTCGTCGTAGTCGCCAGCCAGTCGCCGCCGCATGTATGAGACGAGCGCCTGGAACAGCGTCCACCCCTTGGCGTGCCAGAAAACGGTGCCCGGCCCCTCCTCCTGGAAATGGTAGAGGTCCATCTCGCGGCCGAGCTTGCGGTGGTCGCGCTTCTCGGCCTCCTCGAGCATGTGCAGATGCGCCGCCAGATCCTTGTCCGAGGCCCACGCCGTCCCGTAGATGCGCTGGAGTTGCGGCCCCTGCGCGTCGCCGCGCCAGTACGACCCCGAGAACCGCTGCAGCTTGAAAGCGTTGCCGATCTGCCCGGTCGAGGTCATGTGCGGCCCGCGGCAGAGATCCAGCCACTCGCCCTGCTTGTAGATCTTGACGTCCTCGCCCGCAGGAATGGCGTCGACGAGCTCCACCTTGAAGTGCTCGCCCTTCTCCTCGAAGAACGCCTTCGCCTTGTCGCGGCCCCAGACTTCTTTCGCGAACGGCGCGCTCTTCGCGATGATCTCGCGCATGCGCTTCTCGATTCTCGGCAGGTCGTCCGGATGGAACGGCTCGGCCTTCGCGAAGTCATAGAAAAAGCCGTTCTCGATCACCGGGCCGATCGTGACCTGAGTGCCGGGCCACAGATCCTGTACCGCCTCCGCGAGAACGTGCGCACAATCGTGCCGAATGAGTTCGAGCGCCTCGGGATCGGTGCGCGCGACGAACTTGATCGCGGCATCGTGTTCGATCGGATCAGCGGCATCCATCAGCACACCGTCGAGCACCATCGCAACCGTGCGTTTGGCGAGCGATGGCGCGATCGACTTCGCCACCTCGATGCCGGAGGCGCCCTTAGGCACCGCGCGCTTGGCGCCGTCGGGAAATGTCAGGGTAATCTCGGCCACGGTCGTCCTCCACTCAGTCTCTGCCTACCACGCAGGTAAATGGGCTTCGCAACTTTCGCGCGAGCGTCGCGCTTGTTATCCCGGTCGCCCGGAATGTCAAGGCAAGCTCGCGACTTGGCGCATACCTGAGACCGCCGATATGGCTACGGATTGCGGCTTCTCTGACAGTCAGTAGACCGGCTCGAAATCCGCGAAACGAACGACAATCCGCCGCAATTCTTCACACCCCTGCCGCAAAAGCGTCCCGTTGCAGGCAAGATCTAAGGTTGTGGAGCACGTCGGTCGCTCCACTGCGCTGGGGGCGCAAGGGATAGGGAGCCGTCAGGGGCGAGCGCGAGGCGATGCCACCGCATCATACCGCATCCGTCTCTGCTGAATGCGAGCCTGCTGATCCTTCCGTCGCCATGTGATGCGCCTGGTCGATACGCCGGGAGCGGGCCAAGCCTCATGGCACCGCTCTCGTTGTGGCAGCCGGGCGCCGGTCGATGCGATCGAAGGAGGAATGCGATGCGTTGGCGTAGAGCACTGATGGCCTGGGCGGCCGCACTTCTGATCGGATCGCTTGCCGGTCTCACCTCGAGCGAGGCCCAAGCGCCGCTTCAAGCCCAATTCGCCGACGACGCCCGCGTGCGCCTCGCCCAGGTCCAGCAGCCACGCCCCCGTGTCGCCGTCCGTCCGCGCGCCGATAGCGAGGCCCGCCGGAAGGAGGCGCTCAACTCCAACACTGTCGGCCTCGCCGCTGGTCGGATCGAGGGCGCCCCCCTCCAGTTCGCCGCCGAACTCGCCCGTGTCCTCGATGACGGCGACAACATGCGCGTGCTGCCGATCGTGACCCGGGGCATCTTCGACAACGTCTTCGATCTGCTCTACCTGCGCGGCGTCGATGCCGCGATCGTCTACGGCGACGTCCTCGAGCACTTCAAGAAGAACCCCGATATCTCCGGCATCTCGCGCCGAATCAACTACATCGCGAGCCTCTTCCCCTCCGAGCTTCACATCTTCGTTCGGCCCGAGATCTCGTCCCTCAAGGACCTGGAAGGCAAGGTCGTCAACTTCAATACCGAGGGTACCGCCGCCGCCTACTCGGGGCCGATCATCTTCGATCGCCTTGGCATCAAGATCGATGCCAAGTTCGATCCCCATTCCGTCGCCATGCAGGAGATGAGAAAGACCGACAAGTACGCCGCCACCGTGTGGGTCTCCTCGAAGCCTCTGGCGCCCTTCCTCAAGGGACAATGGCCCGAGGGCTTCAAATTCCTCTCGGTGCCCTACGCAGACAATCTCGAATATTACCTTCCTGCCTACCTCGAGCACGAGGACTATCCGGCTCTCATCACCAAGGGCCAGCGCATCGCCACGATTGCCGTTCCAGCCGTGCTGGCCGTCTACGACTGGCCCGCGGACACCGAGCGCCATCGACGCATGGTCCGCTTCGTCGACTATCTGTTCGACCGGCTCCCTAAGCTCCAGACGGAGCCCGGCTACCACAAGAACTGGAAGGACGTGAACCTCGCGGCGGCCGTGCCCGGCTGGCAACGCTTCAAGCCGCTAACCGATCGCATCGAGAAAACCGAGCGCGCCCGCCCGCAAGTCGCCGCCCCGGCCGTCTCCGGCGCTGCCACCGCCGATACGTCCGCAGCCCAGGAGACCGTCGCCCGCAACCAGGCCGCCCGCGCTGCACCCGGCAACGCCGCCGAGCAGGAGCGGCTCTTCCGGGAGTTCCTCGAATGGCGCCGTCGCCAACAGCAATAAGCGGAGCGATGCCGATGCCGGGGGGCGACGCAGCAACGGGTTGCAGACGCAAAATCAACAGCGAGGAGCACGACATTTTGCCGATGGGGACGCGACACCCCGAACCGTCGCAGCGCCCTACAGAGATCGCGCCATGGAGCACGGGTGTGCGGATCGCCGCGCTCGTCCTCGGTGTCGGTCTCGCGTTCGCGGTCGGCGCGGCACAAGCACAGGACCGGCCCGGCTCGGCGCGCCCTTCTGCTCTCGGTGCCGCCACCGTCCCCGGCACGACGGCGCGTCTCCAGATCCCCGCCGTCATCATCGGCGCGCCAGCCAGCGAGACCAGCCTCGGCATCTCGATCACACAGGACGGTGCGCTGCCGGCCAACAGCTACGTGCGCATCCGCGGCCTCAATCCGCAGATGGCGCTGACCGCGGGCCACGTCATCGCTCCCGGGGCCTGGGCCGTGCCGATCGCCGCGTTGTCCGACCTGCGCCTGGTGATTCCAGCCGGAGCCGCCGGCAAGAGCGACGTCGCGATCGCACTCGTCGCCATTGACGGTGGCGTCATCGCCGAGGCACGCACATCTCTCGTCGTCGCAGGTGCCGCGCTCGGTTCACTCGGCTCGTCGTCGTCTGTTGCACAACCGCCACCCACGCCGCCGCCCCCTGCCAATCGCGGAGAGCAGGCCAAAGCCGATGCCCCGCCAGCAGTAGCGCCGCAAGCCGCAGAGAAGGCCCGTCCATCTGCTCCCGCGATCGCAGCAGTTCCGCCCGCCCCGCCACCGGCGACGAGCCCGCCCCCCACGACAGGTCGAGCGTCGCCCGCGCCGCCGGATCTATCGCCGGCCGACCGCGAGCGCGCCGCAGGTTTCCTCACCCGTGGGCGTAGCCTTCTCCAATCCGGCGACATCGCCTCCGCGCGCCTCTTTCTCCGCCGCGCCGCCGATGCCGGTCTCGCCGAGGGTGCGCTCGCAATGGGCGATACGTTCGACCCCAACGAACTCAATCGCCTGAAAGCCGTCGGCGTCCAGCCCGATCCCGTCGAGGCCCGGCAGTGGTATGAGAAGGCCCGCACGCTCGGCGCCGGCTCCGCAGCCGATCGTCGCCTCGAGCGGCTGGGGGGACGCTAACCCTCCGCCACCGGACGACGGCCACACACCGTCAGGCGTGCATTTACGTCACGGGGCCGCTTGCGCATTCAACCACCAACTGGGAGTGTCCCCCCGCCGCCCGGGGGATTCGTGGGGTCGACAGTCCGGGCGACCACCATCAGGCGAGGACTTCGAAATTGAACCGGAATGAAACCATGGAGGCGGTCCATCCGACCCCCGAGCAAGATCTTCTCCGCGACCTGGCTCGCTTCACAACAGCCGATTGGCGCCGCAGCGTCACCGAGATTGCCCTTACCATCATTCCGCTCGTCGTCCTGTGGGTCCTCGCCTGGCAGGCCTTGTCGTTCAGCTATCTGCTGACGCTGCTGATCGCGATTCCGGCCGCAGGGCTCCCC
>LNDR01000239.1 GCA_001464755.1 Rhizobiales bacterium Ga0077524
AGCGGTCGCGAAACGCTTTGCAGAGGGCCGCCGTCAGAGTCGTCTTGCCGGAGCCGACCGGACCTCCAATGCCGACGCGGAGAGGGCCATGCGAGGTGTCGGTGGTCGCCTGTGTCATGATCGAAAAAGCCTCGAATACTGGGTTTCGTGTGCGAGGGAGGCGAGATCGGAGCGCAGCGTTGCGCTGCCGATGGTGTCCAGAGTGGCCGTTGCTGCGGCCGCAGCCTGCCTTTGGAGGGCGAGAGTGAGCGCCGCAATCACGCGCTGCCCATCGGTCTGGCCGACGATCGACAAGCGAATCGCGGCCGACACGAGATTGGTTGCGAAAGCCATCGCAAAGGCGTGGAGCGTGCCTTCGAGGTCGATGGCGTGGGCTGCCGTGCCGGCTCCGACTGCGACGGGCAAAGCTGCCTCGGCGGCGATTCTCGCGCTTACTGCGGACAGTGGCGGGCAGGGCCACGCGGCGGCAAGCGTCGCCAGGAAGGCCGTGCCTTGCGTCGCCGTCTCGAGCCGACGCTCGGCTGAAGGCTGCAGCGCCAGTGCCAGCTCGTTCACGCCGAGCAGCGCCGCCATGTCCGACGCCGCCGTGGCGCGCCATGCCGAGGCCAGCAGGATCAGATCGTTGCGAAGCGAGCCCAACTCGACGAGATCGCGGAGCCAAGCCTCGAGGCTGTCCCGGTTGTGCACCCAACAACGGTCGGCTGCCAGCTCGAGGCCGTGGCTGAAGGCAAACGCTCCGACGGGGAACGAAGGCGACAGCCAAACCTGGAGGCGTACATCGATGCTGATCGCCGGCATCATGGCCATGCTTGCTTCGCTTGCAGAACTAACATCGGTCTCTTTATCACACCCTTCGGCGACCTTGTCGGCGATGGCCTGATGGGGTTCTTCTTTGGTCGAGACGCGAGCACGCGGCGCCGATCCCGGTGGCGGGGCACTCCATTGCACGAGGGAGCCACGGTCGCGGCCGGCGCTTGCATTCCGATACGGCACGGTCACTCCTTGCCGCGGCCGTGGTGCCCGTGATCATGGGCGTGCGTATGGTCGTGATCATGACCATGATCGTCGCTGTGCGCGGGCTGGTGCCCATGCCCGCCGTGGTGGTGGTGCCCCTTTTGCAGGGGCCCTTTCGAACCGTAGGCGCCGCCCTCGGGCTCGAATGACCGACGCACGTGATGCACGTGCGCGCCGAGCCCTTCCACCATCTCGGCCAGGACATGATCAGGCTTGATGTAGATCGCGTCTCCCTTGATCTCGGCTGGCGTGTGCCGATTGCCGATGTGCCAGGCGATCCGCGCGAGCGCGAGGGCATCGTGGACGTGGATCTCGAGCAGGTCCTCTGGCGCGGCCTGCACCTTTATCAACGCGCCGTTGGAGAGCTCCAACGCATCGCCGTGTTCAAGGTAAGTAGCCTCGGCGAGGTCCAGGAGAAACTTGTGGCCGCGGTCGCTCTCCATGGTGATCCGGCGGCGATAGCGCGCCTCACGGTCGAGCGTCACGGTATCTATGGTAATGCGCTGGCCGAGGTCGGCGCGGCGGACGACGGATGCGGCACGGAGCATGATCGGCTCCTCCTTCAAAATAAAAAGTAGCGCTGCGCCATCGGCAGCACCTTGGCCGGCTCGCAGACCAGAAGCTCGCCGTCAGCGCGGACAGCGTAGGTCTCGGGATCGATCTCGATATTGGGGCAGGCGTCGTTCAGCACCATGCTCCGCTTCGAGATGCCACCCCGCGTGTTCTCAACCGCGACGAGTCGTTTCGCAAGACCCAGCTTACTGCCGAGCCCGTTGGCGACGGCCGCCTTGCTGGTGAAGGTGACGGAGGAGGCGGTGCGAGCACCGCCATAGGCACCGAACATCGGCTGATAGTGGACGGGCTGCGGCGTCGGGATCGAGGCGTTGGGATCCCCCATCGGTGCGGCAGCGATCACGCCGCCCTTGATCACCATGTCCGGCTTCACGCCGAAGAAGGCCGGTGACCAGAGCACGAGATCGGCGAGCTTGCCGGGCTCGATGGATCCAATATGGCGCGCAACGCCGTGCGCGATCGCCGGATTGATCGTGTATTTCGCGATGTAGCGTCGGCAGCGAAAATTATCGTTTCCCTTGCCCTGGTCCTCGGGCAAAGCGCCACGCTGCACTTTCATTTTGTGGGCCGTCTGCCACGTGCGGATGATCACCTCACCGATGCGGCCCATGGCCTGGCTGTCGGAGGAGATCATCGAAAGGGCTCCAAGGTCGTGCAGGATGTCCTCGGCGGCAATGGTCTCCTTGCGGATGCGGCTCTCGGCAAAGGCCAGATCCTCGGGGATCTTCGGCGACAAGTGATGACACACCATCAGCATGTCGAGATGCTCGTCGATGGTGTTGACGGTGAACGGTCGCGTCGGGTTGGTCGAGGACGGCAGCACGTTCGGTAACCCTGCAACTTTCATGATGTCGGGTGCGTGCCCGCCGCCTGCTCCCTCGGTATGGAAGGCGTGGATGGTTCGCCCCTTGAAGGCGGCGATGGTGTCCTCGACGAAGCCCGACTCGTTGAGAGTGTCTGAGTGCAGCATAACTTGCACATCGTAGTCGTCGGCGACCGAGAGGCAGCAATCGATTGCCGCCGGCGTCGTGCCCCAGTCCTCGTGCAACTTCAAAGCGCAGGCGCCGCCCTCGACCATCTCGACGAGGGCTGCGGGAAGCGCCGCGTTGCCCTTGCCCGAGATGCCGATATTCATCGGGAAGGCATCGATGGCGCGCAACATCATGCCGATGTGCCACGGGCCGGGGGTGCACGTCGTGGCCAGCGTGCCGTGCGCGGGTCCCGTGCCGCCGCCGAGCATCGTGGTCAGCCCCGCCATCAAGGCGTGCTCGATCTGCTGCGGGCAGATGAAGTGGATATGGCAATCGAAGCCGCCGGCGGTGAGGATCTTGCCTTCGCCAGCGATGATCTCGGTGCCGGGGCCGATGATGATGTCGACGCCGGGCTGTATATCTGGATTGCCCGCCTTGCCGATCTTGACGATAAGCCCGTCCTTCAAACCGACGTCGGCCTTGATGATGCCGGTCACCGCGTCGAGGATCAGGGCGTTGGTGATGACGGTGTCTACGGCACCTTGGGCGCGGCTGACCTGAGATTGGCCCATACCGTCGCGGATGACCTTGCCGCCGCCGAACTTCACCTCCTCGCCGTAGGTGGTGAGATCACGCTCGACCTCTATGACGAGTTCTGTATCCGCGAGGCGTACCTTGTCGCCCGTGGTGGGTCCGAACATCTGCGCGTAGGCTGCACGGGAGATCGTCCTCGGCATCGTGGTCTCTCCAGAAATCAGGAATGCGCGTGCGTCCGCCATGCTGCCGTGCGCAAGCGTTCCGGAAGCAGTGCGGTGGGCGTCTCCTCGAGGCCGGCTGTCTCGATCGTGTCGAACCACAGATCGCGGCCGCTCTCCGGCAGACCGGCACCGCACCAAGGGCAATGGCTGATCAACAGGTAACTCGCGCTGCCGTCGCGAATAGGAATACCGTACTCGCCGAAGATCTCGTGGAAGACGAGCGGCACGTCCGGGCAATCGAACGGCTCATCGTGCATGTCGCAGGACATTTCCAGCGACGCCGTCATGGTCGCACAACAGTGCGTGGCGGCCGGCGACGGCCGTTGCCAGTCGTAGTCGAGCGGCATCCAGAGAACCCGCCGGCCGGCGAACAGCGCGGAACTCATCAGAGCCTACCCATCACCTGCTGGCGGAAGCCGTAGATCGTCCGAAGTCCCGCGATCTCGACCAATGTCACCTCGCGCGACTGGCCCGGCTCGAAGCGGACTGCGGTTCCGGCGGCAATGTCGAGACGGAAGCCGCGCGCCATGTCGCGATCGAAGACGAGTGCCGGGTTGGTCTCGGAGAAATGGTAGTGGCTGCCGACCTGGATCGGACGGTCGCCAGAGTTGCTGACCGACAGCGTCAACGTCTTGCGCCCGGCATTCAGCTCGATGTCGCCCGACGCGACGATGATTTCACCGGGGATCATGAGCGGTCTCTCCGGTTTCGCGAGATGCGTGCCGCTCCCGCGCGGCGGCGATGACCGAGCATGATGGCGAAGACGAGGGCACCGACAACCGCAGCGGCGACCATCGCCGAAAGATGCCAACCCGATCCCAGGTGCGCAACGAGCTCGGAAAAACTCAAGTGGTCGTGCGCGCCGGGATGCGCCATCGCCGCCCCGCCGAGAGCACACGTGGCGACAATAGCGGTGGCCAACCGGCAACCGAGCACTCTCAGCATGAACAGCCTCCCTCAGCGAATCGGATTGTGGACTGTGACGAGCTTGGTGCCATCGGGGAACGTCGCCTCGACCTGCACGTCGTGGATCATTTCGGCGACGCCGTCCATGACCTGGGCACGCGTGAGGACCACGGCGCCGGCCGCCATCAGATCCGAGACACTCTTCCCATCGCGCGCGCCCTCCACCACGAAATCCGTGATCAGTGCGATCGCCTCCGGATGGTTCAATTTCACGCCCCGCTCCAGTCGTCGACGCGCGACGATCGCGGCCATGGCGACGAGCAGCTTGTCCTTCTCGCGTGGCGTAAGGTTCATAGGCGCGCCTTCCCTCCCTCGTTCATGTGACCCAGACCCGCGGCAGGGCGCGTCTGGACAGAACTGGAATCGCGCGTCCCAGCGCCGCAATCAAGTCTCCAGGCCGTCGCGCCAGGGCCCGGGCTGCGAGAAGGCCATTCCAAGCGCTGACTCCCGTCTCGCACGTGTCGCATTCGAGCGACCGGCGCATCGGCTCGACCAGCTCGGAAGCATCCCGGCCAAGGAAGAGGACGAGTGCCGAGGCTCGGGCACCGCCTGCCACCGCCAAGCGGTCGAGTGTCTGGCCGAACTCACCGGAAAGTCGCACTGCCTCGGCGTAGACGAGTTGACCGTCGCGGCGCACACGCCACTGATCATTGAGGCTGGCGGGTGCCAAACCCTCGTCGCTCTCGGGACGCCCGAAGGTTGTAAGTTCGACCATGAGCAAGCGGCTATCACCGACAACATCGACCTCGACGCGGCGCTCCAGACGCCCGCCAGCGTAAAGAATGGTCTGTTGGGGCAGCCAGTCCAGACGGGTGCCCGGCTCGAGCGCGATGCGGACATCGAGACGCGCAGGGGCGCCATCGGAGCGATAGATTCGCTCGCCGGACGATGTTGTGTGGACCACATCGGCACCGGAGCCAAGCTCATAGACCGTCTCGATCCGGTCGCCACCCACGACGCCACCGCCGGTGTTCACCAGCAAGGCTTCGAGATGCGCGGCGAAGGTGCTGGGACGTGCCAGCCGGTAGCCTCCGCGCTCGACCACACTCGCCACTGCAGTGCGGGTTCCGTCGCTGAGGAAGCGTGCATGCACGCCACCTGTCACGCGCACCGGGGCCAAGGCCTCGGAAAGCCCATGGGCGCCAGTGTCAGACTGAGAGGTGACGCCGGACATCGCTCTCCACCATCGAAGCGCGGGTTCCCGCCAGCACGACTTGACCGCGATCCATTACAGCGTAACTGTCGGCGAGGTCGCGCGCGAACTCGAAGTACTGTTCTACGAGCAGGATCGCCATGTCGCCGCGCTGTCTGAGGGTATCGATGGCGCGGCCGATGTCCTTGATGATCGAGGGCTGGATACCCTCCGTGGGCTCGTCCAGAACGATCAGCTTTGGTCGCATGGTGAGCGCCCGGGCAATGGCGAGCTGCTGTTGCTGGCCGCCCGAAAGATCGCCACCGCGTCGTCGCAGCATCGATTTCAGAACGGGAAAGAGCTCGAAGACGTACTCCGGGATCGTGCGTTCGCTCCGCTTCAGGGGTGCAAAACCCGTCTCGATGTTCTCCTTGACGGAGAGCAGCGGAAAGACCTCGCGACCTTGCGGCACGAAGGCTATGCCACGACGCGCCCTCTCATGGGTCGGCAATGCGGAGATATCCTCGCCCTGCCAGACGATGCGCCCTTTGCTCTGGCGGTGCTGGCCGCAAATTGCGCGCAGAAGGCTGGTCTTGCCGACACCGTTGCGACCGAGGACGCACGTCACGGCTCCGGCCGTCGCCTGGACCGAGACAGCGCGCAGCGCCTGAGCCGCACCGTAGTGAAGGTCGAGACCTTCGACGCTCAACATGCGATCCTCCTCGAGCGAGCCGCTCTCACAAGTGAAGTCGATGGTGCGCGACCCAAGACGCGGAGCGCGGGCTTGGCTGGCTGCGTTTTGCTGCTCGCCCTGGCGTGTCGTTCGGGGCGCGCGGGGGCGCCGAGGGCCACGTGAGACGGTCGCGACACGGTTCGATCGAATTTCTTTCTTCGGAGTGCCGGTTGATGTGGCGGCAGCATGCGGTCCCCCTTCGTATCAGCGCCCCAGATAGACCTCGACCACGCGCTCGTTCGCCGACACGTCGTCAATCGAGCCTTCGGCGAGAACCGAGCCTTCGTGCAGGCACGTCACCTTCACGCCGAGCGCCCGCACGAAGCTCATGTCGTGCTCCACGACAATCACCGAGTGGCTCCGCGCGATATCGCGCAGAAGGTGTGCCGTTGTCTCCGTCTCGGCATCGGTCATACCCGCAACAGGCTCGTCGACGAGAAGCAGCTTCGGATCCTGAGCGAGTAGCATGGCGATCTCGAGCCACTGCTTCTGGCCGTGGCTCAGGCCGCCGGCGAGACGGTCTCGCAGATCGATCAGCTTCACCGTCTCGAGCACGGCGTCGATGCGTTCTGCAGGCATCCGATTGCGAGCCCCGAAGAGAGCCGCAAGCGGACTGCGCGGGGCCTTCAGAGCGAGAAGGACGTTGTCGGCGACCGTATGACTCTCGAATACCGTTGGCTTCTGGAACTTGCGGCCGATGCCGAGTTCGGCGATCGACGCCTCGTCGACCTGGGTGAGATCGATGCGGCCATCCAGCAGCACGGTTCCCAAATCGGGGCGGGTCTTACCCGTGACGACGTCCATCATGGTCGTCTTGCCGGCGCCGTTGGGGCCGATGATGGCACGCATCTCGCCGTGCTCGAGAATGAGCGAGAGTTCGTTCAGCGCCTTGAACCCGTCAAAAGAGACCGAGACGCCGTCCAGATAAAGAAGGGCGTTGGTGACTGGCGCGGGTGCGATCGTTTCCAACATCAGTCTACTCCGCGGGCTCGGGAACGGTGCGACCACTATCCTGACTGGCGCCACGCTTGCGTCTCTTAGCCAGGACCTCCTCCAGCGTGCCCATGATGCCCTTCGGCAGCGCCAGCGTGACCAGGATGAACAGTCCACCGAGGACGAAGAGCCAATAGGCGGCCAACGCACCCGTGGTGAAGACCGACTTCAGGAGGTTGACGACGAACGCCCCCACGGCGGCACCGACCAGCGTGCCACGGCCCCCGACGGCGACCCAAATCACCGCCTCGATGGAGTTGGCGGGCGCAAACTCGGACGGGTTGATGATGCCGACTTGCGGCACGTAGAGCGCTCCCGCCAGTCCAGCCAGCATAGCCGATACCGTAAAGACAACGAGCTTGTAGTTCTCCACCCTGTAGCCAAGAAAGCGCGTGCGGCTCTCCGCATCACGAATGGCAACGAGCACCTTGCCGAAGGCTGATGTGACAAGAATGCGCGCCAGCAGGAACGACAATCCGAGCAGCGCGATCGACAGGGCGAACAGCACAGCACGCGTCCCCTGTCCCTGAACAGGAAAGCCCAGGATGTCCTTGAAGTCGGTAAGTCCGTTATTGCCGCCCAGCCCCATGTCATTGCGGAAGAAGGCGAGCATCAATGCATAGGTGAGCGCCTGCGTGATGATCGACAAGTAAACGCCAGCGACACGGCTGCGGAAGGCAAGCCAGCCGAACGCGAATGCCAGAATGCCAGGAACGGCGACAATCATGAAGAGGGCATAGGGGAACCAACCGAAGCCGTACCAGAAGACCGGGAGTTCCTTCCAATTCAGGAACACCATGAAGTCCGGCAGGATGGGATGGGCATCAGGTACATACCCATCGCATATCCGCCGAGCGCGAAAAAGGCGCCGTGGCCGAGACTCAGAATGCCGCAATAGCCCCAGACCAGATCGAGGGAGAGGGCGAGAACGGCGAAGCAGACGTACTTGCCGAGCAGCGAAACCAGATAGGTTGGCACATGAAACGCCGATCCTTCGGGCACCCAGAGATTGAGTACCGGCACGGCGACGAGGATAAATCCAAGAAGTCCGAGAAAGACCGATGCGCGCCGGTCGAGACTATCAATCAGGAGCTTGGTGATCATGCTTCGACCGCCCGTCCCTTGAGGGCGAAGAGGCCGCGCGGCCGCTTCTGGATGAATAGAATGAGGAGCACCAGGATAAAGATCTTCGCCAGCACGGCGCCCGCCACCGGCTCCAAAAGCTTATTGGCGATGCCCAGCGCGAAAGCGGAAACGAAGGTTCCCCAGAGATTCCCAACACCGCCGAACACGACCACCATGAAGCTGTCGACGATGTATGATTGGCCGAGGTTCGGCGAGACGTTGTCGATCTGGGATAGCGCGACGCCGGCAATTCCTGCGATCCCGGAGCCGAGACCGAAGGTAAGAGCATCGACGCGCGCGGAGCGGATGCCCATCGAGCCAGCCATTCGTCTATTCTGGGTGACTGCGCGCATCTCGAGGCCCAGGCGCGTCGCCCGAAGCACGAGCTGAAGACCGGCAAACACCACCAGGGTGAAAACGATGATCCAGAGCCTGCCCCAGGTTATCGAGACGCCGAACACCTCGAAACCACCGGACATGTAGCTCGGATTTCCGACCTCTCGGTTGGTGGGGCCGAACGTGGTGCGCACAGCCTGCTGCAGGACGAGGCTGACGCCCCAGGTGGCGAGCAGCGTCTCGAGCGGGCGACCGTAAAGGAAGCGTATGATGCCTCGTTCGATGGCGATCCCGACGAGACCAGTAAAGCCGAATGCCAACGGAATCGCGATGGGAAGCGACAGATCGAAAGCGCCTGGTGCCCAGGTACGGAAGGCCTCCTGCACGACGAACGTCGTGTAGGCGCCGAGCATCACCATCTCGCCATGGGCCATGTTGATGACACCCATCACTCCGAATGTGATGGCGAGACCGATGGCAGCCAGAAGCAGCACAGAGCCCAGGGAAAGCCCGTAAATCACGTTCTGCACGCCGGCAAGAAGCTGGCGCTGATGCTCGATCCGAGTGATGGCTGCCTCGAGCGACGCCCTCAGCTCAGGTTGCCGGGCGGATGCCAACGTTTGATTGAGTAGCCCCAGTGTATCTGTGTCGGTGAAAGCACCGAGTTCGCCGACGGCCGCGAGCTTGACGCTCAAAGAGGCATCTTCTTTGGCCAACTGGATCGCGGAGTGGGCCTTGCGCAGGGCGGTCGCTACGGCGCTATCCCTCTCGCGCGAAATGGCCAGCTCCACGGCTTCGAGGTCAGAAGCCTTGCGCGACTTGAACACGGCATCGGCGGCCTCGAGCCGCTTGGCGCGGTCTGGCGAGACCAGCGCCAAAGTCCCGAGTTCGGCATCGATGAGGCCGCGCAGCCGGTTGTTGATGCGTACCGGCGAAAGGCCAGACGGCGGCGAAGCGAGTGGCTGCAGCGTTCTTGGGTCCAGCAACTTGCCGGCGGCATCCTTGACCGCGACCGTTCTGGTCGTCGGATCGAAGAGGAGACGCCGATCGGCCATGGCCTGGAGCAGCGTAGCTGCCGCAGGAGCCCCAGAGCGTGCGATCTCCTCGATCGCCTTCGTGGTTTCCGAAAAACTATCAGCCTCAAGACGCGCAAGCGGCGCGTCCAGCACATTGGCAGAGGCGGCGAACGGCGCGACGCAGATCATTCCGAGTACCGCAACCAAAGTCAGGGCGCTGTAAAAGAACCGCCCGAGCTTGCTTCGCGCCGCCATTGCCGCCTCCTCCCCTTCTCCCCCAACAGCCCGCAGATCCGAAAATCTGCGGGCTCTCTCTCGTCAGGTGATCGGCGTCAGCTGCCGCACTTGTTGGTCTTGGTATTGAAGTTGCCGCACTTCTTTCCAACCCAGTCAGCCTCGAGATCCTTCGAGCCCTCCAGGTAGTCAGTCCAGGCATCGCCGGGCACGAGGCCCTTTGTCTGCCACACCACGTCGAACTGACCGTCGGTCTTGATCTCGCCGATGAGCACAGGCTTGGTGATGTGATGGTTCGGGAGCATCTTCGACACGCCGCCCGTGAGGTTCGGCACCTCGATACCGACGATGGCATCGATGACCTTGTCGGGATCAACGGTGCCCGCCTTCTCGACGGCCTTGACCCACATGTTGAACCCGATGACGTGCGCTTCCATAGGGTCGTTCGTCACGCGCTTCGGGTTCTTGGTGAACTCCCTCCACTTCGTGATGAAGGCGTCGTTGGCCGGATCCTTGACGGACTGGAAGTAGTTCCAGGCGGCGAGATGGCCGACGAGGTTCTTTGTGTCGACACCGGCAAGCTCCTCCTCGCCGACCGAGAATGCGACGACGGGGATGTCAGTCGCCTTCACGCCCTTGTTGGCGAGTTCCTTATAGAACGGCACATTGGCGTCGCCGTTGATGGTCGACACGACGGCCGTTTTCTTGCCCGCCGAACCGAACTTGACGATGTCGGCAACGATCGTCTGCCAGTCGGAGTGGCCGAACGGCGTGTAGTTGATCATGATGTCCTCCTTCGCCACACCCTTGGCGAGGAGGTAGGCCTCGAGGATCTTGTTGGTCGTGCGCGGATAGACGTAGTCGGTGCCCGCGAGAACCCATCGCTTCACCTCCCCGCCGTCCTTCGACATCAGGTAGTCGACGGCAGGAATGGCCTGCTGGTTCGGCGCCGCGCCAGTGTAGAATACATTGCGCTCGCTCTCCTCACCCTCGTACTGGACGGGGTAGAAGAGGATGTTGTTGAGCTCCTTGAAGACAGGCAGCACCGACTTGCGCGATACGCTGGTCCAACACCCGAAGACGGCTGAGACCTTTTTCTGAGCGATCAGCTCGCGCGCCTTCTCAGCGAACAGCGGCCAGTTCGAGGCTGGGTCGACGACGACCGCTTCGAGCTTCTTGCCAAGCAAGCCGCCCTTCTTGTTCTGCTCCTCGATGAGCATGAGCATGACGTCTTTCAACGTCGTCTCGCTGATGGCCATCGTTCCCGACAGCGAGTGGAGCACGCCGACTTTGATCGTGTCCTGAGCGAGGGCGGCAGGGGCACCCAAGGCGAGCGAAGCGATCAGGGCGACTCCCCCAAGCA
Source organism: Rhizobiales bacterium Ga0077524 (assembly GCA_001464755.1). Lineage (GTDB taxonomy): Bacteria > Pseudomonadota > Alphaproteobacteria > Rhizobiales > Hyphomicrobiaceae. The sequence continues at coordinate 11,215 of LNDR01000239.1, forward strand.
CCCGGCGTCTGGTTATCGACATCAAGTCCTCCGACTGCACAATTGCAACCGGTTAACGGATTGCACCTCATGTGCCAACTTGGGCGGGAGTGCTCCCGAAATCGCACACTCTATTGTTATAACTTGATAATTTTCGTTTTCGAGTGAGCCGGAGCTCCGGTTGGAGCGACTGTCGCGGCTGCGAGAGAGACTATTTTTTGTGCAATTTATTGCTGATTACTTGGTCGTGTTGGTTTTTTAGGCATTTCGCTCTGCCACTCGAACAACCAATGTCGGCAACGGCCCATGACCACCGTCTCACGCCCATCGAGCGCTTAATTCTATCTATGGTATATTAACGTTTTTTTTAATCAATTTAAAGTTGAATTGAACGCATCGAAAGATGCTGTCGCCGGGTGCGTCCAGCCTCTCGGGAAGTCCTTTCGTTACGTCACCCTCATGCGGAGAGTTTGTAATGCGTACTCCAGCTTTCGCGGCGATCGCCGCGAGGACCGATCTCGGCTGCCTCACGCCCGCCTCCCAGCGACCAGTGCCGGCAGCGGTCCCATGGCTCGCGAAAAGTCACGCGATATCCTTTGTAGCCTTGTGCATGGCCGCCTCGCTTCTGCCCTCCGCTGCAGATGCGCAGTTTATCTGCTCTCAGTACGGTGGTGCCGGACTCGGCGGCGATGCAATAGCCAGTGGATCGCTGTCGGTCGCATGCGGCGCCTCGGCTAGCGCGCTCAACACGGCCGCCTCGGCCTTCGGTGCGCAAGCCCTCGCTCTCGGAGCGAACTCCAGCGCATTCGGCAACCTAGCCCTCGGACGTGGCGACAACGCCAGTGCCCTCGGCGCCGCTGCGCAGGCACAAGCCGGCAACGCCACTGCGGTCGGCGCCTCGGCCGGCGCCTGGCAAGCGAACGGCGCCACGTTCGGCGCTGGCGCCCTCTCCGACGCCATCAACGGCACGGCGATCGGTACGGCTGCCCAAGCGACGGCAACGAATGCAACCGCGCTCGGGTCTTCGTCATTCGCGCAGGGCATCAATGCGACGGCTCTCGGCTACACATCACAGGCAACTGGCGACAACAGCACAGCTGTCGGGAGGGGAGCGCGGGCCTCGCAGGCCAATGCCGCTGCGTTCGGCGGCGCCGCACGCGCGTCGGCCGCGCAAGCGACTGCGCTCGGATCGTCCGCGATGGCGAGCGCGACGAGTGCCGTTGCCGTTGGCGCCTCATCGACGGCCGAGGCCAACGACGCGATCGCCATCGGCGGCAACACCCGCGCGGCGGGTCAGGCGTCCGTTGCGGTCGGTCAAGGGGCCACATCGGGCTTCGCCAATGCGGCTGCATTCGGAGCCGGGGCAGCCACGATCCGTGCCAACCAACAGGCATTCGGAACCGCGACGAGCACGTACACCTTCGCGGGCGTGAGTTCGGCGTCCAGCACGGCGGCGCAATCGGGGGGTGTAGCGCTCGTCACGACCGATATGGCAGGGAATATAGCAAGCGACGGAGGTGCGACGTTCGCTAGGATTGCGACCACCGAGAGTGCAATCGCCGGAGTCGACAGGCGCGTCTCCACGGTGGAGGGCCGGGTCGCGACAAACACCCAGGACATCGCAACCAACCGCA
>LNDR01000240.1 GCA_001464755.1 Rhizobiales bacterium Ga0077524
AGCGCCCACGAGCCGCTCTCGGTCGTCAAGGTTCAGGGGATAGACCGCAATCGCATCGGCCGGAGCTACGTGGAGCCGCGCACCGTCCCTGGCGACTCGGGCCCGGCGCTCACAACACCCGGATATCAGCCTCGTGCGACGCCGCGGGCGAACTCGCGACCAGCGGCGCGGCCTTCCACAGGCATGCCGCCCACCGCCTCCGATTGTGCAGCGGGCTACAGCGCCCGCTCACGATGGACCAGGGGTGAGTTCAACCGCATGTGTGGTCAAGGATCGTGAGGAAATGCCGGATCGCCGGCCGAGCCGAATATCGCCACCCCATCGGCGCCCGCCTGCCTTCACAACCATCCGCTACAGGACGAACTCGATGACCCGCTCGAAGCCAGGTAGCACCGGCGCTTCTGCATCGAACAAGGGCCGCCGGTCGAAATTCATTGCGTAGCGGCGCCACTCGAAAGCTTTGCCGACACCATTCACGTCGAGAATGGCGATGAGGCGGCCGCCATCTTTGAGCTGGTTGAGCAGCGTCGGCGGCACGTCGGACACCTTGCCGTTTATGAGAATGCCGTCGTAGGGCCCGTGTCCCCGGTACCCGTCAGTGAAGGCTCCGACGTAGACCTCGGCGTTCGTCACCTTCTGTGCCGCCAACTCGCGCTGAATCTGTTCCGCGAAACTGGCCTCGGATTCGAGTGCAACGACACGCTTCGCAATGAGCGCAAGAACCGCCGTTGAATAGCCCGTCGCTGGTCCGACATCGAGGATGGAGGCATCAGCGTCTGGCGCGAGATGCTGGATCATCTTCGCCAAGGTCCGCGGGGCCAGCAGCACGCGCCGCCCATCCGCGGACACCTCGAGATTGCCGTCCATGTAAGCGATCGCCCGTTGTGCCACTGGCACGAACATCTCCCGAGGTACCGCGAGCATGGCCCGGATCAGGCGCCGATCCGTGACGTCGCTTGGCCGCACTTGGGAATCGACCATGTTCTTGCGCTGCACGACGCTGTCCATCCTGCTTCCTTCCGCGGTGCGCGGCGGCCGTGGCGGTGGGCCAAGGACCGGCGCAGAAGTCCAATCGTCATTGTCATGCCTGCCACGACCATTGACCACGACATGGCACGATGAAGCACCCCGCCGTTCGGAGCAGCCTCAATCTCGAGAGTTGCGCTGCGCGAAGAGCCGAGGCGCCAAGACGGGCATCTTACGCCGACACGCTTGCAACCCGCCATCCGCGAGACCACCGTCTCACCAGTGCGACGGCACGCCGCAACAGCTGATCAGATGAGCCGAGACTAGCCAAATTGCACACACACCGTTCACTTCCCCCGGCAATCGCATTGCACCCAGTCACACCCTTGTGATACAGGCTTCGCGGTCTCGTGGTGACAAAGCGAGACGGAGGGCCACGTGGCGGAGTGGTTACGCAGCGGACTGCAAATCCGTGTACATCGGTTCGAACCCGGTCGTGGCCTCCACACCAGTTTAATACTGATAATCCGCGCTGAGGCACTGAGGACGACTTTCCGAAGCCTCCCGGAGCAGACCGCCTCAGTACCAGCTGCGACCAGCCTCGTTGGCCCGCTTTGGCCAACTCGGAATCAGACCAGCAGCGCTCCTGAAGCTTCGACATCCGCGGGTGTTCCGACCGCCTGCGTCTTCAGGCTCTTGTCGATCCGCCCGGCGAGGCCGGTCAGCACCCTGCCCGAGCCGACCTCGATCAGTGTGGTAACCCCCGCCGAAGCCATGGCGAGCACACACTCGCGCCAGCGCACCGTCCCCGTCACCTGCTCGACCAGACGTCGCTTGATCTCATCCGGATCGCTGATCGGGGCCGCCAGGACGTTTGCGATCACAGGCACAACCGGCCTGCGCACCTCGACCTTCGCCAGCGCCTCGGCCATGGCGTCGGCGGCCGGTTGTAGGAGCCGGCAATGGAACGGCGCTGACACTGGCAATGGGATAGCCCGTCGCAATCCGTAGGCCTTGCCTACCTCCGGGACGCGGTCGATGGCCGTCTTATGGCCGGAAAGCACGACCTGCGTCGGCTCATTGTCGTTGGCGATGTCACAGACATCGCCTTGGGCCGCATCCGCCGCGATTTTCCGGGCAACATCGAGCCCGACGCCCAGCAGCGCGGCCATGGCGCCCTGCCCCACAGGAACCGCCTTCTGCATCGATTGACCGCGCAGCTTCAAGAGGCGCGCCGCATCCCCGATCGTAAAGGCGCCCGCAGCGGCGAGAGCCGAATACTCGCCGAGCGAGTGGCCCGCCACGAACGCCACCTGTTCGGCGATATTCAGGCCTTTTTCCATCTCTAGCACCCGGATCACGGCCATCGAATGGGCCATCAAAGCCGGCTGCGCATTCTCGGTCAGCGTAAGTGTCTCCTGCGGCCCCTCCCACATGATGTGCGAGAGCTTCTGGCCGAGCGCATCGTCGACCTCTTGGAACACGGCCCTTGCCGCGGGGAAGGCCTCCGCCAGATCCCGGCCCATCCCGACCGCCTGGCTGCCTTGTCCGGGAAAAATCAACGCGAGGCTCATGCCCGTCGCTCCTCATGGCTCGTGTCCGTCGCTTGGCGTGAAGCATGTAGCGCTTTACCGTGTCAAGCGAGCTGAGACTGTGCCCGACATCCCCCTTGCCAGTCCGACACGGCTCCGGCATAAGCCTGAACTTCACCCGTTCCGGCTGGAGGCTGAACGGGAGCATGGTCCAGGCGAGGTCCAAACTCGCTGCAACCGAATAGGCATGATGCCCGGCTCCCCGTGTCTCCGCTCTTTGGGTCGCAATTGGGCCTTCCCGTGTTGCATGGGCGGTCCGATAGAGGCTTGGCGCCGGAGCGGACAACCGAGGAAGGAAGGCCAAGGCATGCCGCTTTACGAGCATGTGTTCCTTGCCCGTCAGGACGTCTCGCAAACGCAGGTCGAGGCGCTGACCAAGGAATTCACCGATCTAATCGAAGGGCTTGAGGGCAAGGTCACGAAGTCCGAGTACTGGGGCTTGCGATCGCTCACCTTCAAGATCAAGAAGAACCGCAAGGCGCACTACTCCTTGCTCAACATCGAGGGCCCGCCGGCCGCCATCAACGAGATGGAGCGGCGTATGGGCATTTCGACAGATATCCTGCGGTTCCTGACGATCCGCGTCGACGAGCACGAGACCGAGCCCTCGATCCAGATGCGCAAGAGCGACCGCGACGAGCGCGGCGACCGCGGCGAGCGTGGAGGCTTCGGCCGTGAGCGTAGCGGCGGTGGCGGCGGCTTCCGAGGCGATCGCGGCCCTCGTGGTGATCGTCCGCCTCGCGAAGGTGGCGGTGGCGGCGGGGGCGGCTTCCGGGGTGATCGCGGCGATCGTCCGCCGCGCGAGGGTGGCGGCGGCTTCCGCAGCGGCCCGCCGCGCGAAGGTGGCGGGTTCGGGGACCGTCCGCCGCGCGAGGGCGCTGGCATTGGTGATCGCGGCCCGCGCGGCCCCCAGACGACGGAGAGGACGTAAATGGCTGAGCCAGCAACTGGTGGCGGCGCAGCCGTCCGCCGTCCGTTCCATCGCCGACGCAAGACGTGCCCGTTCTCGGGCGCCAATGCGCCAAAGATCGACTACAAGGACGTCCGTCTGCTGGGACGCTACGTGTCCGAGCGCGGCAAGATAGTGCCCAGCCGCATCACGGCGGTGTCCGCCAAAAAGCAGCGCGAGCTGGCTCGCGCCATCAAGCGGGCCCGCTTCCTCGGTCTTCTGCCGTACGTGATCAAGTAGGGCAGCAGCCTCACAAACGGGTTGGGGCGGACTCGAGTATCCGCCCCTAACCGCCGAGAGCGGGACAGCTTCGAGATGCCACAATTTCTTCCAGTCGGGGTGGCCGCGGGCCTCGCCACCGCGCTGTTGTTCGCTTCAGCGAGCGCAGGCGGGATGACGGGACGTTTCCTGCTGTTCTTCCTGGCGCCCCTACCGTCCTATCTTGCCGGTCTCGGATGGGGCTCCATGGCCGCCGGAATAGCGGCCGCGACCAGCGCTCTCGTCGCCACGGTTTTCCTAGGCGGACGCACGGGCTTCGTTTTCTTCCTCTCCCAGGGCCTGCCCTTGGTGGCGCTCTGCCATCTGATGTTGCTGAACCGGCCCGCTCAGGCGACGGCCACGCTGCCGATGGGCGCGGCACCAGCCGTCGAATGGTATCCAATCGGGCGCGTCCTTGCCGCCGCCACGCTGATGGCCGGCGCACTAGCTCTCGTCTCGATCCTGTTGCTGGGTGCCGATCTGGACGGTCTGCGTACCATGATGCGCCAGCTGGTTGACGACGTCCTCGTCAAACAGTTGCCCGGGCTCGGGGGGGGCGACCTCGGAGAGAAGGACAAGGACGCGCTGGCGACCTTGCTGCTCCACGCACTTCCGGCCGGCTCGGCCGTCATCTGGCTCGGCGGCTTTGCTCTCAACCTTTGGCTCGGCGGCAAAGTGACACTGCTCTCCGGCCGGTTGTCGCGACCCTGGCCAAACATCCAGCTGATGCGTTTCCCCCCCGGCTTCGGCATCGGTCTCGCTGGATCGCTCGCCCTGTCCATGCTGCCCGGATTGCCCGGTCTTCTCGCCACCGGCTTCGCTGGCGCTTTTCTTTTCGCCTACATGCTGATGGGTCTGGCGATCATCCACTTCATGACGCGAGGACTGTCGGCACGGCCGTTCATCCTATGGGGCATCTACCTCATCCTGATCGTGTTCAACACGACAGCGGCGCTCGTCGTTGCACTGGTGGCTATTCTTGAGCCGCTACTCTGGTACCGACGCCCGGACGTACCGGACCAGCCTCCGCCGACACAACCGCTTTCCCCGACATAAACCGCTGGTTCTCCAGCCGTTTCCGACAAACCCCATTCCAACACAGCCACTAAGGAGATCACCCCATGCACGTCATCCTTCTCGAGCGGATCGGCCGCCTCGGCCAGATGGGCGACGTCGTTCGCGTCCGCGACGGCTATGCTCGCAATTTCCTACTCCCCCAGGGCAAGGCACTGCGCGCCACCGATGAGAACCGCAAGCAATTCGATACGCAGCGAGTGCATCTCGAGGCGCGCAATCTCGAGCTCAAAAAAGAGGCCGAGGTGGTCTCCGCGCGCCTCGACGGGAAAAACTTCGTCGCCATCCGCCAGGCCGGTGACACCGGCCAGCTCTACGGCTCCGTCTCGCCACGCGACATCGCCGAGGTGATCACGGAGGGGGGCTTCAGCATCGACCGGCGTCAAGTTCTGATCGACCGCCCGATCAAGGCACTCGGCCTGCACAAAATCCGGCTGCAACTCCACCCCGAAGTGACCGTGGGAGCCACTCTCAACGTCGCCCGCTCCGCCGACGAGGCTGATCGTCAGGCACGCGGCGAGGACGTCACCGTTATTCGCGACGAGGAACTCGACATCGAGACCTTCAGCGAGGACGGCGATTTCGAGGGCACGCCGCCGGGCCTCGGCGACCAACCCGAGGATCCGGGCACTCCCTGATCGATTGCACTTGCTGGACGTCACACTCGTCGGGCGCTGCGATACACTCGCGGCGCCCGTACTCATTGTGCTTGATGCATCGTGCAACAATCAGAGTTGCATCGATCTTTTCAGAATATGGCCACATCGGCGTCGTCGAACTTGCGGCCCCCACTTGAATTCTTCCTTTCGTTGCGCGTTAATACATGCGGCAGAAAGCCGCGTGCTTTGCGGGGACTGGCATGCGGGCTGGGGGCACCAGCAGAGATAGTGGCCATGTTCAAGCCCTTGCACATTCTCCTCGATCGCATCGTCCGACGCGGCTCACTCACTGTCCAAACCGCGGATGGGGCAGCATTCTCCTATGGTGACGGCCGCGAGCCGCGTGTCGCAATCAAGCTCATGGATCGGCGGCTTGAGAGGCAGATCGCGCTCAATCCCAACCTCGCGGTCGGCGAAGCCTTCACGGACGGCCGCCTCGTTATGAACGAGGGGCGCATCTACGATTTAATCGCGCTCGTTCTGGCGAACACTGGGGCAAGCCCGATGCCGCGATGGGCCCTTACGGCTGACAGCCTGCGCTTCCTGACCCGCCGGATGGCACAGTTCAACCCCATCTCGCGGTCCCGCCGTAATGTCGCCCACCACTACGACATCGACGGGCACATTTACGATCTCTTCCTCGATCCTGAACGTCAGTATTCCTGCGCCTATTACCCAGATGCCGACTGCGACCTCGACGAGGCCCAGCGCGCCAAGATCCGCCACATCGCGGCCAAGCTCGCGATCGAGGAAAATCATCGGATTCTCGACATCGGCTCGGGATGGGGAGGCCTCGCTTTGAACCTCGCCGCCATGACGGGATGCGAGGTGCAGGGCATAACGCTATCGACCGAGCAGCTGGCGCACGCGCGGACCTGGGCCCAGAAGCGGGGCCTCGGCGAGCGCGTTCAGTTCGATCTTGTCGACTACCGACAGCTCGAAGGACGCTTCGACCGGATCGTTTCCGTGGGCATGTTCGAGCACGTCGGCGTCAATCACTACAGCCGATTTTTCGAGCGAGTCGGCGAACTTCTCGACGAGCACGGCGTCGCCCTCATCCACTTTATCGGGCGCGCCGACCAGCCAGCCGCGACCAACGCGTTCATTGCCCGTCATATCTTCCCGGGCGGCTACATTCCGGCCCTGTCCGAGGTGCTCCCCGCAATCGAGCGTAGCGGCCTGATCGTCACCGACATCGAGGTGCTGCGCCTGCACTACGCCAAAACGCTGCGTCACTGGCGCGAGCGTTTCATCGCCAGCTGGGACGAGGTCAAGCGCATCCAGGGCGAGCGCTTCTGCCGGATGTGGGAGTTCTACCTCGCTGGCTCGGAGTGCGCCTTCCGCTACCAGAACCTCGTCGTGTTCCAAATCCAGCTCACGCGGCGCATCGACACTCTCCCCATCGTCCGCGACTACATGCACGCGAGCGAGGCTCAGTCACGTGCTCGCGAAGGGGAGCATCAGATCGCGCAGACGGCACGCCTCGCCGGCGAGTGATGGCCGAGGGCAGCTGTGTGCCGAATGCATCGGACAAGGCTTTTCTCGCAGCCATGTTGATAGCGGGGACCCACGCCATGGAGAACCCCGACGCCACGCTTGCAATGAGCCGAATCGGCTAACGCTTCGGTCATGGCAAAGAGCACCACGAACCCGAGATCCGCCCTCCCGGCAGTCGACGCCCAGGAAACCGAGCCTTTCCGGGCGGCGCCGCACAACATCGATGCCGAGCAGGCCCTGCTCGGCGCCATTCTGGTTAACAACGAGGCCCAGGACCGCGTCTCGACATTCCTGCGCGCCGAGCACTTCTATGATCCCCTGCATGCCTCGATCTACGAGACGGCCGGCAAGCTGATCGCCGCTGGCAAGCAGGCGACCCCGGTTACATTGCGCACCTTCTTCGAGACGGCCGAGCCGATCGACCAGAACTTGACGGTGCCCCAATACCTGGGGAGGCTGGCCGCCAACGCCACCACGATCATCAACGCCGTAGAGTACGCGCGCACGATCTATGACCTCGCCATCCGCCGGCAGCTCATTCTGATCGGCGAGGATTTGGTCAACGTCGCCTACGACTCGCCTATCGACAATCCGCCGGAGACCCAGATCCAGGAGGCCGAGACTCGCCTCTTCTCGCTCGCCGAGACAGGCAAGTATGGCCAGGGCTTCCTCACGTTCGAGAAGGCGCTGACCAACGCCATCGAGATGGCGAACAGCGCCTATCAGCGCCAGGGCGGGCTTTCCGGCGTATCGACAGGCCTGCGCGATCTCGATGCCCGTATGGGCGGGCTGCAGTCGTCCGACCTGATCATCCTCGCTGGTCGCCCCTCGATGGGGAAGACGTCGCTCGCGACGAACATCGCCTACAACATCGCAAAGGCTTACAGGACCGAAGAGCAGCCCGACGGCAGTATGAAAACCACGGATGGCGGTGTCGTCGGCTTCTTCTCGCTCGAAATGTCGGCGGAGCAGCTGGCAACCCGAATTCTCGCCGAGCAAGCCGAAATCTCGTCCTCTAAAATTCGCCGCGGCGAGATCACCGAGGACGAGTTCAAGCGCCTCGTGCTGGCATCCCAGGAAATGGCCCGCTGCCCGCTCTACATCGACCAGACCGGCGGTATCTCGATCGCGCAGCTGGCGGCCCGGGCCCGGAAGCTCAAGCGCCAGAAGGGCCTGGATGTCCTGGTGATCGACTATCTTCAGCTTCTCACCGGCTCAGCCGGCCGCGCATCGCAAGGCCGCGTGCAGGAGATCACGGAAATCACGACCGGATTGAAAGCGCTCGCCAAGGAGCTCGCAGTTCCGGTCATTGCCCTGTCGCAGCTCTCGCGTCAGGTCGAGACGCGGGAGGACAAACGTCCGCAATTGTCCGACCTTCGCGAGTCAGGGTCGATCGAGCAGGATGCCGACGTCGTGATGTTTGTCTTTCGCGAGGAATATTACGTCGAGCGAGCCAAGCCGTCCGAGGGCACAGCCGAGTTCCAGGCCTGGATGGAGAAAATGCAACAGGTTACAGGCAAGGCTGAGGTCATCATCGGAAAGCAGCGCCACGGCCCTGTCGGCGCGGTCACGCTGGCGTTCGAAGGCTCATTCACGCGCTTCTCGGATCTCGCGCACGATCAGTACCTGCCCGAGCGTCACGAATAGCCGCCTGCCGACAAATGGGCTGGTCACGCCCTCACACCACCAAGTGGCGTCTGAGATCGGCGCCACTGACAACAGTCACGATGCCCTCGCGCCCGAGAACGTTCAGCGCGGGGGGTGCCGCTGTATCAGAGGGCGGCTCGCTCGGCGGCAACTCACTGAGCGGCTGATCGAGGAAAGAGGTGCCGACGGCATCGCCTTCGACGAAGGCCACACCATATTCGCCACCGTCGCGCCGACGAACCTCGCACAGCACGTCGATCCCTTTCGCCTCGACCGTCAGGCGAAAGCGAGCCGGTGGCTCGAAAGGGCCAACAAATGCCAACAGCGCGCCGGTGTCCGAAAAGTTGCGAACGATGCAGGGCTCGGCACTGCGGCCAGGAACCTTGGCGAACGCATGGATCCGGCTTTCCCTGCGACCGAATGCACGACGATCGGAGTGCGTGTTCGCGCGCGGCATGCGGTCCTCTCGGCATTCTGCATTTGGGTAGGGATCGAGCATTCCTTAAAGCTGCAAACAAATCATTAATCGCGATGCCATGACGTCCAGGAAGGGCGTCCATCGCCGGTCCGCCAGCACCCGTTATGGCGCAGCGCCTCTGCCTGCTATGCTCCAGACATCATGGAGATCGAGCCTGTGATTCGCGACGCCCACACCATACCCCCGGACGCCCGAGCGGTGTTGACGATCGACCTCTCTGCCCTGAGGGCGAATTGGCGAGCCCTCAACGTCGCCTCCGGCAAGGCCGAATGCGCAGGTGTCATCAAAGCGGACGCCTATGGCCTCGGCATCGATGAGATCGCCCACGCCCTTGCCGCCGAGGGTTGCTGCACCTTTTTCGTCGCCACCCTGACCGAGGCCCGCATCGTTCGCATGGCGAACCCCGGCGCGAGGATCTTCGTCCTGGACGGCCTATTGCCGGGCGCCGCCCCCTCCTACACCGGGTTCGACCTTTGCCCCTGCCTCTCGAGTCTCGAGGAGGTGCGCGAATGGGCTGCCTGGTGCGATGCGACCGGCCGGCGCCTCAGGGCAGCCATCCACCTTGATACCGGGATGCACAGGCTTGGCCTTTCCCGGGCCGACGTGGAGCAGCTTGCGGGGCCCGAGCGAGCACTCTTCGCCAAGTTCGATCTAGCCCTCGTGATGAGCCACCTTGCCTGCGCGGACGTGCCAGGCCATCCGATGAATGCTGCGCAGCTTGCGCGCTTCCAGGCTCTGCGCGCGATGCTCCCGCCCGCACCAGCCAGTCTCGCAAACTCCGGCGGCGTCTTTCTCGGCCCCGATTTCCACTTTGATCTCGTGCGGCCAGGGATCGCTCTTTACGGTGGCCGCGCGCTAGAGGGCCACCCCAATCCGATGCGCTGGGTCGTGCGCTTACAGGCCCGCATCCTGCAAATCCGGCATGTCGCGGCAGGCGAGTCGATCGGCTATGGCGCAACATTCCAAGCCGGGCGTGATTCGCGCGTGGCGACCCTTGCCTGCGGCTATGCCGACGGGTTCTTGCGTGCTCTGTCGAGCCCGACCGGCCACCCTGGCCCCGTCGGCCATATCGGCGAGCAGCCCGTTCCGGTCGTCGGACGCGTCTCGATGGATCTCATCACCGTCGATGTCACCGATGTGCCTGAGCGAGAGGCCTGCCGCGGCGCATGGGTCGAGGTGCTCGGCGCCCGCACCACGATTGACGATCTGACCGACCGTGCCGGTACGATCGGCTATGAGCTGCTGACGCGCCTGGGCCGTCGCGTGCACCGGATCTACGCCGAGGGCACGACCTGATGGCCAAGCCGGCACGAGCTTCGTTCGTCTGCCAAAACTGCGGCGGAGCCTCGCAACGCTGGGTTGGCAAATGCCCGTCGTGCGGCGAGTGGAATACTCTCGTCGAGGAGACCGCGGCTGCGCCGCCGCCGGGCTCTGGCATGTCGCGCCAGTCGCGCGGACGCGCCGTCACGCTGGAGACGCTCGCGGCGCGCGGCGAAGCCCCGCCGCGCATGCCGACTGGCAACGCCGAGGTCGACCGCGTGACCGGCGGCGGTATCGTTCCCGGCTCCGCTCTGCTGATAGGCGGCGAGCCCGGCATCGGCAAATCGACGCTGCTGCTGCAGCTCTGCGCTTCTCTGGCCGCTACTGGGCGCCGCACGCTCTACTTCTCGGGCGAGGAGGCGGCGGCCCAGGTTCGCCTGCGGGCCGAGCGGCTTGGGCTTTCCGATGCGCCCGTGCTGCTCGCCAGCGAGACGAACCTCTCGAACATTCTCGCGACCCTCGGGGAGGATCGCCGCGCGGACCTCGTCGTCATCGATTCGATCCAAACGCTATGGGCCGATGCACTCGATGCCGCCCCAGGCACCGTCAGTCAGGTTCGAGCCGCCACTGGCTCCCTTATTCGCTACGCTAAACAGTCCGGTGCCGCGATGCTCCTCGTCGGCCACGTCACGAAGGACGGGCAACTCGCCGGACCCAAGGTCGTCGAGCACATGGTCGACACTGTCCTCTCCTTCGAAGGCGACCGAGGGCACCCGTTCCGTATCCTTCGCGCGGTGAAGAACCGGTTCGGGGCGACGGACGAGATCGGCGTCTTCGAGATGGCGCAGCAGGGTTTAAGGGAGGTCTCGAACCCTTCCGAGCTGTTCCTCGGCGACCGCGACGCCAAAGCGCCGGGTGCTGCCGTCTTTGCCGGCGTCGAGGGCACCCGGCCACTCCTGGTCGAGATCCAGGCGTTGGTCGCGCCCTCGGTGTTAGGAACGCCACGCCGGGCCGTCGTCGGGTGGGATACCAACCGGCTGTCGATGTTGCTGGCCGTGCTGGACGCGCGCTGTGGGGTCAGCCTCGCCCAGCATGACGTTTACCTGAATGTGGCTGGTGGGCTGAAAATCACCGAGCCCGCTGCCGACCTCGCCGCCGCAGCCGCCCTGCTGTCGTCATTATCCGGTGATGCTCTACCTTCCGACCACGTCTATTTTGGCGAGATCAGCCTGTCCGGCGCGGTCAGGGCTGCGGGGCATATGACGACGCGACTGAAAGAGGCCCAGAAGCTGGGTTTCAAGCGTGCAGTGGTACCGGCAGCGGGCGACCTCGAAGCCGGCGCAACGCGCATTGGATTGGAGCGGCTTTCGCACCTCAAGGAGCTTGCTGAGTCGGTTGGTCCATGTCACTGAGACGATGCTGACGAATGGCCGATCCGCCAGTCATCCGAGTGTGAACAGATCGACCGGCAGTCGGGTTTGCCAGGCTAAACGCCTGTGCGCCTTGAGCCGAACGAAGGAATGACGCCCCATGCTCGGGCCACTGACCTATCTCGACGCGGCGCTCGTGGCGCTTGCGATCCTGTCGGGACTTCTCGCAATGTATCGTGGCTTTACCCGCGAGGTGCTGTCCATCTTGTCATGGGTAGCGGCGCTCGGAGCCCTCCTGTATTTCGTGCTCTATCACAAGCCCGCCGCCGAGGAGCTTGGCAAGCAGTTCAATGTCCCGGTCCCCGTGGCGCAGATCGTCATGGGCGCGATCATTTTCCTCATCGTTCTGATCATTGTGCACCTCGTCACCGCGCGCGTCTCCGATACGATTCAAGACAGCGGCGTCGGCATGATCGACCGAGTGCTCGGTTTCGTATTTGGCGCCGTTCGTGGTTTCGTGCTGATCGTCATCCCGTACATGTTCTACGAGGCCTTCTTTCCCGATCCGAGCAACCAGTTCGAATGGGTCAGAAGTGCGCGCTCGCTGCCTTACATCAAGAGTGCCGGCAACACGTTCCGCACGATCCTCGTCAGGGTGGTGCCGTCGTCGCTGACCGAGCCGAAAACCGAGCAGCAGGGACGCGCGCCCGTTGACTCTTTGCGGGTGACGATCACCGCAGGCCATGGTTAGCGTCCTAGAGGGGCTAATAGCCCCCAAAGGCACGTAGGCGGATCGGTTGCAGGCGGCGGAGCGGTCGATGGCGGATGTCACCAGAACGTGCATTGACGACGCTCTGATTGCAACCTCTGTCGAGGCTGGCAACAGGCGCGTCGGTGAACAGCCAATCCTCGGTGAAGAAGCGACCGTGGACGCTCGCCCACGCTACCCAGACGATCGCCTGCGCGAAGAATGCGGCGTCTTCGCCGTTTTCGGCCACGACAATGCAGCGGCGATCACTGCGCTAGGTCTTCACGCGCTCCAGCATCGTGGCCAGGAAGGCTGCGGCATCGTCACCTATGATGG
>LNDR01000241.1 GCA_001464755.1 Rhizobiales bacterium Ga0077524
TTTTTGGTCATTCTTGCAATGTTCGTCCTGGAGAAGCGCATCGGGCGGCCCAGCCGATGATGCGGGACGGAGCTATTTCGATCACGCTGAAAGGCAGTGTCGGGGCGTTCACGCTCGACGTCGGCTTCGATGTGCCGGCGAGCGGTATCACGGCTCTTTTCGGTCCATCGGGTTGCGGGAAGACCTCGATCCTGCGCTGCGTCGCCGGCCTGCAGATGCTTCCAGGCACCATCTCGGTCGGCGACGACATCTGGCAAGATACGTCGAGCGGCACGTTTTTGCCGGCCCACGAGCGCCATGTCGGTTACGTCTTCCAGGAGGCCAGTCTTTTTCCCCACCTCAGCGTTCGTGACAACCTGCTTTACGGAGCGCGACGCGTCAAGGCGCCAACCGCGCATGAGGGCCCGAGCCTGGAGGACATCGTCCATCTGCTCGGCATCCGTCCTCTCCTCGAGCGCGCGAGCACGACGCTTTCCGGTGGCGAGCGTCAGCGCGTCGCTGTGGGACGTGCCATTCTCTCGCAGCCTCGCGTGCTGCTGATGGACGAGCCGCTTTCAGCGCTCGACAGGATCACCAAGGACGAGATCCTTCCCTACTTCGAAATGCTGCACGAGAAGCTGCGGCTTCCCATCCTCTACGTCAGCCACGATATGGCTGAGATCGAGCGGCTCGCCGACACGCTTGTCCTCGTGAACGGCGGGCGGGCGCTGGCAGTCGGACCCCTGCTCGAGCTGCAGACCGATCCCCGACTTCCACTGCTGTCTTCGAGCGAGGCATCCGTAGTGCTCGACGGTGCCGTCCGCCGCTTCGACAAGGACTTCGCTTTGACCGAGTTGGAGGTCGTCGGCGGCAGTCTTATCGTCCCCGGTCTGCATGGCGAGCCGGGCGACAAGCGCCGGCTCAGAATCGCGGCCTCCGACGTCAGCCTGGCGCGGACTCGCCCGACGGATTCGACGATCGTCAATTGCCTCGCCGTACGCATCGTGGACATCCAGGTGCGCCAAGATCATCCCCATGTGACAGCTATTCTCGCGCTCGGCGCAAACGGGGAGGGCGCACGCATCGCGGCGCGGATCACGCGCAGATCTCTGGTCGGACTGGGGCTCGGGCCGGGGCAGGTCGTCTTCGCTCAAATCAAGAGTGTCGCCCTCATCGCGTCCCGCGCAGCACAGATCTCGACAGCCAAGCGCTGAAGGTCAATGGATGGGTCGCCTCAGGTGATTTGACCAACTGCTTCAGGTCGGGAACCCGTCGCAAAGGAATTGATCGGGCCTCGGCTCGGAGAAGTAGGCTTGGGCTCGCGATGGCTGGGGGTAATGCGTTGGGTCGCTTGGGCGTCAAAGGCGTTCGATTGTGGGAAAGCCTAGCCTGCGGGGAGAAATGCGGCTGCCATTCTCGTCGCCCTTATAGCGCCGGACCGTCGTATTGCGCCTAATGTTGGGACTGCATTCCACTGAATTGGCCTCAACTTGGCGGGGGCAGTCGCGAGAGGTCACCGACTGCACGGAAAGCAAGTTGCGACCAATGACCGGTTGTCGACCATTTTCCTGATCAAGGCGGAACTTGGCGGTGCTGATGGTGCCGCAAGAGGGACTCGAACCCCCGACCCCCGCATTACGAATGCGGTGCTCTACCGGCTGAGCTATTGCGGCCAGCGCCCGGCGCGGATCACTCGCCCGCGTGCGCGTTCAAGTTGGTTCATACCTGCTCCCCTCGATCCAGGCAAGCGCTGCCAGACAAGGGGCGTAGGGTCATTCAAAGAACCCCCGGCCGGTTGCTGTTGAGATGACCGTGGCGCGGTCCACGCGAAACCAACCACGGTGCTCGCCAGCAGCCTGGGCGTGGCCTCGGACCCTGCCGTTATCGCAGAGAGGTCGGGTCGGCCAGCACTGGAGCACTCCCCTGCCATTCGTTCGAGAATCGGCTCGCTGTACCGTGTGATGATCACCGGTGGTTGTCGCCCTGAAGCTCAATTTGAGGAAGCTTCCGAAGCTTATCGAAGGGC
The DNA here is from genome assembly GCA_001464755.1 of Rhizobiales bacterium Ga0077524. Taxonomy (GTDB): domain Bacteria; phylum Pseudomonadota; class Alphaproteobacteria; order Rhizobiales; family Hyphomicrobiaceae. The sequence goes on from LNDR01000241.1 coordinate 2,006, forward strand.
TCTCGGGTCGATCTACTTGCCCCACCGCAATGCCAGAGGATTGGCTTCTCGCACCAATTCCATCAGCTCGGCCTTCGTCGTGAGAGGCAAAGGCAGCTGAGGATGGCGCACCGCATCACTCTTGATCACGCCGCCCTCCTTCAGCACCGTCTTGGTGCCGCGCAGGCCGCATTGGCGGTTCTCGAAATTGATCAGCGGCAACAGTCTTCCATAAAGTGCTGCGGCCTCCTGACGGCGCCCGGCCGCGTGGGCCTCGACGATCGGCTTGACGAGGTCGGAGTACATGGCGCTCGTCATCGTGCCGGAAGCGCCTGCGTCGAGGTCGGCCATCAGGGTGATGCCTTCCTCGCCATCGAAGGGGCCGTCGATCATGTCGCCTGCCGCCGCGAGCAAGGCTCGAAGTTTCGCCGCTGTGCCTGGCACCTCGATCTTGAAGTAGCGAACGAGCGGCACCTCGCGGGCGAGACGGGCAAGGAACGGCACGGACAGCGTCACGCCCGACAACGGCGCATCTTGGACCATGATCGACAATCGGCCGGCGTCCGCGACGGCGGAGAAATGCTCGAGCATTCCCTGCTCGTCGGCGCGAAGGCCCGTGCCGTGATAGGGCGGCATCATCATCACCATAACGGCACCCGCCTCGGCGGCGCGTTTGGCCCGCTCCGCAGCGATACGCGTCGAAAAGTGGCTGATGGTGGCAATAACCGGCACGCGCCCTGCGACGTGCTCGGTCGAGAGGCGGAGCAGCGTATCGCGCTCGGCATCGCTGAGGACGAACTGCTCCGAATAATTGGCGAGGATGCAAATGCCGTCGACGCCCTGGTCGATCATGCAGTCGATGACGCGGCGCATGCCATCGAGATCGAGGTCGCCGTTTTCCTGGAACGGGGTTGGCGCGATCGGCAGAACGCCCTTCAGAGGCGTGCTCAAGGGTTTCGACATGGCGTTTTTCCTGATTGGTCGTGACTGTGGCAGGGATCTTACGCTTGGATTGGGCTTGGTCCCGCGGCCTTTGCGGGGGGCTTTGCGTCTCACTGGGAGGCGAGGGGGATCTCAGCTACGTTTCCGCCTCTAACGGCAAGGCCACCCGGCGCCTGCGCATCCGAGCAAGCACCAAGCCTGACTGTATCGCCAAAGCCGGCCTCGGAGATGCTGGTCACCTTGCCGACGAGGAGGGTGAGCGTGAGATCGCCCCCATGCCCGCGACGCACGAGTGCGAATGCGCCGCCATCGCATTCGGTGTGGCAGACCACCGTATCAGCGATCCTCGACATGGATGCGACCGGCAGCCGCAATGATGAGCTCGGCCTCGAACAGCACCGTCATCTGGCCTGGGCGTCCGCTTCCCGGTGCGGCGAGTGCGGCTTCTAACGTCTGTCCGTCCGAGCGGCGAAGGCGCAAGACGAGGTCGGTGACCGGCCGGCGCACCGTCTGGGTCCAATGGGCGCCTGGAGATTGTGGCTCCAGCGCCTCGAGCCGTGTTGTCTCGCGCGCCCTGAAGCTGAGCGCCTCGGTCGTGCCAGTGCGGCGTGCTGCGGCCTCCTGGCCAAGGAGCGTCAGTGCTGCTGCCAGCACGAGCTTGCCGAGCGCGGGGCTCAGGTGCTGTCGGACGGGCCAACACCGGGTGCCGTCAACGGGATGGTGAGGGCTTTTTCTCATCGCCGCCTCAGGGGCGTCCGGGATCGTAGGCGTTTTTCTTGCGCCATTCGGTCAGGAAGTAGGCAAGCGAGTCGTCAATCGTGTCGGGTAGCGCGATTCGCACAGTGATGATCTGATCGCCGTACGCCCCGGTCGATGAATTGCGGGCACCCTTGCCCTTCAGTCGGAAGGCGCGCCCGGAGCTAGTGCCCTTGGGGAGCGTCAACGAGACACGACCAACAGCGGTCGGCACCTCGATCTTGCCCCCAAGTACGGCCTCGTCGATGGCGATCGGTACGTCCAGCAGGATGTCGTCGCCCTGCCGCTTGAAATGCGGGTGTGGGCGGACTCTCACCTCGACCAGAGCGTCGCCGGCCTCGCCGCCGCGAATGCCAGGGCCGCCCTTACCTTTCAGTCTGAGAACCTGACCATCGGTGACGCCCTCGGGCACGTTGAGGTCGAGTTGACCGCCTTCGGGCATGGTGACGCGCTTCTTGGCGCCGAGCACGGCCTCCATGAAGTCGACATCGAGCGTGTAGCGCATGTCCTGGCCGCGCATGCTGAAGCCGGCTCCAGGACCTCGGGGCCCACGTTGGCCGAAGAGATCGGAGAAGACGTCGCCAAAGCCGAATTCGGGCCCAGGGCCGCCTGCGGGGCCACGACCGCCCGCGTGCTGGTATGTGCGTCGCGGCTCTCCGGAGGCGTCGATCTCTCCCCGGTCGTAGGCCTGTCGCCGTGCCGGATCACCCAGAATCTCGTAGGCGCCGGAGACCCGCTTGAAGCGCTCCATCGCCTCGGGGTTGTTCGGGTTGACGTCGGGATGCAACTCTTTCGCGAGCCGACGGAAGGCGCGTCTGATCTCGTCCTCGGTCGCAGTCCGCTGGAGGCCCAGGGTGGAGTAGGGATCGTCGGCCATGGGTGGTGTCCGGGTCTCGGTGCGATGCCAGCTCAGATCACTTATGCCAAACACGCTTATGGCCCAATTTTGTCAAACGCGCGCCCTTCCTGTGCCCTCCACACTGCAAGCTGTGGCCGCCAAGGCACGGTCCTCGACCAGGATTTGCAGGCGCCGATGCCAAATGCCCACTTGAGCCTAGCCTTGGTCTCGGGCATCGAGAGTTCGTCGATGCAAAGAGAGAGTACGAGGTAAGCGTGAGGCGGCCACCAACGCAAGGCATGGACGCTGGCGGAACTAGGGAGCAGCCGCAAGACGGCCGTTCTCTGAAACCGCTCGCTGGTCTCGTGTCTCACCTCACGGGTCACGGCAATATGCTGGCGGTGGCAAGCAGTGCGCTGGTCGTGTCGGCGCTTGTCCTGCTGGCGCTTCCACTGGCTGTCCGGCACCTGGTCGATTTTGGTTTCTCCGGCAGCAACGGGGGCACAATCGATCGCTATTTCGTCGGATTGATCGGCCTTGGCGCTGCACTTGCCGTTGCCAGCGCGACGCGCTTTTACGCGGTGAACTGGCTCGGAGAGCGGGTGGTTGCCGACTTGAGGGCCAAAGTGTTCGCACACCTGGCCACTTTGGATGCCGTCTATTTCGAGCGACAGCGGTCGGGCGAGCTGATGAGCCGCATCACCGCCGATACGACTCAAATAACTGCAGCCACCGGCGCTGCCTTGTCGCAGGCCATCCGCAATAGCCTCATGCTCTGCGGTGCTTTGGCGATGATGGTGGTGACGAGCCCACGGCTGTCGGCTCTTGTGTTGATCGCCATTCCACTGATCGTGTTGCCGCTGGTGGCCTACGGGCGGGCCGTGCGGCGGCTCTCTCGGTCGGCGCAGGATACTCTTGCCGATGCCGCCGGGTATGCGGCCGAGCACCTCGGCGCCTATCGGACGATGCAGGCGGCTACAGCCGAGCCGGTCGTAACAGCGCGCTATCAGCAGGCGGTCGAGCGCTCGTTCGCGGCGGCGAGATCGCGATTTCTGGCCAGGGCGGTCCTTACGGCGCTGGTCATCCTGCTCGTGTTCGCTGGAATCGTCGGGGTTATGTGGCACGGAGCCGGGCTCGTGAGCAGTGGCGACATGACTGTCGGCACGCTCAGCCAGTTCGTGCTCTATGCGGTGTTTGCCGGCAGCTCGCTCGCGGGTCTTTCCGAGGTCTGGGGCGAGATCCAGCAGGCGGCTGGCGCGGCAGAGCGGTTGACCGAGATGATGGCCGTTCAACCCAATGTCGTCTCACCGGACTCGCCCGTCCCTCTTCCGATTCCGCCGCAAGGGCGAATTGCTTTCGAGGGCGTAACCTTCCATTACCCGACGCGCGTCGAGCTGCCGGCACTCGACGCCATCACCTTCAGTGTCGCTGCCGGCGAAACGGTGGCGATCGTCGGACCATCGGGGGCGGGGAAGAGCACGATCCTCGCACTTGCTTTGCGCTTCTTCGATCCCACAGGTGGGCGCGTTCTCCTCGATGGCGTGCCGCTGCGACAAGCCGAGCTGAATGCCGTGAGGCGACGTATTGCCCTCGTGCCGCAGGACGTGATGCTGTTTGCGGACACGGTCGCCGAGAACATTAGGTACGGCATGCCGCACGCAACTCTTGCCGACATTGAGCGGGCGGCGATCACGGCTCATGCCGACGCGTTCATCAAGGCACTGCCCGACGGTTATCAGACGCAGCTCGGTGAGCGCGGGGTTTCGCTTTCCGGCGGTCAGAGGCAGCGGATTGCGATTGCACGTGCAGTTTTGAGGGATGCCCCTATCCTCCTGCTCGATGAGGCGACGAGTGCGCTCGATGCGGAGAGCGAGGTCGCCGTGCAGAGGGCTCTCGATGCTCTGCGGGCGGGCAGGACGACATTGATTGTCGCTCATCGCCTCTCAACGGTCCTCAGGGCGGACCGCATCCTTGTCATGGACGGAGGTCGTATCGTCGAAGAGGGCACGCATCAGGCCCTGGTCGCGCGCGGCGGGCTCTATGCGCGGCTCGCGGAATTGCAGCTCAGCGTTCCCGAAGCAGCGCAGTAACTCGGGATCGGAGCTGCACTCGGTTTGCATAGGTATCGTCCCCGTCCAACCTGGCCGATTTGCGAAGCCTGACGCGGTGGAGGCCTTTTGCTGGCTCAATGCTGCACGAGAGTGGATGCTGCTGCTTGGGAACAAGGCGGCCGACGAGCGTCTGGCCAGCCTCATTCTGCTGTGCCTGCGACGGCCGGAAAAGCCCGACTCCGTAGGGCTTGCGCTGGATGCAGAGGTACGCATTGAGCTGCCGCTGTCGCGCACCGAGATCGCGCAGTTCCTCGGCCTCACCATCGAGACCGTGAGCCGCATGCTGAAGCGTCTTTCAATAGACGGTGTGATCGCGGTCGAGTCCGGACGCGGAATTCGCATCAGAGATCGAGCAGGCCTCCAGCGGCGGGCTGAGGCAAGCAAAGTCCGACAGTCGCCCTAGCGGTTGGTGAGTTTCAGCTCGATGCGCCGGTTCCGTCGGAAAATCTCGTCGGTCGCTCCGACCTCGAGCGGGGCGAACTCGCCGTAACCAGCGGCTACAACTCGATGTGGCGAGACGCCTTTGCTGATCAGATATTTGACGACGGAGATGGCGCGGGCCGAGGACAGTTCCCAGTTTGACGGAAACTCGCGGCTGGCGATGGGGCGCTGGTCGGTGTGTCCGTCGACCTGGATGACCCAATCGACTTCGGTCGGGATCTGGCGTTCGACCTCGACGATCGCTTGCGCAAGCTGATCGATGGCCGCCAATCCCTCGACAGTCATCTGGGCCTGGCCAGAGGGAAAGAGCACCTCGGACTGGAAGACGAACCGGTCGCCGACGACGCGAATATCCTTGCGGTCGCGCAGCAGCTCACGAAGGCGTCCGAAGAAGTCTGAGCGATAACGCTGTAGCTCCTGAACCTGGCGGGCGAGCACCAGGTTCAGCCTGGCACCGAGGTCGGTGATGCGGGCCTGTGAGTCCTTGTCTTTCGCCTCGGCGGCCTGCAGCGCCTCATTCAGGGCCGCGATCTGCCGGCGAAGTGCCAGAAGCTGCTGGTTCAGCAAATCGACCTTGGCCAACGCTTCTCCCGAGATGTTCTTCTCGTCGACGAGTTCCTTGCTGAGCGCAGAAATGCGGGTCTCGGCAGTCTGCGCCCGACTGTCGCCCAAGCCCGCCATGCTGCTCAGGCGATCGGTCTCGGCGAGGGCGGAAGAAAGCGAGGCTTTAAGGGCAGCGAGTTCGTCCTCGAGTGACTTGCCTTTGCCCTTCTCCAGAGAGAGGAGGCTAGTCAGCTCAGCGATCTGGCGCGTGAGACGCTTCAGAGCGTTGGCACTGGGAGATCATGAAGATCGACATCAGGAACGTGACAGTCAGAAGGAGCGTCGAGAGCACGTCGACATAGCCCGGCCAGAACTCGCCGTGCTCTCCTCCGCGTCGGGAACGTCCACGCGCCATGGATCAGGCCTCTCTGCGCGCCATGGTCTGGGCAAGATCCTTAAGGACGGTTGCGACTTCGGTCTGACGCGCCGCCTGATCGTCGATCCACTCTCGCACGACTTTTTGTTCTGCGCGCATCTGCCGGACGAGTTGGTCGACGCCCTGGGCGAGCTCCTTGACCGGCTGGCCGGAAGCGATCGCCAAGCTCCGTGACTGTGCGTTGCAGCTCAAGGACCGCCAGTTGAAGCTGGTGTGCGGCAGCGTCAGTCCCAAACCCAACCGTGGCCGGCGACAGGTCGGTGATGCCGGACAGCCATTCCTCGAGCTCGTTATAGAATCGGTTGTGGGCGTGGTTCGCCTGCAGCTCCAGGAAGCCGAGGACCAGCGAGCCGGCGAGACCGAGGAGGGAGGCGGAGAATGCGGTCCCCATCCCGCGCAGCGGCGCAGCCAATCCGTTCTTCAACTCCTCGAAGACCAAAACGCTGTCCGACTGCCTAGTGTCGAGGCTGTTGATCACCTTGCCGACGGACTGGATGGTCTCGAGGAGGCCCCAAAACGTGCCCAGCAGCCCGAGAAAGACGAGTAGGCCGACGAGATAGCGGCCAGTCTCGCGCGATTCGTCGAGCCGCCCCCCGATCGAATCCATGATCGAGCGCATGGTCTGGGCGGAGAGAGAGAGCGCGCCCGTGCGATCGCGCAGCATTGTCGCCATCGGAGACAGCAGAACGGGTTTGTGCTCGATCGCAAGTCCAGGATCAGCGATGCGAAAGGCGTTGACCCAGCGGACCTCTGGATAAAGCCGTATGACTTGCCCGAGTGCGCGCAGAATGCCGACCAACAGGACGGCGACGATCAAGCCGTTCAATGCAGGGTTGTTCCAGAAGGCGGTCAACAGCTCCTTGCCGACGATCGCCACGAGGAAGCCGATCAGCATAATGAAGATAAGCATTCCCCGGAGGAAGCCGCCGGGGGTGTTGAGCGTGCGCGAGAAGGGTCGCGACGCGGCCTCTGCTGATCGAACTCTCGCCATCGCATCCCTCCGCTGTCCGGCCGTAGAGCTTAATCATGGATCATGGCAGCACAACACCGTGTGCCAATCGAGCTTACCGGGCCGTGATGCGCCGTTGATGAACGTCGTTAAGCCGATTTCAGCAAAGCGATCATATGCTTTTGGATCGCGCCGTTTGCGGCGAGGATGTTGCCGTTGTCGAGCATGGTCGTGCCGCCCTCGAGATCCGTGACGATGCCGCCTGCCTCGCGGACCATCAGAATGCCGGCGGCTATGTCCCAGGCCTGGATAGAGTGCTCCCAATAGGCGTCGAAGCGGCCTGCGGCCACCCAGGCCAGATCCAGGGCCGCCGATCCGAGCCGTCGGACGCCGGCGGTCTCGCGCATGGCAGCCTCGCACTCGGCCAGGAAGCGCTTGTGTCCGGGACGGCCTCTGTGCGGGATGCCGGTGACGACGAGGCAATCTGCAAGGGCGCGCCGATTGGCGACCCTCAGGCGGCGATCATTGACGAACGCGCCCTTGCCCTTCTCGGCGGTAAACAGGTCGTTGGTGGCGGGATTGTAGATGACGCCGGCTACCATCTCGCCATCACGCTCGAGGCCGATCGAGATGGCGAAGTGGGGCACTCCGTGGAGGAAATTGGTGGTTCCGTCGAGCGGGTCGACGATCCAGCGATGGGACTTGTCGGGGCCCTCGACGAGGCCGCGCTCCTCCATCAGGAAGCCGTAGCCGTGGCGGGCGCGTGATAGCTCAGCGAACAGAATGTCTTCGGCCTTGTGGTCGGCTGCGGATACGAAGTTGGCTGGGCCCTTGATCGAGACCTGCAGTTGCTCGACCTCACCGAAGTCGCGGGCAAGGCTGCGGCCAGCCTTGCGGACAGCTGCGACCATCACGTTCATGAGTGCGGACGCAGGCATCGGACCTCTTTCGGTGTTTTGTTTCTCTGATGCGCTGGGCTCGGCCGAGCGGCGGTCGCGATCCTGCGCGACGTCGCGGCTCGCCTAGCGCGTGGGTTGAGCCGTTGATGCAGTGCACTATCAGCCACCCGCCCCAGATGGCAAGCGCGCCTTGACGCGGGCGCAAGGCCCAATCGGGCGATCCGAAGCGAAGCAGGGGGTGACCTGCAGCTGATTTTGCGGCACTTTTCGGGGCGCCAGCGATGGATGGAGGTGTTGCGATGCTCGAGCTCAAGCCGAACTGCGAATGCTGCGATCGTGATTTGCCGCCGGACTCCGCCGAAGCAAGGATCTGCTCGTTCGAATGCACGTTCTGCCGTACCTGCGCTGAGACGCGATTGCCCGGTGGGCACTGCCCGAACTGTGGCGGCGATCTGGTGAAGCGTCCGGTTCGGCCGGCCGATCGATTGGTGCGCTTCCCTGCTTCGACAGAGCGGTTCATCAAGGCACACGAATTTTGCGGGTAATCTGTCGGGCGAACTGATTGCCAAAAGCAACCAAAAGTGATGCTATCGCGGCATATCTTTGGGAGCGCCGCTCATGCTCGATGCCGCTGTCACCGCCGTCCGCCGGTTCAGCCGATTTTACACACGCCGGATCGGGGTATTGGAGGATAGCCTCCTTGAGAGTGGCCTGACTCTGCCGCAGGGTCGGCTGCTCTTCGAGGTCGCCCAGCGGTCGGTCGGCGAGGCGACACCGAGCGCAATGGCGGCAAGTCTCGGCCTTGATGCAGGGTATGTCAGCCGACTTGTTGCAGCGCTCGAAGGACGGGGTCTCCTCGTCCGCCAGCCGTCGGCCGACGATCGGCGCAGTGTGGCTCTTGCACTCACGGACGCAGGCCGGCGCGCGTATTCAGAGATGGATGCTCGATCCCAGCAGCAGGTCGGCGCAATGCTCTCCTCCGTCTCGCGGGATGGGCGGCAATGCTTGATCGCTGCGATGGCAACGATCGAACGGGAACTCGGCCCGGTGGCGACGTGCCGGCCTCAGGCGGTGCTCCGGGATCGCCGACCAGGCGATATCGGCTGGGTCGTGCATCGGCATGGCGTCCTCTACAACCGGGAGCACGGCTGGGATGGGACGTTCGAGGCACTCGTCGCGAGGGTGGCTGGCGAGTTCATCGAGCAATTCGATCCGAAGCGGGACTGCTGTCGCATCGCAGAGGTCGAAGGGCTTGTAGTGGGCTCAGCTTTCGTCGTGCGCACCGACTGCTCTGGCGTGGCGAAGCTCCGGCTCGTCTACGTCGAGCCGGAGATGCGGGGGACGGGGCTGGGTCGTCGCCTCGTCGAGGATTGCATCGCCTTCGCGCGCAGCGCCGGCTACAGGCGGATGACGTTGTGGACCAACGATCCGCTGATTGCGGCGCGCATCCTGTATCAACGGTTGGAATTCGTGATGACCGCATCCGAGCCGGTGACGTCATTCGGTTACGCGATGAAGAGCGAGACTTGGGAGCGCGATCTCTAAGGCCCATTAGGCCGGGCGCCGCACAAGTGCTTGCATCGAGCCGATGGAGCCTTCCTCCTCGCTTCTGATGACGTTGATCTGCAGTTCTTTCATGCGCGATCCCATGACGAGATGGGCGCCTAGGACTGGTGCCGTGCCAGCCTCGAGCCGTTGTGCGTGGGCGCGGCGGGCACCGCGAGTCTGCGATGTCGTGTCCATGAGCTGGACGATCTCGAAGCCTTCAGATGTGAGATCGTCACGAGTTTCCTCCAGCGTCGCAAGATAGCTCGTTGCGGCGCTAGCGGCCCAGGGCGCCGGATAGTGCGGCGTGCCCGTCGACCCGGCGATGAGGTTCAAGAGCACGAGCACGCCGCCTGGCTTCAATACGCGGCGAGCTTCGCGATAGAAGGCGCGCTTGTCGGCAATGTTCATGACGACGTTGTGGGAATAGGCGCGGTCGAAGGTCTGGTCGGCGAAGGGCAGGGCCGTGGCACTGCCGTGGACGATCGTGACGTGGTCGGTGAGGCCCGTTGCGCGGTTCAGCGCCTCGGCAGCGCTGCAGAATGCCCCGGTCAGGCCGATCCCGGTGATGCGACAGCTGAAGTGGGATGCGATCCAGCGCGCAGGACCGCCGACGCCAGAGCCGATGTCGAGGATATGCTCGCCGGGCCTGGGATCTAGCAGGGCGGCAAGCTCCTTCGTTGCGTCGAGGCCGCGGCCATGAAGTTGGTCGGCCGGAGCCAGAAGGTCGGCCGTCAGCGGCGTGCCTGGAGGCAGCGTGGCCCGGACCGCCGACAGGATCCGCTCGGCAATACCGTGGTTGGCGTAGTGCTCGGCGATCGTGTCGGTCATGACGGTCGCTCCTGATCCCGTCGCCTGGCTTGGCGGTTGCCTTGGCGTGAGAGGCGCAGTCGCCTCCCACCGTCTTGTTGGACAGATCAGCGTCCTCTACGGGCCGGTCAGCGCGGCTCGGTCCAGCTCTCCGAGAATGCGAGCGCCGAGGTCGAGAATGGGCGGCCTTCGCGCT
>LNDR01000242.1 GCA_001464755.1 Rhizobiales bacterium Ga0077524
GGCACCGAGCGCCGGAATCAGGACGGTGTTGAGGCCGTACTTGCGGCCATTATGGCCGGGCTGATGATGGATCATCAGCGGATCGCCGATGTCGTACCAAGTCAGCGAGATGTCCTCGGTGCTGGTGATAACGCGCTCGGTCCAGAACGTGCGCGGATCGCCTTCCTTTTCGAACTCGGCATCAAGCACGGGAATGTCCTTGTCGGCCAGCTCGGCATTCAGCATTCCCTGCACCGTATCCTGCAACCAGCGCGTCATCGAGATGTTGTCGGAGTAGATGCGCCACTTGTTTTCGGCCACCTCACTCTTGAGATAGAGCACGTGACCAGGTCCCATCGGCGAGAGATAGATGCGCCAGAAGCTGGCATTGGTGGTGAGCGGGCCGCCATCCGTCGCGGAGAGGCGCAGGAA
>LNDR01000243.1 GCA_001464755.1 Rhizobiales bacterium Ga0077524
GCAGTCCATGGACTGGCAGTCGCTCGTCGCCCGACGCGCCAAGAAGGACGCGCCGGACAAGGGCGGCTGGCACGCCTTCCTGACCTCGTGGGTCTCGGCCGACCTGCTTAATCCGGTCATGATGGGCTTCCTCAACGCGGGTTGTGAGAAGGCCATGTTCGGCTGGCCGTGTGACGAGCAGATCGAGAAGCTGCGTGATGATTTCGCGAAGGCGACCGATGCCGCCAAGCAAAAAGAGATCGTGGCTGCGGTGCAAAAGCGTGTCGCCGAGTATCCGACCCACGTCCATCTCGGCCAGTGGTACAGCGTTGGCGGCTTGCGCAAGAATGTCGATGGCATCGTGCCTGCGCCGGCCCCCGTTCTCTGGAATATCTCGGTGAAGTAGCCGCGCTGGCGAACAACGACGGCCCAGACTAGCCGGACCAAGAGGCTTTTCCGGTCAATTTGCACAGCAAGCGTACCAGTGTGGCCTCGACTGCTGTGCGTCGCGCATGGCGAGCGATGCCGGCAATGGGATCTAGATCAGCTTGTCCCCTGAGGCCCGAAAGCGAGCATGAGCGCCTATATCCTCCGCCGGCTACTGGCCGCGATCCCCGTGATGGCGATCGTCGCGGTACTGGTGTTCCTGATGTTGCGCCTGACGCCGTCGGACCCGGCGGCGATCATCGCGGGCGATTTCGCCAACGACCAGCAGATCGCCGAGATCCGCAGCAAACTCGGCCTCGATCAACCGATCCTGACGCAGTTCCTGATCTGGATCGGCAATATGCTGCAAGGTGATTTCGGCGAGTCGTTCTTCTACAAGAAACAGGTCGCGCAGCTGATCGTGGAGCGGCTCGAGCCGACGATCTCGCTCTCGCTGCTGGCCATCGTGCTGACCGTCTCGATCGCGGTGCCGCTGGGGACGCTGGCGGCCTACAAGCAGGGCTCCTGGATCGACCGCTTCGTGATGGGCTTCTCGGTCATCGGCTTCTCGTTGCCGGTGTTCGTGGTGGGCTACCTGCTCATCTATCTTCTGGCGGTGAAGCTCGACTGGTTTCCGGTGCAGGGCTACCAGTATCTGGCTGACGGCTTCGGCGGCTGGCTCCACCGGCTTATCCTTCCGGCGCTCACGCTCGCTATCGTCTTCGTCGCGCTGATCGCGCGCATGACCCGCACGAGCGTGCTCGAGGTGCTGCACGAGGACTACATCCGCACGGCGCGGGCGAAGGGCCAATCGGAGTTGAAGGTGCTCGTGCGTCACGCGCTCGCCAACGCCGCAGTGCCGATCCTGACCGTGATCGGCCTCACCTTCGCGACGCTCATCGGCGGCGTGGTCGTTACCGAGTCGGTCTACACGCTGCCTGGCCTCGGCCTTCTTACTGTCGACGCGGTGCTGGCCCGAGACTACCCGACGATCCAGGCGGTGATCCTGCTGTTCTCTCTCGCCTATGTGCTGGTCAACCTGCTCGTCGACGTCGCCTACACCCTGTTCGATCCGAGGATCCGATACTGATGGCCCTCGCTGATGCAACACCCGTGCGCCCGCGCGCCTCCGCGCTCCGACAACTGGCGCGCTCCACCAGCGTGGTCGTCGGCGGTTTCATCGTCGCCGTCATGGTCACGATCGCGGCGCTCGCCCCCTGGCTCGGCACGCGGGACCCGGCCGAGGTCAACCCCTCCGTTCGCAACAAGCTGCCGGGCTACGAAGCCACGATCCGCGACGACGAAGGCAAGAAGGTGCCCGTTGCCTACCGCCTCGGCACCGACAGTCTCGGCCGCGACATCTACAGCCGCGTGATCTACGGGGCCCGGGTCTCGTTGATCGTCGGGCTGACCGTCTCAGTGATCTCCATTTCCATCGGCCTGCTGATCGGGCTCATCGCCGGCTACGTCCGCTGGCTCGACGGCATCATCATGCGCTTCATGGACGGTCTGATGGCGATACCGGCGATCCTGCTCGCAATCGGGCTCGTCTCGGTGTTTCGCGCGGGGCTTTTCGCGGTGGTACTGGCCATCGTGGTGCCCGAGGTGCCGCGCGTGGTGCGCCTGGTGCGATCGATCGTGCTGTCGATCCGCGAGGAGCCCTACGTCGAGAGCGCCATCACGGTGGGTACGCCGACGCCGCTGCTCATCTTCCGACACGTCCTGCCGAACACGCTTGCCCCGCTCATCGTACAGGGCACGTTCATCTGCGCGGCGGCCATCCTCATCGAGGCCATTCTCTCGTTTCTCGGCATCGGCATTCCGCCCGAGATCCCGACCTGGGGCAACATCATGGCCGAGGGGCGCACGCTGTTCCGCGTGTTCCCGCACAACATCCTCTATCCAGGTCTTTTTCTCGCCGTCACGGTGCTCGGCGTGAACATGCTGGGCGACGGCCTGCGCGATGTTCTCGACCCCAAGATGGAGCGCCGCGGCTGATGCAGGGAGCGACCGACACTGGCGGCGGACCGATCCTCGAACTCGACGGCCTTACCGTTGCGCTGCCGAAGGGTGGCGACCGAGGCAATGCGATCGACGGCGTCTCGTTCAGCGTCGGGCGCGGCGAGATCGTCTGCGTCGTCGGCGAATCGGGCTCGGGCAAGTCCGTCACAGCCCAGGCCGTCATGGGGCTTCTTCCGAAGGGCCAACTCGCGGTGACCGGTGGCTCGATCAAGCTCGAAGGCCGCGAGATCGCTGGCATCGCGCAACCGGAGCTGCGCCGGCTACGCGGCCAACGCATGTCGATGATCTTCCAGGAGCCGATGACGGCGTTGAACCCGGTCGAGCGTGTCGGTGAGCAAATCGGGGAGGTGCTCGAGATCCATACCCCGCTGTCGGCCGCCGAGCGCCGGCAGAAGGTGCTCGACATCATGGCGGCGGTGCACCTGCCAGATCCGGCGAGCATGATCGATGCCTTTCCACACCAGTTGTCCGGCGGGCAGCGCCAGCGCGTGATGATCGCGGCGGCGCTCGTGCTCGATCCGGTGCTGCTGATCGCCGACGAGCCGACCACGGCCCTCGATGTCACCACCCAGGCGCAGATCCTGAAGCTGGTCGCCGAGATGCAGGCGCGGCGCGGAACCGGCGTGCTGTTCATCACCCACGATTTCGGTGTCGTCGCCGAGATCGCCCACCGCGTCGTCGTCATGCAGCACGGTCGCGTCGTCGAGATCGGCAGTCGTGATGAGATCATCTCGCGTCCGCGCGAGCCCTACACGCAGATGCTGATCCGCTCCGTGCCGAGCCTGCACCCGCCGGACCGCAAGCCGAACGCCTCGACGGTCGCGCTGTCCACCAACAAGCTCTGCAAGACCTACAGCTCGGGTGGCTTCCTCGCCGGCAAGCGTCGCGTGGTGAAGGCCGCCGCCGACGTCACGATCGACGTCCGCCGCGGCGAGACGGTGGGCATCGTCGGCGAATCCGGCTCCGGCAAGACGACGGTTGCTCGTTGCATCGCCCGGCTGATCCATCCGACCAGCGGGACCATCCGGATCGGCGATGTCGACGTTGCCACCCTGCCGGAGCGACGCTTGCGACCACACCGCAAGCACGTGCAGATCGTCTTCCAGGACCCCTACCGCTCGCTGAACCCGCGGCGCACTGTCGGCGCCTCGATCATCGAAGGGCCGGTCAATTTCGGCCTGGCGACAGCCGACGCCATCCGGCGCGCCCGGGATCTCATGCAACTCGTCGGACTGCAGCCGGATGCGCTCGACCGCTTCCCCCATCAGTTCTCGGGCGGACAGAGGCAGCGCATCGCGATCGCGCGGGCACTCGCCATGGAGCCGAAACTCCTCATCGCCGACGAGGCCGTCTCGGCCCTCGACGTCTCGGTGCAGGCGCAAGTCCTGGCGCTTCTCGACGACGTGCGTGCGCGCTTCGACCTCGCCATTCTCTTCATCACGCACGATTTGCGCGTCGCCGCTCAGATCTGCGACCGTATTGCCGTGATGCAGAACGGCGTCGTCGTCGAGGCGGGTCCGACGACGGAGATCTTCGCGGCGCCCAAGCATCCCTATACGCATGCCCTCTTTGCCGCCGCGCCCGGTCGTGGTGTCCGCTTCGGCGACGGGCTCGAGGCCGTCTCCTGATGCGCCTCAGGTGCTGAAAATTTCAACTGCAACTTAAAGTAGAAATTAGAGTGTTCGCGCGATACTGCGGCCATGACATCTGTAAGGCCCTCACGGCCGTGTGTGGGCCTGGAGGACTGGGCTGATGCAGGATAGTGCGGTGTTCATCGTCGATGACGACAAGCTCTCGTTCGAGCCCTCTGTCGCAGGTCGCGAGGCGACCACGCAGTCCGAGCAGGGTCAGCGACACCTCAGCCGGCTGCTGCAGGAGCTCGAGACGGGGGGCGTGCTGATCGCCTGCGCGACGAGCGTCGTCAATCATGCCTATCGATACCCGCATCGTTCGCGGCGGCTGATCGCGGCGCTGCCGCTCTGGCTGCCACCCGAGACGGTCTCTCACGGCGACGACAACGATTGGTCCGCCGTCGACACGAGAGCGTTGCCGATCGTGAGC
Organism: Rhizobiales bacterium Ga0077524; assembly: GCA_001464755.1. Taxonomy (GTDB): domain Bacteria; phylum Pseudomonadota; class Alphaproteobacteria; order Rhizobiales; family Hyphomicrobiaceae. The sequence continues at coordinate 4,489 of LNDR01000243.1, forward strand.
GGCCTGCATGATCTCTCGATGCGGCTCGGCATCGCGCGCGAACTGACGCTGCGGCACTGCGCGAGCGTTGAGACGGCTGCGCCGCTGGACCCCGTCGCGATCGACGAGTTGGCCGGGCTTTGGGGTGTCATCTGCGAGAGGGCGCTCGAACTCATTCAGGACATGCGTGCGGCGATGCCGCTCGAGGAGGGCCGCGCGGGACCGCTGGCGCCGGCCATCGCGACAGAGCGGTTGCTCGCTGCGGCGGCTCTGGGGGCGTCGCCGTGCGTCAACGGCAACGGCACGATCGCGATCCCCGGTTGGATCGAGCGCCGGTCCGAAAGACGGCACCGGCTGCGCTTGAATTGCGGGCTGCGCATCCAGCGGAAGGTCTGGCAGATGAAGACGGTGGACATCTCGAGGCAGGGGGCAGGGCTTGCCGGTTCGCCGCAGCTGCAACCCGGAATGCGCGCCAGCCTCGTGATCGGGCGCTCGCCCGAGATCAACGGCGTCGTCGTCTGGCAGGTGGCCGACAGGCTCGGCCTCCGATTCGATGTGCCGCTGTCGATCGCCGATCTGGGCAGCACGCTCGCGCAGCCATGAGGCACGCGCGAGCCCGTTGCACTACGTTAACGGGTCAGTGGCGCATTCTTGTCGAGCACCTGCAGGATTTCGTCGCGTGTCAGGTCCGGCACCTCGAGCAGCACACGGTCGACGCCGGCATCCCGGTAGGGCTTCAGCCGCTCCGCGTCGGCGGGCGCGCGAAACACCGTCATTTGCAGCGATGCGGGGTCACGTCCCGCCGCCTTGGCCGCCGCATCGAGCCGCGCGCGCTGGGCCTTCGGATCGAATGTCGCCGTCGCCCGTGGGAACCAGCCGTCGCAGAACTCGGCCACGCGCCGAAGCGTGTGGTCGGTCTCGCCACCGAGCAGGATGGGCGGGTGCGGCCGTTGTGACGGCTTCGGCCAAGACCAGATCGGATCGAAATCGACCAGCTCGCCGTGGTACTCGGCCTCGTCCTTCGTCCAGATCTCCTTCATCGCCAGCACGCGCTCGCGCAGCAGCTTGAAGCGCATGTCGTAGCGCGCCCCGTGGTTCTCCATCTCGTCGACGTTCCAGCCGCCGCCGAGCCCGAACACGAAACGCCCCTTGGAGAGCATGTCCAGGCTCGCCACGCACTTGGCCGTCACGATCGGATCGCGCTGGGTGATCAGACAGATGCCGGTGCCGAGCTTGAGCGTCTTGGTGACGGCGGCCGCGAAGCCGAGCGCGACGAACGGATCGTGCGTGTGCGAATAGCGCTTCGGCAGGTCTCCACCGCCCGGAAACGGTGTCCGGCGGGACGTGGGGATGTGGGTGTGCTCGCAGACGAACAGCGCATCGTAGCCACGCGCCTCGAGCGCCTCCGCAAGCTCGCCGACCTCAATGCCGTAGTCGGTCGGGAAGTAAAAGACGCCAACGCGCATGACGGAACTCCGGTCGTTTGCTGGTGCGGTTGCCAGCAGGGTAGGCTTCGACCCCGCGCCTCGGCAACCGGCAATGGGGTGCCGGTGCCCGGATTGGTGTATGGCGGCTTGAACAGTGCGGCGGAATCGGACGCAATCCGACAACGTGCGAGGCATGTCCATGAACGAACCAGCCGCCGATGTTTCTGGGACAGTCGAGTTCTCTATGGACAAGTGGCTGATCGACCGCGTGCCGTGGGCCTTGTGGGTCTGCGCCGGCGGCCTCGCTGTCACACTTCACGCGGAGAGCCATGGCGTCAACGGCGCGCTGCTGGCGCTCGTCTATCTGGCATTGCTGGGCGTGGCATTCGCAGGTTTTGCGGTGACGACGCTGATTGCGCGGTCTGGGATTTCATCCCTTGCGGATTTCGCGATCCATATACTCATCTTCCTCGTCGTCGCCGTCATCATAACCCTTGCAGCCGTGGTGATTGGCGGTGCGCCCCGTGGGACTGGTGGCGCGTACGGCTCGCTGCGATGGAGTTCGCTGGTCAAACCGCCGCCCAATGTGTTCGGCTGGATGATGATCTACCTCGGGCTTGGATGGATTGTAGTGGCTGTCTACCGGCACTTTCATCCAGCGCGGCCCATTCTCATGCTGGCCCCTGCCGGCATCACTTTTCACAGATCCTGGCTTCCGGACTTGTTCATCCCCTGGCAGGACATTCGCGGTGTGGGGCCATTCGAGGCGAGCGGGCGGCCGGTCGCCAAACCGCAGGTGATCACCGTGCTGGTCGCCAAGGACTTCTTCGATCAGCATGTCGCTCCGAAGCGGCGCTTTTTCGCGCCACCCGGTAGCGAGTTCATGTTCTGGCCGGAAGGCGAGATGGTGCATGTGGTCCTGAACAGCGCCGAGGTCGCCGTTGCCGCCGCAGACTACCGCATCCCGATCGAGACGCGGTGGATGGCGTTCCGCCATCAGCCACGGTCCGCGCCCCCACCGGTCGGCCCCCTGGCAACCAGTATCGTCCTTGGCCGCTGGTCGATCGACGGCTCGTGGCGCCAACGCATCGGGTTCCTGGCGCCACTCGTCGCCATGGCAGCCGTCGGCGTGCATGCGATTGGCCTCTGACCGCAGAGCAAACCGGTTCCGTCAATTCAGCTCAATCCATGGACCGCCGGAGGACGTGAGTCAGCCATCGATCTTGGTTTGGATCAGTCGGGATCGACGCGAGGCCTGATCTTCGGCTTGCACTTCGGAGGCTGGTACAGGTTGCTCAAGCCTGGAGCGCAACCGCCGTCGCGTCCCGAGGCACGATCGCTCCCCGGTGGGCGACGACGACGGCGGCGAGGCGGTGGCCGGTGAGAGCGGCGGCTTGGGGGGCGCGACCGGCGAGGCGGGCTGAGAGATAGCCGGCGTTGAAGCTGTCGCCGGCCGCGGTCGTGTCGACGGGGGTCACCGGCTGGGGTATCGGCACTTCGATCGGCGGGCTTCCCAATCGTGCGACCACCGCGCCGTCGGCTCCCCGTTTGATGGCGACCTCTTCGGCGCCGAGGCCGTGGAGACGCGCGGCGGTTGCGCCAGCATCGCGGTCCCCCCAGAGCACGGCCTCGTCGTCGAGCGTCGGTAGCGCGATCGATGCGAGGCGCCAGAAGCGGGCCAGGACGTGCCGAGCGCGATCCGCGTCGCCGCCCCAGCCGCGCGGGCGATAGTTGCTGTCCATGGCGACGACGGCACCTGCCTGGCGTGCGCGGCCGAGGATGCGCTCGAGCCGGTCGAGCCCCAATTCCGAGTAGAGCGAGAGGGTGATACCGGACAGGTACACCAGCCGCGCGCCTTGGATGGCAGCCTCGATCGTCTCGGCATCGGCCCCGTCGAGAAGCTCGCGCGCCGGAGCCCGGTCGCGCCAGTAGTGAAACGTCCGCTCGCCCTCGGGCGTCGTCTCGATCAGGTAGAGGCCGGGCATCCGGCCTGGACGCCGCAACATCAGGTCGGTGGCAATGCCCTCCGCCGCCGCGAGCCCGACGATCCCGTCGCTGTAGGGATCGTCGCCGAGTGCCGTCGCGTAGGCGATCGGCACACCGGCGCGGGCGAGATAGACAGCCGTGTTGAAGGTGTCGCCGCCGAACGACTGGCCGAAGCGGCCATCCTCCCCGCGCGCCAGCTCGACCATGCATTCGCCGATGGCAATCGCCCGTCGGACGCCCATGCCCGCCTCCGTCTGATCTGCAACTGATGATCAATCCTACCATGCCGATCGATTGATTGAGCTTGTGCTCGGTTGGAACTCGCCCGCAGTGTGGCGCGCTCGAAAAAACGGCGGAGCGGCGCGTGAGCCTGTTTAACTGGAACGATATGCGCCAAAGGCTCGGTTGGCGCGAGGTGGCGGCTTTGCCTGGGGGGCCGCGCGTACTGGCGACCCACGCGCGCGACGCGGTTGCGGGCATCGTCGCCTCGTTCGTGACGCTCGCGCACTGCCTGTCGTTCAGCGCCCTCATCTTTGCCGGCCAGCTTTCGGTGGGGCTGCCCATGGCGCTCTGGGGCTTCATGCTGGCGACCGCCCTCGTGACGCTGATGTCCGCGGGGCGGACCACGCTTCCTCCTCTGCTCGCCGGTCCTCGCAATCCGGCGGTCGCCGTCATGGCGGTGCTCGCGGCGACGGTGTCCGCAGCTGCTTTCGAGAAAGGCATGTCCGCCAACGCGGCTGCCCACCATGTGCTTGTCGCGCTCGCCATCGCCAGTACGCTGACGGGCGCGCTCATTTGGGCGCTCGGCGCGTTCCGTCTCGGCCAGGCGGTGCGCTTCGTGCCGTATCCCGTGATCGGTGGCTTCCTGGCGGCCTCGGGCCTGCTGCTCATCCTCGGGGGGATCAGGGTCGGCACCGGCGCTGCTTTGACTTGGGAGACACTACCCGATCTCCTGCCGGCATCGGGGTTCGCCCGGCTCGCAGTCACACTCATTTTCGCGGCGGTCCTGCTTCGGCTGCGCCGGACGTCGCTCGGTGCGGAAGCTCTGCCGGCGGTCATCATTGGCGCCATCTTGGTCGTCGAGCTGGCGCTATGGCTCGCGGCCGGGGATGCCGCAGCGGGTTGGCATCTCGCCACGACGGGCGGTGCGCAGGCGTGGTCGCCGCTGGCCTCGCTCGGCGGCATCGACTGGAAGATCCTGGGCGCGGCCGGCGTCGAGATCGTCTCGATTGCCGGCGTCTCCACCGCGGCTCTGTTGCTCGACGTCTCTAGCCTCGAGGTGCAACGGAGGGCACAGGCCGACATGGATGCCGAGTTCCGCACCAGCGGCGGCGCCAATCTCGCGGTGGTGGCGATCGGTGGCCTATCGGTCGGGCACGCTCTGAATCCGAGCCGCCTGATCGATGCGCTGGGCGGCCAGGGCCGGCTTGCGGGACTTGCCGGCGGGACGTTCGTGGGGGTGTTGCTGCTCTCCGGGTTGGACCTCGCGAGCGTGGTGCCGAGGCCGGTCCTCGGGGGCCTGCTGGTTTTTCTCGGAGCTGGTGTGGTTGCCGAGGCGCTGAAAGTCCCGGGGCGCAGATCTCGGCCGGAGTTGGCGCTGACCTTACTGATCATGGGGGCCATCGTCGGCCTCGGCTATCTGACCGGTATCGTGCTGGGCATGATCGGCGCCTGCCTGCTGTTCGCCGCCCGCTACAGCCGCATCGGCGTCATCCGGCGCCACGTCACCCGCGCCGAGCTGGCCGCCCCTGTCGAGCGCAGTCCAGAGCTGGCCCGGCTGCTGGCCGATCAGGGGAAGCGTATCCACGTCCTGTGGCTGACCGGCTTCCTCTTCTTCGGCTCGTCCAACGGCCTCTATGAGAGCATCCGCGAGGCAACCGCTTCGCGAGGCCTTTTCGGACGGCGGTGGGTGGTGCTCGACTGCTCGGCGGTGACCGGCATCGACGCTTCGGCGATCCTCTCGTTCCAGAAGCTCGCCAACTGGGCTGCTGCGTCGGACGTCGTCCTCGTGATCGCCGCCGCCAGTCAGAGCCTGGTGGCCGAGCTCGCTGCCGCTGGCATCATCGGCGGGAGTGCCAACGGCCGACATTTCGTTACCCGGAACGAAGCGCTCGAGTGGGCCGAGGACGAGTTGGCGCGCACGGCCGGGGGGAGCACGAGCCCGGGCATGCCGGATTTCGAGACGTGGTTGGCGCGCGAACTCGGAGCCGATGCCTCGCGACGGTTGATCGCGGGCTATCTCGAGCGCCGGGAACTCGAGGCCGACGAGATCGTATGCGCCCTCGGAGCCCAAGCCGATACGATCGAGCTGGTGGCCTCGGGCTCCGTTGCCGTCATCGTTCCAGGGCTTGGGGGCCGCTCCATCCGCGTTCGCCGCATGACCGGTGGCACGGTCGTGGGAGAGATGGGCTTCTTCCGACGCCTGCCTCGGGCGGCGTCGGTCGTGGCCGAGGAACGCACAATCGTCTACGTCCTCACCCGAGCGACCTATGGGCGGCTGCTGGCCGAGGAGCCAGCTCTCTGCGCGGCCTTCCTGCACTTCGTGGTGCGAGCGCTGTCGGACCGGGTCGATGCGGCCAACCGCGAGATCACGGCGCTGCTCTGATGCAAGGGCCCGAGCGGCGCGCGCTCAAGGCATGCGGTGTTGCAAGTCGCGAAAAATCATCTGTGGGTTGTGTCGCGGTCGCGCCCTGAAGGCGAGCACGACAGGTGCCGAAACGCGCGTCGGCGCCAGCCGTCCGAGGCGATAGGCGGAGGAAGGCACGAAACGCCCGACGTAGCGCGCTCCCCGGGGCTTGCTGGCTCGGCGCGTGGCCGGCTTCGGTCTGGCGCGCTGGGCGGGCGCGACGGCCACGACCGGCGGCTGGGCGGTGGCTTCGACGGAAATGCCTGAGGGGGCGGGGTTCTGTGACAGAGCTTCCGCGGCTCGCGGGACGTCTCGCGCCGCGAACTGATCTGCGGGTGTCGGGGGCGCCATCGCAGTCCGCTGCTCCGCGGTTCGGTCTGTCGGCAAGGCTTTGCGCGCCAGTCTTTCGGATCGCTCCCGCAGCCGGGCCAACTCCTCCTGACGCCGTGCCTCTGCGGTCTGCCGCGCCTTTTCCGCCGCCGCGAGCCGTGCGAGGCGCTCGCCCTCGGCACGGGCCGCCGCCTCCGCTGCGCTCTGCTGCCTTCGCGCCTCGGCTGCCGCAATCCGCTGTTGTTCGATCTCGGCTCGGCTGATAGCCGGGGCTACCGTGTCTGCGGGACTTTCGACGCGTGCCGCGGCCGCCAGCCGGGACGCCTGACCCACAGCGCCGGCTGGCGCGCCGCCAGCGACGGACGCCGATGCGCCCGTCGTGATCTCGGTCGTGCCGTCCGGTCCTGTGCCCTTTGCAAGAGCAGCGCGCCGACGCTGCTCGGCAATCACGCTACGGGGAAGACATGTGCCGCCGTCGTCTTTCGCCTGTCCGGGTGGACAATCGGCTCCGCACGCCTGTGCGGAATGGCCCTGCAGCAGCGTCAGCAGGATGTAATCCGGGTGCGAGGTCGGCAATTTTGCGTTCACGCGATCGTTGAACGCCTGCATCGCCATTCGCGTGCTTGCGCCCCAGTCACCGTCAACCGCACCGGCAAAGCACCCGACGCGTTTCAACTCGCCTTGGATGGCACGAGTCAGGCTTTCCTTGGAGCCCGGCGTGGCGGCGGACCCTCTGTCCGAGCGCGGGGACCCGACGGGCTTCAGGGAGGGCTGCTCGTCCGGTGCTTGCGCGAGACGCAGACCGCGGTAGGCCGGAGGCAACGCGATCGGCTGGCCGGCCTCGCCGCCACGCGCGGCGAGCGCCTGATGCACTGCGACGGGCCTGGCCTCGGATTCCGCGACCGCCCCGCTCACCTTGAAAGTGGGTGCCTGCACGGGGTCACTAGGAGCCCCTTCCTCGGATGCTCCTCGCTCGGCGGCCATAGCCATGCGCTGAAACCCACCCGCAACGCTTTCGACGAGACCCGTTGCCCCGACGCCATAACCGATCGCGCCAGTCCCAATCAGAAGCACAGCGATCGTTCCGCGGATACGCGCCATAACCAACTCCCTGCAGGCTCCCCGTAGAATGATCCCGGAAAGCTCGACGCTTCGGTCCCCGCCCCAGGGAGACCGTGCGCAATGTCGCCGGCCAAGCCGAGCCCCTTTGGCCTGTACCAGCAACGTCTTAAAGTCCGTGCTCACCATTACGCATCAACGTAGCCCGGACGCAATCCCCGATGGCCTCCTCCGAGTGTGTCGCCGATGCTTTGTCGGAGGTATTGCGGCCGCTATGCAGCAGTTCCGCTCGCCTTGATCCTAGAGCGGCGCCAGGGGGAGTAACCGCCACATGTCGTAGGTCGCGGGCAACCAAAGCGCACGATCTAGTGCAAGTTGCAATTTTCAGCATCGGGCAAAAAGATGTTGAAAATTCCGGTTCAATGCCCCTCGTCGCGAACAACTCCTTGGTCGCATCAAAACATCCAACTTCCGCCATATCCATATGACTCGTTTACATTCTTTAACGAATCGATTAACTCTGCCGATGCCGGGGGGCTCAGTGTGCTTATCCCCATTGTATGTCACGCCAAGAATTGAACGTGCATAAATCTCTGCGTAGCGGCAGCGATGATTTAGAGCACTCAGTCTGGCTAAGAGCGCGTCTTCCACGCACAGCTTTATTCGATGCTCGCCGTACGGGTCGCCCGCTCAGGGGTGTCTCGCTAGCTCAGCGGCAAGAGGTCGATCGCTTGTGGCAATGCCACGTTTGCGGCTGGCGATGTGAATGAATGGTGTCCCCAGGAGCGTTGAGTCCCGAAAACTGACCGGCGATCCGACCGGATTGCTGGAATTGGGGGTTTAAGGGGGCCTCTAAACATGAGACACGTGCTAGGTGTGCTAGGCGTTCTCGCTGCCGCGGTGTTACTTGCCGTATCCGCAGCGATGAACTGGCGCTTTGGCTATTCTCTCGGGAAAACCGAGATGGATGGCGTGATCTACGGGTCGGCAAGTGCCGCCGCAGATTGCTTCAAAGCGCTTGTGCCGTTCTTCTTCTTCGCCGCTATCCGCAATCGCATGTGGTCGCAAGCTGCGGCCTCGGTGGTCGTCTGGGTCGTCGTCCTC
>LNDR01000244.1 GCA_001464755.1 Rhizobiales bacterium Ga0077524
GCGGCGGGCTAACTGACACTGGGGCAAGGCGGGCACGATCCGAAGGAGCGCGCGGGCATGGTCAAGCCCGAGGGGCGGCGCGGCGGTCGCACGCCCACGTATTTCGAACATGCGCCTGGTGAATGTGGACGTCGGCGGCACGCGTCGTGGTCGCTCGCTTGCCAGGCCTTGGCGGTGGCGGGTCTGCTGGCTCTATTGGCCGGAGCCGGCTCGAGGGTGGCGCTCGCGGAGCACCTGATCGCCGCGATCGCTACAAAGGGCAGTATCCATCAGCCCTACGGGGCCGAGGTTCTCGATGGAGCGACCGAGGCGGCGGCGCGGATCAACGCCGCGGGCGGCGTGGCGGGGCAGCCGATCCGTATCATCGGGTGGAGCGAGGACTGCACGCGTGAGCGGGCGGTGCAGATTGCCGAGGAAATCGTACGCCTGGCGCCGGCCGTCGTGATCGGGCATCTCTGCGCCGGGGCTGCGATGGCGGCAGCGCCGATCTATGCCCGGGCCGGAATTCTTCTCATCGTGCCAGGGGTGCGCCATCCAGAACTGACGGGCGAGGGGACCGGTGGGCTGATATTGCGGCTCGCGGGCCGCGAGGACCGGTTCGCGAGCGACACCGTGCGCGCGATCCGGGATCGCTATCCGGGCGAGGGTGTGGCCATCGTGGCGGACCGGACACGGCAGGCTGGTGGGCTCGCAGACGCGATTGCGGCTGAGCTTTCGCGGGAGAAGATGGCATTGAGGCTCAACGAGCGGATCGAGTCCGGCGAGCCGAGCTACGATGGCGTTGCCGCGCGGGTGCGGGCGAGCGGCGCGGGCGTCGTGGTGATGCCGGCCCAGCCGATCGAACTCGGCGTGCTAATCCAGAGCCTTCGTCGAGCCGGGGTGACGGCGCCGCTGGTCGGCAGTGAGATCCTCGCTGTCCCCGCCATCATCGCCACCGCACGTCAGGAGCGGGACCAACTCGTACTTATGCTGCCCTGGTCGGGGCTCGATGACGCTGGTTCGTCATTGGCGGTGGGGGTCGATCCGACTTTGGCGCGGCGCGAGGCGGTTCGCAGGACAAGCCATGCTGCCGTCGAGATCTGGGCCACGGCGGCCCGACGCGCAGCAACGGTCGCCGCGCGGCCCGTCGCGCAGGCGGCCCGCGCGCAGACAGCCGTCACGGCGGTAGGCAGCATTCGCTTCGACGAGGCAGGCGACGCGATCGTCCCGTCCTACCTTCCCCACGTCTGGCGTGAAGGCGCTTGGCGGCTACTCGAGCCGTGACTTGCGGTCGATTTTCGCGATGCAGATCAGCAGCGCCCGTGGCCCTGGGCGACGCACTCTGCAGCAAGCGTGCGCGACAGGCGCAGGAAGCTCGGTGGCAGGTCGACGCCGGCGCGCTGGCAGTCGACGATACTGGCGTTGAGGCGCGCGATCGTGCGGCGCGGGTCCTCGCCCGCGTCGAGGCGGGCCATGAGGTCACGGATCGTCACGTCGACGGCCTTGTGTGCGGTTGCGAGGGCTCCGTAGCTCTTCATCTGGACCTCCTGGCCGGTAGTCGTGGTGTATGGCGTAAGCTTCCGAGTATCTCTACGCAAAAATCTGGCTAAATTGTTGCGCGGCGGTGTTTTGGCTGCTTCGGTATCAGCCGGGACGAGTCGTTTCGCAATGCTGTTGCCGCAACCATTGTCGCCTCGACGATGTGTGCTCGCTTGGCAATGGCGAGCCACCGGGGGCATGCGACAACTGGCGATGTTGCCATGATGGGCTGGAAATGCGGCGCAGGCGAGAGTTAATTTTGCGACTTGTGGATAACTTGGCCCATGTCGATCCTTGACAATCACATCACCGACGTCGCTGGCCTTGCCGTGGGGCACGCCGACGACGCGGCCGTTGCGTCCGGTGTGACGGCAATTCTGGTGGCCCGACCAAATGTCGCGGCCGTGTCGACGCGGGGTGGCGCGCCTGGTCAACGCGATACGGCCCTGCTCGAGCCGGAGATGACCGTGGAGGGTGTCGACGGTGTCGTGCTGTCGGGGGGATCTGCTTTCGGCCTTGATGCGGCAGGGGGCGTCATGGCTGCACTGCGTGCCCGGGGCGTGGGTTTGAGCGTGGGTAGCGCCGTCGTGCCGATCGTCGTACAGGCCATCGTGTTCGACCTGCTCAATGGTGGCCACAAGGACTGGGGGCTGCACCCCATCTACTGGCACATGGGGCTGGCGGCGGGCGACGCGGCGAACGAGGCCCCGGTGACGAGGCTCGGCACGGTCGGCGGCGGCTACGGTGCCACGACGGCAAATCTCAAAGGCGGGCTCGGCTCGGCCAGCACTGTTCTCTCGTCGGGTATTACCGTGGGCGCCATCGCCGTAGTCAATGCAGTCGGCTCGGCGGTGGTCGGGGAAGGTCCGCACTTCTGGGCCGCGCCTTTTGAGCGGAACGGCGAGTTCGGAGGGCTCGGTCTTCCCGCGCAGGTGGCGCCGGATGACCTGCGTCTGCGCATGAAGGGCGGCGCGCCACCTTCCACGACCATTGCGCTGGTGGCGACGGATGCGGTCCTCACTAAGGCGCAGGCCAAGCGGCTCGCCATCATGGCCGACGATGGCCTTGCGCGGGCGCTCCGGCCGGCCCATGCGCCCATGGACGGCGATACTGTCTTCGCCGTCGCCACTCAGCGGCGGACGCTCGATAGCCCAATTGGACTGACCGAGCTCGGGCAAGCCGCGGCCGACTGCCTGGCTCGTGCCGTCGCACGAGGGATCTACGAGGCGACGGCCCTGCCGTTTCCCGGAGCCGTCCCGGCCTGGCGGGACCGTTTTGGCCGGAGAGCGGCACCGTGAGCCGCGCACGCTGGACGATCACGTTGCTCGTTCTTGTGGGCCTGGCCGCGCTCGTTGGTTGGCAGAGGCACCGAGAGCGCCAGATGAACGCGTGTCTCTCCGAGGGGCGTGCCTGGAACGGCCCGCTCAGCCGGTGCGAGGCGCCTCGCATGGGACCGATCCTGCGCCGCTCCCTCGAGCGTTCCTGAGGGGCTGCGGCGCAATTGCTGGATCGACTTTCGGCGCGCGCTGAGCAATGATCATCGCCAGATGTTTTGAAGTCGGCTGGTTTTCGCTTGTTCGGAGGGCGAGGCATGGCAACGCACAAATATTTCGGCGGCGCGAGCGTCAGGGATTGGCGCGACGTTGATTTCGTCGCCGTCGTGCGGGTCACCGGCGACGAGATCGTGATCCTCAACTCCGACGGCACCGAGACTCGCCTGTTCAGTGCCAACGGGGATTTTGTCGAGACGTTGGGCGGAGTTACAGGTTCCGTGAGTTCGATGGCGCGCACTGACGAGGGCGGTGCCACGGTCTACGAAACGGTGAGCCGCGTCGGTGTCGGTGTATCGGACCTGTTGGCCGGCGGCGGGCAACTGTTTGACCTCGTTCTCGGCATGGCCGTGACCCTCAATGGGCATGTCGACGGGGGCGATCCGCTCGATATTTCAGGATGGAGCCAATTCGGCCTCACGTCCATGGGGGCTGGCGTCATGGACGAGGTAGCCGCGCAGGCCAGCGTGGTCGCCTACCTCGATGGCTTCCCGACTTTGGCGCTCGCTAGCTCGGCTACTGGATTCGCCGACGCGACGTTCGCCGACCTCGGGGACGCACACAGCCCCGTCACGGTCGATCTTGCCCAGGAGACTGCGAGCGTCGCCGGTCGGGAGATCGCACTGACGGGCGCGATGGACGATATTCTCGGCTCCGCCTTCGATGACCACCTCATCGGTGATGCGGGCGACAATGTCATCGCCGGCGGGCAGGGCGACGACCTCATCACGCTCGGTGCAGGGGATGACATGGTCCTCGTCGGGATTGGCGATGGGCTGGACACCATCACCGACTTCGGTGTGGCCGGGCTCGATACGATCGGTCTGCAGGGCTACGCTGGCATCTCGAGTTTTGCCCAACTCGTCGACGAGCAGCGCCTCCTCACCGTCGACGGTCACGCCATGGTGCTGCTCAACGGCGGCGATGGCCTCGTCCTGCAGAACGTTACAAGCCACACGCTGCTGACGGCTTCGCAGTTTCAGTTCTGACAGGCGAGCTATACCGGCGGGCGGCAAACCCGCGTCGATCGGATCACTCCATCGGCGAAGCCGGTCAATGCTCAGAAACGATCGACGCGGTACGGGCGCGGGTCGGTGTATGGCGTCTCTCCAGTCATCATCTCGGCGAGCAGGCGGCCCGTCGCAGGCCCCAGCGTGAAGCCCAGGTGATGGTGGCCGAAGGCGAGCCAGAGACCCGGCTTGCCCGGTGTCTGGCCGATCACGGGAACCATGTCGGGCAGGCAAGGCCGCCGGCCGAGCCAGGGCTCGGGATCGGCAGCGTCCCCCAGCGGAAAGATCTGGCGGGCTGCAGCCTCCGCGCGCGTGAGCTGGATCGGCGAGGCCGGCGCATCCCGCATCGCGAACTCGGCCCCGGTCGTCAGGCGAATGCCCTTGGTCATGGGCGCGAGACAGTAGCCACGCTCGGCGTCGATGACGGGACGGCTCAACGTCGCGTTGCCGTCGGCGCGGTAGTGCATGTGGTAGCCGCGCTTCCAGCCGAGCGGCACGCGGATGCCGTGAACTTTCATCAACTCGCCTGCCCAGGGGCCTAGCGCCACCACTACCTCGCGCGCCTCGGCCCATCCGCTGCGGGTTGCGACCTTCCAGCCGCCGGGCGCCTCGGTCAGGGTCTTGGCCTCGCCCTCCATCAGGGTGCCACCGCGCTTGACCAGCAGCTCGGCGTAGCCGCGGCCGAGGGCGCCAGGGTCGGCGATGCTGACCGGGTCGGTGAAATGCAACCCACCAATCAGGTTGTCGGCGAGATGGGGCTCCATGGCCTCGAGCCGTTTTGGATCGATCGCCTCGCTGTTGATGCCGTAGAGCTTGCGTACCTTCTCGTCCTTGGCACTCGCAAGATCGAGCGCCGCCTGGGTGCGGTAGACGCGAAGGTAGCCGTTGCGGGTCATCAGATGTTGCAGGCCCGCCGCCGCGATCAGTGGCTCGTGCTCGCTGATCGAGTGCTCTACGAGCGGCAACATGGCCTTCGTACTCGCCGTTTCACCCTCCGGTGTCGAACGCCGCCAATACTGAAACAGCCAGGGAGCGACACTGGGCAGGCTCGATAGCTGATAGTACGCCTCGGAGGTGTTGTTCAGGGCGTACTTGAAGATCGTCGCCCATTCCCGCGGGAACATGTAGGGAACGACGCCCTCGCGCTGAATCATGCCGGCGTTGCCGAACGAGGTTTCTTCAGCCGGTCCGCGCCGGTCCAGCAGCGCGACGGAGCGACCGCGGCTTTGCAGATGAAGCGCACAAGAGATGCCGACCATGCCGGCGCCGAGCACGATGCAGTCGAATTTCATGGAGGCCTGCGGCGAATGAGAGTGAGCGGGAGCCGCAGTATAGGGGGCCGACTTGAACTGGGCTATCCCAAGCCGTGCCGGTCCTTCGTCGGTTAACGCCTTGGCTTTGGGCACCTTCTCTCGGTATCACGACTGGTCAGGCAACCAATACCGAGCAGCGCTTGGCGGCGGATGGGGCCGACGTCGAGCGAATTCTCTGTTACAGCCTCTCGACTTGGGGCCATACCGCCCCAGCTTTTGCCGACTAGCGAGTGACGTCGTCGAGAGGCTCGAGCTGGATCAACGCGAACGTCCCCGTCATATGCTGACCCATCGGATCCATCCAGCTGCAAACAACCAGCCGATCCGAGACGATCTCTTCGACGAGCAAAGCAGGACCGCCCGTCCGCGACTTCATCAAACGTCCAATCATCGAGTTCGCCCCCTTATTCATCTCGCATTCATAATCTATCGCGAAGCGCAAGCTTACGCAACATGAACGGGAGATGAATGGTGGGTAAATGTTGCTTTTGCAGGCGACAGTTGCCGTGAGGCCGATGGCAGCCGACGGCCTCTGACACCGAAGTTGCCGCCGGGCGTCCGACAACACGCTATCACGCCAATGCCGAGCCCTATCCAAGGAACTCCAGCAAAAGACGTGACAGCTCTTCCGGAGCCTCCTCCGGCACGAAATGCCCGCATTCGGGGATGACAAAGCCCGTAACGTCGTTCGCGACGCGGCGCATGCTGGCCTCGACGTCGGGGCCGCGGCCACGCCCGTGCGGATAGCTGACCCCGCCGCCGACGGCGAGCACGGGCATCGGCAGGCGGAAGCCGGTGGCGAGCTGTGCCGCGTTTACTTTCGCATCCTCTCCTATTGCCCGGTAGAAATTGAACCCGGCCCGGAGTGCGCCGGGTTGGCTGTAGGTTCGCGTGAACTCGTCGAGCGCCGCGTCATCGATGGCACCGGGCTTATAGGCGAAGGTTTGATAGAACCATTGCAGATAGATGCGCTCTCGGCCCTGAACCAGGGCTTCCGGCAAGTCGGGCGTCATGTGGAACTGGTGATGCCAGCGCCGTCCGCCCTGGCTGAAATCGCCGCCATCGCCGGGGATCACCACATCCACGATGGCGAGCTTGGTGACGGCCTCCGGATGCGCGGCCGCGAGAGCATAGGCGCTCGGGCCGCCCCAATCGTGGCCGACGAGGTGGAACTTCTGGTAGCCGAGCTTTTCCGTCACGAGGCGCCAAATGTCGTTGGCGACCGTGCGCTTATCGTAGCCAGTAAGAGGGCGCGAGCTGTCGCCGAGGCCGCGAAGATCTGGTGCGATCACAGTGTAGCGCTCGGCGAGCGCGGGCATGACGAGGCGCCACTCGTACCAGGTCTGCGGCCAACCGTGCAGCAGCACCACCGGATAGCCCGAGCCGGCGGTGACATAGTGGAGCATGACCTCGCCGACCTCGGCGTAGTGATGGGTGAACTCGGTGGGTTTGGACATCGATGGGCCTTTGCGTCTCGCCGCGCGTGATCGTGCGCGCAGGGTGGTCGGAGCTCTGTCTCCTGTCAAATCCGCAAGCGTCGCTTCACGTGTTCTGACTTTCGCGTGTTGCGATGATTACAATACGATTAACCTCGTATATGATCATTGTTCAGAAACGAGGCTCTCGCAAGGTAGATGTCCATGCTCACACATAAAATCACCCGATCCACGCGTGCCATCCCCTTGGCTCTTGCTGTCTTCTCGGCACTTGCCGGTGCGCCTGCATCCGCGCAGACGCATGGCGACGTGGCGGCATGCTCGCAGACCGGCAACCCATCCCAGGCGGTCGAGGGCTGCACGCGGCTGCTGGAGGGCGGCCATCTCGAGCCGGCGATGCGTGCGGTCGTGCATCAGTTGCGCGGCGTGGCGCAGCAGGCGCAAGGGCGCCTTGGACCCGCGATCCGCGATTTCGCGGAGGCCAAGAAGATCGATCCGAGTGATCCAGCCGCGATCGCGGGGCTGGCTCTGGTGCTGGATGATCTCAATACCCGTTGCTTCGATGCCAGCGCCGCGACAGCGGCACTCGATGGTTGCACCGCGATCATCGATCACGCCGAGCTTGCCGGCGTAGCACCGGAAGTGCTGGCGCGCGCTCATCTGACACGAGGCCTGATGCTGGTCCGGGACGGCAAGACCGTTGACGCGGCACGCGACTTCCAGGCGGCACTTGCCAGCCGCGATCGCCTGACGCGCGAGCAGGTGGCGCAAGCCGAGGCCGGTCTCGCCAGCGGGAAGGAGCCCGTGCCGACGGCGACGGTCGTCGTAGGGCGCGCGCCCGCCGACGATGTTGCGCCAGCTCTTTCCGGCGGTACGGTGCCGTCGAAGGCCGCAGAGGCGGTCGCGGCTGCTGAAGCGGGATCCGCAAGCGCCGCCACCTCCGAGCCTGCCCCCGAACTTCAGATCTCGTCGAAGCGGCCGCCGCGGCCCTTCCCGCTCGCGAAGCGTGCCGCGCCGGCCTGCGCCTCGGTGCGGACGGCCTCCAGGCCGGCTGCGAACTCGGCGCGCATCGCGTGGTCGAAGGGCAACTCCCACTGGCGGTAGACGGAGGCCCGGTCGAGCCGCATGCACAACTCGGGGAAACGGGCGAGATCGGCCGCCATTGCTTCGGCCGCGGCACGGGCCTCGCCCTTGGCCACCACGCGATTAGCGAGACCGAACGACAACGCCTCCTCGGCCCCAACTGGGCGGCCCGTCAGGATCATGTCCAGAGCGCGCGACTGTCCGATGAGGCGGGGGAGACGCACGGTGCCGCCGTCGATCAGCGGCACGCCCCAGCGGCGACAGTAGACGCCGAACGTCGCATCCGCCTCGACGACACGGAGATCGCACCAGATGGCGAGCTCCAACCCGCCCGCCACGGCATGGCCCGAGACCGCGGCAATGACCGGCTTCGTCAGCGCCAGTCGCGATGGCCCCATCGGCCCTTCGCCATCGAGCTTGTAGCGCTTCATGCGCTCGCCCGAGGCCACGGCCTTGAGATCCGCGCCAGCACAAAACGAGCCGCCAGCGCCGCAGAGCACCGCGACTTTCTGCGCCTCATCGGCCTCGAAGCCGCGAAAAGCGGCGGCAAGGCCCTCGGCCGTCTCGTTGTCGACCGCGTTGCGCACATCCGGGCGGTTGATGATCACCGTCGTGACGGGGCCGTTGCGTTCGATCAGCACTTTGTCGGTCATGTTGAATCTCGCTCGAGGTCGCAGGCTGTCGTAGCAGGGTGTTGCTCTATCGCGCGCAGCGAAAGCCGATGTAGACGGCGGGAAAGTCCGGGTCCTTCTCGTAGAGCGCATCGACCTTCATTTGTGCTGGACCGTACCACCAGGAGCCGCCGCGCGTGCGCTTCTGGCGGCTGGCGAATCTACAGTCTGCAACCTTCGACCTGTCAATCTCGGACGTGCCAACGCGCACTATGTCGTGCTCTAGCTTCGGGCCTCTTGCGCGAGGCTTGCGCCCGCGGCGAAGATCGCGCGAGCGGTCGCAGCCTGCACGAGGCTCCGCGCATCGCGAGTCGCCGCCAACCCGAACGAGCCACCCATGAGCCCCATCTCCGATGCGTCTGCTGTTGCCGAAGCGATCACCGCTGCCCGCGAGGTGATGCACCGGCATGTCGTAGCACTCAACGCGCGCGATTCCGCCGGCCTCGCGGCCACGCTGCACTTCCCGCATTATCGTCTGACCGATGGTCGGATGAAAGTTTGGGAAGGCCCCGACAGCTATCTCGCCGATTTCCTGGCTCGTGCCGGGGACGGCTGGTCCCATACCCGCTGGAATTACCTGTCGGTGGTCGCGGCCAGCGCCGACAAGGTGCACCTCGACATCTCGTTCACGCGCTACCGCGCCGACGGCTCAGCGCTCGGCACGTTCCGCTCGCTCTGGGTGATCGCGCATATCGACGGGCGCTGGGCGGCGCAGGTGCGCTCGAGCTTCGCGGCGTGACGGCAATCGAATCGCGACAGTGCATCAAACGCCGGACATCTCGCTCTCGGCGTCATTCGCCATGCAGTCGGGTGGTGGCGCGGTGCGGTCGGGCTCGACGATCTCGAACTCTGCCGGCGCCACCATGCGCAGTTCATAGGCATCCGACGCCAAGGCCGCCATCATCTGCCAGACAGTAGGCTCGAGAGGGGTGGTTTCAGGGTTCGGGTCCATAGGCCCGGAACGGCAGACCCGCTCCGAAGGTTCCCGCGCCGATAGGGTTGTGATCGGCTCGCGCAAAAGGCGTGGCACGGTATGTCATTTCGCATACAAAAAGGGCCGCCCCGTGGGACGGCCCTTTGTGAGATCGGCTGTCAAGAAGCCCTGCCGTCAGCGCAGCCACATGGCGCGCTTGGCAGGCGTCTCAGGCGAGGCGCAGAGGTACCTCCAGCGCCCACGAGATCCGCACCGGCTGTCTGGACAGCTTCGCAATCCCACTAGACATTGGATCACCTCCTTTCCGTTGTTGAACCTGGGGTGAATGTGGCATGCCGAATCGGCTTTTGTAAGTCCCGTCGACGTGGAAATTGCGTTGCGTTAACATGCTGTGCCTGTTCGGTCACAAAGGGGAATGACATGGTGTCTGTCGGCGTCGGACGCACTCTCGCCGGGCTCGCGTTCGGGCTTGGCTTGTCGTGGCCGGGTGGGGCCGCCCTCGCCGACGCAATCGACGGGGAATGGTGCCGCGACGGGTATCACTTCATCATCGAAGGGCCGAGGATCCTGACCTACGGCGGCACGGCCACGACGGGTGAGTATAGCCGCCACGGCTTTCGCTACACCGCTCCGGCGACCGATCCCGATTCCGGAGCCGACATCGAGATGCACCTTCACTCCGAGACCACGCTCGAGCTTTTCCGCCGCATGCCCGGCGTGCCACCCGTGCCCGGACCCGGCCAGATCTGGAACCGCTGCCGGGTCACGAGCTGACCGCATCGAGCGGGTCCGGCACGACTGCCGAGCTGGCAACACCGGCGCTTGTGCTTCACGCCGTCCCCGGGGACAATCCGGCCCGAGCCTGAGCCTTGCGCTCGGCAATCGACTTGAGGAGGCCTGGACATGGCTTTGATCCACCACACGCGGGCCGGCAGCGGCCGGCCACCGCTGGTTTTCGTGCATGGGTTCGGCTGCGCGCGCAGCGACTGGGACGCAATGGTCGCCCACTTCGGTGGCCGCCACGAGACGGTTGCCGTCGATCTCGGTGGCCACGGCACGACGCCCGGCACGCCGGAGCATCGGCGCCTCGAGAGGCACGGCGCTGACGTCGCCGAACTTCTGACAACCTTGAAGCTCGCGCCGTCGATCATCTTCGGCCACAGCATGGGTTGCCGCATCGCGATGGAGGCCGCACTGCGTGCGCCCGGGCACGTGAAGGCTGTGGTGCTCGTCGATGGCAGCCGGCTCGGCGAGGCGGGCTCGACGTCGTATCTCGCCCGCGGGAAGGCGCTGGAGGATGCAGGCTACGGCTCCTTCGTCCGCTCGGCCTTCGAGCAGATGTTCGCACCCGGCTACGACAAGGCGAAAGCCGGGCAGATCGTCCAGCGGGCGCTCGAACGCGATCCCGCGATCTGCGGACCGCTGTTCGCCGACATCGGCCGCTACGACGCGGAGAACATGGATCGGGTGGTTGCCAGCATCGCCGTTCCGATGCTCGCCATCCAGACGACGCTCACCTCGCCGGAGGGCAAGCGCCTCTCCATGGAGGCTGGTCAATCGTCTCCCTATCTCGACTTCCTTCGCCGCGCGAAGCCGGATGTGCTCGTCGAGGTCATCCCCGATACCGGCCACTTCCCGCAGCTCGAGCGGCCCGCCGAGACCAACGCCATCATCGAAAGCTTCCTCAGAGGGCTGCCGCAGTGAGCATTCACGACGATTCCGGTCCCGCATCGCGGGTATACTTCTCGCAGCGCCTGCGGCTGCACTACGTCGACTGGGGGAACCCGACCGCGCCGCCGCTTCTGCTTGTCCATGGCGGGCGCGACCATTGCCGGAATTGGGATTGGGTGGCGCGGCGGCTGCGCAAGGATTGGCACGTCATCGCGCCGGATCTGCGTGGCCACGGTGACAGCGAATGGTCGAAGAGCGCCAACTACTCGATGGCCGGCTACATCTACGATCTGGCGCAGCTGATCCATCAGCTGAAGCTCGCGCCGGTGACGATCGTTGGCCACTCCCTCGGTGGCGCCATCACGGTGCGCTACGCCGGCATCTACCCCGAGAACGTCAAGCGCTTCGTCGCCATCGAGGGCCTCGGGCGTTCGCCGAAGTCGCAGGTCGAGGTCGCGGCCAAAACCATGGTCGAGAAGATGCGCGGCTGGATCGACGAGCAGCGCCAGTCCTCCGGTCGGTTGCCGCGCCGCTACAAGTCGATCGAGGAGGCCTTCGGGCGCATGCAGGAGCAGAACAAGCATCTCTCCGATGAGCACGCACGCCACCTGACGCTGCACGGCATCCATCAGAACGAGGATGGGACGTTCTCGTGGAAGTTCGACAATCTCGTGCGCGTGTTCCTGCCCTATGACATGCCGCAAGCTGACATCGAGGTGCTATGGCGGAACATCTCGTCGCCCTCGCTGATGGTCTACGGCAAGGAGAGCTGGGCTTCTGATCCGAGGAAGGACGGCCGCGCGCAGTTCTTCAAGAGCGCGGCCTTCGTGCAGATTGCGGGTGCCGGACACTGGGTGCACCACGACCAGCTCGAGACGTTCATGAAGCTGGTCGAGCCCTTCGTCAAAGGCGAGGCCGTGCCGCAGGGACTTCCGGGGGTCAGCTGAGCGGAGCGACAGGGCTACCACCCATTGTACCGCTAAAGAGGTATCGAGGAGCTTCGCGCATGTATATCCCGCCCGCCTTCAAGCTCGCGGAGTTGCCCGACGTCCATCGCGCGATGCGAGAGGCTCGCTCGGCGACGCTTGTCACGGCAACGGCGGAAGGTCTCATCGGGACGCCCTTGCCCATGCTCGTCGAGGGGAGCGAAGGTCAATACGGCACGCTTTATGCGCATCTGGCACGGGCCAACCCTCAGTGGACGCTTTCGCCGAACTCGGAGGCGATGGCGATCTTCAGCGGACCCGAGGCTTACGTGACGCCGTCGTGGTATGCGACCAAGCAGGAGACGCACAGGGTCGTGCCAACCTGGAACTACGTGGCTGTCCATGCCTACGGGCAGGTCGAGTTCTTCGACGACGCGGATCGCCTGCTGGATGTTGTCTCGCGCCTGACGAGGCTGCATGAGGAGGCTCGGCCGGAGCCTTGGGCAGTGACGGACGCGCCGGCCGATTTCATTCGATCTCAACTCAGGGGCATCGTCGGGCTGCGCATCCCGATCACCAGGCTCGATGCCAAGCGGAAGATGAGCCAGAATCGTAGCGCTGTGGATCGAACGGGCGTGATCGAGGGCTTGTCGCAGAGCGATCGACCCGAGGACCGTCACGTCGCATCCCTGATACCCAAAGAATAATGTGCGTGGAGATCGTGCGCTGGCCTGGTGCCTGATCTCCCCCTACGACCGTGCACGCGACAACGCATCGATGGAGAACTTCCAATGACCACCAGGAAAGTCGCCGCCGTCACGGGCGGCGCGTCGGGCATCGGCGCGGCGACAGCCCAGCGCCTCGCCGCCGATGGCTATGACATCGCCATCATTGACATGAACAAGGCCGGCGGCGAGGCAAACGCCAAGACCATTGCCGGGCGCGGGCGGGAAGCGAAGTTCTATGCCTGTGACGTCTCGGA
>LNDR01000245.1 GCA_001464755.1 Rhizobiales bacterium Ga0077524
TCGGCACCCGCTACGACAAACTCGGAGCCAACTTCTTCGCCTTCATCCAGCTTGCATCCATCCGCATCTTCTTGCGATCAATTGAGTCCACGGCCTAGTGTGGCGTCGCGCCTTGGTTGACGCATGCTGCGGCAGGGCTCGTGTCAAATGTCGCGCCAGAATCGGTAGAGGTTGCCGCCATGATGCGATTTGGCGTGACGGGCCACGAGCCCGCGATCAGCGCTTCCGCCATCCCATCTCCCAGAAATCAGCTTCCAACCGCGTCGCCTCCTTGAAGTTGGTGACAAGCTCGGCCTCCCTCGCAGGAGTGAGATATCGCCCAGCCAGACTGTCGAGATGCGCGCGGGCGGCGGTGGCCACCTCGCGGTAGGGCTCCCCCGCATACTCCGCGATCCATACGCGATAGGGGTTCGCCGGGTCGTCGCCTGCCGGCATCCGCGCAAGTCGCGCGGCAATCTCGGCATACCCGATCACGCACGGCGCGAGCGCCACCTTCAGTGACAGCAGGTCGCCCCGCATACCAGCGTCGAGGACATAGCGCGTATAGGCGAGCGTCTCAGGCTCTGAAGGCGCCCTTTCGAGGTCGTCCGCAGACAAACCCCACGCCCCGCACAGCTTGACGTGCAGCCCCATCTCGACGTCGAGAATAGCAGACAGGCCCGCCGCCCCTTCGCGCATGTCGGCGAGCGTTGGCGCCTTGTAGACGGCGAGCGCATAGGCCCGCGCGAACTCGATCAGGAACAAATAGTCCTGCACAAGGTAATGGCGGAAGGCCGGCTCCGACAGCGTACCTTCTCCCATGGCCGTCGTGAACGGATGCTCGGCATAGCGCCGCCATTCGGGCATGGCCGCTGCCTTCAAGGTCTCGAAGAAGTCCATGGCGTGTCCTCCAGTTGCCGGCAGATTGGCCGTACTGTCGCCGTAAGCCGATGGTGCTGGGCCGCTTTGCTGTCAAGTCACCTCAACACTGCGTAAACGCCTGCGAAGGCTCCCCTCCGAGGCATCCGCGAGACTTCGCCCGTAGACCGGTTGCCCATTTTGACCGACAGACGTTGCGAGACGTGCTCGCTTGAGAAGCTGATCCGCTACTTACGAATTGGAAACGATAAACCGTCTATTCACGACTCCATGCCAGATTGTCGGTGCACAAACCGGGGGATTGGGATGCTTTCGTTGCACGAGCAGCTCTCGACGGAAAGTCCCCGGATCGCGCCCCTCAGTCCGAGCATCGGCGCCATTCCAACCGGCCCTGCAATCGATCTTTCGGCTGAGCTGCACCGAGAACAAAAGCGTCTCGAGGTCGTTACCGCCATTCTCGGCGGCTGGATCTGGGAGACCGACGCCGACCATCGCTTCACCTACATGAGCCCAAGCGTCGAGCGCTACGCTGGGAAGCCCGCGTCCTGGCACTATGGAAAGACCCGCCAGGAACTCGGCAACATGAGCGTCCGCACGGTCGATGGCCGTTCCTGGGTCGAGCAGCTTGAGCAGCACACAGTTTTTGGTCCGATCGACTTCATCCGCTATCAGGCCGGCAAGTCCTTGATCATGCGAACCATCGGCCACCCGCAATTCGATGCTGCAGGCACCTTCACGGGCTATTGTGGCATCGCCTTTGAGTTGCCTGCCGACGTCGAGCCGCAGATCGACGAACGCCGCGGCTCCGATCGGCGCCGTCTCGCCCGTGCCGCGGAGATTTTGATGGAAGGCGACACGAGCGCGATCTCGTGCGTGCTAATCGACGTTTCGGAGACGGGTGCGCGCCTGCGCCTGCCGGATGACGTCGTCGTTGCAGACCGTTTCCGTCTGATCGTCGCCGCAATGGCGATCGACAGCATGTGCGACGTCCGCTGGCGACGGGCGGGCGAGATCGGCGTCAAGTTCGTGTCCTGACGCCCAACCGGCTCTCGGCGAGTCATCACCCGGTCAGTCGATGTCCTCCACGGCAGCCGCGCCGCTACCCTTGATCCGGTTGGCCAGCGCCGCCTCGATGAATGCGTCGATGTCCCCGTTTAGCACCCCGGCAGAATCGCTCGTCTGGACGCCGGTCCGCAAGTCCTTCACCATCTGGTATGGCTGCAGCACATACGATCGGATCTGGTGGCCCCAGCCGATATCCGACTTGGCCGCTTGATCGGCCAGCGCCTTCTCCTCGCGCTTCTTCAACTCCATTTCGTAGAGCCGCGCCTTCAACCGCTTCATCGCAATTTCGCGGTTCTGATGCTGCGAGCGTTGCTCTTGAGCGAAGATGATGATGTTGGTCGGCTTATGCACCAGCCGCACGGCCGACTCGGTCCTGTTCACCGACTGGCCGCCCGCGCCCTGTGATCGCGTATACGAAAGCTCGATGTCCGACATGTTGATCTCGATCTCGATCGTGTCGTCCACGACCGGGTACACCGTCACGCTGGAGAACGAGGTGTGGCGACGGGCGTTCGAGTCGTAGGGCGAGATGCGCACAAGTCGGTGCACTCCCGCCTCCGTCTTCAGCCAGCCATAGGCGTTCTCGCCCTTCACCTCGATCGTGGCGCTCTTGATGCCCGCCTCCTCGCCGTCGCTCCGATCGATCAGGTTGACTTTGAAGCCGCGGTCCTCCGCCCAGCGCGTGTACATCCTGAGCAGCATCTGCGCCCAGTCCTGACTCTCCGTCCCTCCGGCGCCCGCGTGCACCTCGAGGTAGGCGTCCATGCCGTCGGCCTCGCCCGACAGCAGCGCCTCGACCTCCTGGCGTTGCACCTCCTTGACGAGCCGCTCGAGACCAGCTTCGGCCTCGCCGACCGTCGCTTCGTCCGACTCGGATTCGGCAAGTTCCATCAGCGTCAGATTGTCGTCGAGTTCACGCTCGAGCTTCGTGTACCCGTTGACCGCGCGCTCCAGCGCTTGCCGCTGCCGCATGACCTTCTGCGCGCGCTGTGGATTAGACCAGAGGTTCGGATCCTCGCTATCGCGGTTCAACGCCGCAAGGCGGTCCTCGGCGGTCTCC
The DNA here is from genome assembly GCA_001464755.1 of Rhizobiales bacterium Ga0077524. Classification (GTDB taxonomy): domain Bacteria; phylum Pseudomonadota; class Alphaproteobacteria; order Rhizobiales; family Hyphomicrobiaceae. The sequence goes on from LNDR01000245.1 coordinate 2,984, forward strand.
CAGTCAAAGTGACCTCCTTAGCAGCGCCAGCGACTCTTTGATGTCGCTGACGAGCTTTTCATGCTCGGCCCGCATGGGCGTGTCTCCCGGATCGAATTCAATCGCGTCTCGTGCCCATATAGGCCCCCATCACGGGCGGCGCAATCATGGCCCGCGCACTGCTACCGACCGGTCAGCCCCCTAAACCCCGGGCGAGAATGCGGTCGGCCGCATCACCTTGTCGTCCTGCATGAGCACCATGCCCTCGGTCATCCCGAGAAATTCGCCCCACGCTGGATCAGCATCGCGCCGTGATCGCTTGCTCTCCATGTCGGCAAGGCTCTCGTAGCGCCAGATGTGCACCACCTGATTGAGCGGGCCAATCTGGCTCACGTAGTAGCCGAGCAACTCCAGTCCGTGCCGCTTCATCACCGGCAGCGCGTGCTGCTCGAACAGTTCGACATAGCGGGGCAGCTTGCGCGGCAAGAGCGTATAGGTGCGAACATCGACGATCATGGCACGGCTCCTCGAGGGCGAGAGACGATCAGCCGCGAACGAGCCGCGACTGCAGACCGCCTCGATCGTAGGCTTCACCGGCGGCTGGCGACGACAGCGTTTCGAGGAAGGCCCGTGCGCCGGCCTCGTTCCCCGCCTCGGCGAAGATCGCAGCCTCGAACGTCGAGGACACCTGCACATCGTCCGGAAACGGCCCGGCCACATCAATGCCCGGCACGCTCATCAGCTCGCTCACCTGCTGGACGGCGAACTCGGCCTCGCCTGAGGCAACCTTCTCGGCCGTGAAACCCATCGGAATGACGACCGCCCGGGCGTTGACCTCTTTCGCGATCCCGAGCCGCTCGATTAACCCGGCGAAGTAGATGCCGCTGGCCCCAGCCTTCGAGTAGGCGACGGCCCGCGCCCCGACCATCGCCCGCTTGAACGCGTCCACCGTGGAGAGATCCGGCCGCGCGGCCCCGGCTCTCACGCCAACGCCGAGGATCGAGTCCGCAAGCTTGGTCCGCGTCGATGCACGCACGATGCCGTCTGCCACGAGCCGGTCCATCGAACCTGAGATGGCAATGATCATGTCCGCGCGCGCTCCACCCTCGATATCGCGCATCAGAGCTGCTGTTGGTCGCCAATCAAAATCGAGCAGATAGCTCGTCTCGGCCTCGAATTTCGGCTTGATCGAGCGATTGACGGCGACCTCCAGCGCAAGGCCACTCATCACGCGGATGGTCTGCTGCTCGACTGCTTTGGACACGGGCGGCATATCCTCGCTGTACCGTTGAATTTGGATCGCCGCGCTCAGCGTTTTCTGAAAGCGGAAATCAAAGCCGGCATACTAGCCGCACATACGCCGCCGGGATACCCGCCGCGGGCCGCTAAGTTGACGGTCGGCTCTCCCCGCCTCGCAAGGTGTCACGGTGGGTCCCGCGCAAACCAAACTGTCGCCAGCGGCCGTTACCAGCGCCCCCCAAATCCGGGCCCTCGGACAGCCGATCGCTCGGGGTCATCGGACGCCGGCTGAGACAGGCCGCCGCCTTCGCCAGAGTTGAAGCCGATCACCGAGTAGGCATCGTCGGGGTCCTCGTTCGGCTTGAATGCCTCCAGAATGGCATCCTCGTCGCCCGGCTGTGCCTTGAGCCCGGTCTTCGGGTTCACCCGCACCATCTTGATGCCCGGCGGAATGCGAAACGGAACCGCCTTTTTGTCAGCCAGCGCCAGCTTCATGAAGTTGGCGAATATCGGCGCCGCCACTTGGCCGCCTGTCGCGGCCTTGCCCATCGGCCTGGGCGTGTCGTAGCCAACGAACACCCCGACAGCGAGATCGGGCGTGTAGCCGACGAACCAGACGTCCTTCGATTCGTTCGAAGTGCCAGTCTTGCCGGCAAACGGAACGTTGGGCACGATCTTCTTCACGATCGTCGCGGTACCGCGCTGCACGACCCCTTCGAGGATCGAAGTCATCTGATAGGCGGTATGCGGGTCCACGATTTGACGCCGGCTGTCCGCGATCTCAGGCTCCGGTTGCCCCGCCCATTTCTCGACCTTGCACCCCTCGCACTCGCGCGCGTCGTGCCGCCAGACAGAATGGCCCCAACGGTCCTGGATGCGGTCGACCAGCGTCGGCGTGATCTTCTTGCCCCCATTGACCAGCATCGCGTAGCCGCCAACCATCCGCAGCAGTGTCGTCTCGCCGGCACCGAGGACCATCGCCGGCAGCGGTGCCAGATCGTCGTAGACGCCGAACCGTCGCGCGTACTCGACGATCACGGGCATGCCGATGTCCTGGCCGAGCCGCGCCGTCATCTGGTTCCTCGACTTCTCGATCCCGACCCGGAGCGTCGCCGGTCCCAGCGACTGAGATTTGTTGTAGTTCTCCGGGCGCCACGCGTCCTTGCCCGGCCCCTGCTCGATCTCGATGGGCGCATCGAGCACGATCGAGGTCGGCTTGTAGCCATTGTCGATCGCCGTCGCGTAGACCAGCGGCTTGAACGTCGAGCCGGGTTGCCGTCTGGCTTGCGCTGCGCGATCGAACTGGCTCATCGCGAACGAGAACCCGCCGACGATGGCGAGGACCCGCCCTGTATGCGGGTCCATTGCGACGATACCGCCGCCAACCTCGGGGATCTGCATCAACGACCAGACACCCGCCGGCTTCTCTGGCTCCTTCGGCGCCACCCAGACCACGTCGCCGACGCCCACCACGTCATTCGGCGCCTTGGGCGCAGGCCCCTTCGGCTTCTCGACGCCGACGTACCTGCCGGCCCACTTCATCTCTTCGAACCCGATCTCGACGGCTTGGCGCTCGGCTTCGAGCTTGCCGTCCTGCCTCTTGGGCGGCCGCAACCCGACGATGATCTTCGCCTTCTGCAGCTCGAGGACGACGCCGAGACGCCACGGCGCCAGATCTCCCGGTGCCTCGATGCCACCGAGTGTGACACCCCAATCGCCTGCGACCTCGATCTTCTGTGCCGCACCACGCCAGCCGGTCGTCCGATCGAAAGTTACCAGCCCATCTGCCAGCACACGCCGAGCGTATTGCTGCAACTTCGGGTCGAGGGTGGTGCGCACTGAAAGACCGCCCTCATAGAGCTTTTTCTCGCCGAATTCCTCACGACCGATCAGCCAGCGCCGAACCTCCTCGGCAAAGTAGTCCGCGGCAAAAATCTGGGTGCCGAACGGGCGGATGTTGACCGAGAGCGGCTTGGCTTTGGCGACTTTGGCCTCCTCCGTCTCCGCATGACCATTGGAGACCATCTGATCGATGATCCAATTCCGCCGCTCGACCGCCGCTGCCGTCTTCCTGAACGGGTGATAGTTGTTCGGCCCCTTCGGCAGCGCTGCCAGATAAGCGGCCTCCTCGAGCGTCAGCTCGTCGAGTTCCTTGTCGAAGTAGTTGAGCGCGGCTGCCGCGATGCCGTACGAGCCGATGCCGAAGTAGATTTCATTGAGATAAAGCTCGAGGATCTTGTCCTTAGAGTAGGTCTGCTCGATCCGTATCGCGAGGATCGCTTCCCGCAGCTTTCGATCGAAAGTCCGCTCGCTCGACAGCAGGAAGTTCTTCGCCACCTGTTGCGTGATGGTCGAGGCCCCCTGAATCGAGCCACGCCCCTTTATCTTTGCCTCGACGAACTTGATGCCCGCACGGGCGATGCCGGTGAAGTCCAGCCCCATATGCTCATAGAAGCGCCGATCCTCGGCCGACAGAAAAGCACTGATAAGTTTTTGCGGCACGGTGTTGATCGGCACAAAGATGCGCCGCTCCCGCGCATACTCGGCGATCAGCGCGCCATTGTGGGCATGCATGCGGGTCATCACCGGCGGCTCATAGCTCGCCAGCTTGTCAGATGCAGGCAGATCGCGGGACGCTTGCCAAAGGAGGAAACCGGCTATCGCCGCCCCTCCGATGAACACGAAGACCATCGAAGCGAACGTGAACCCCAGCAAGCTCAACATCCAGCTGCGTCGCCGCCGCCGCGGGCGTCGCGGAGCTGGAGGGGGCACAATGGGCTGTCTCATGTCGGCTCGATCCGTTGCGAGCTTTGTGACTTGCCCGCTTCACCGCCCATTGGCAAGCGTCGAGGGAGCTTGGCTCACAGAAAGGTCACCTTATCACAAAATGTGGCAACAGGCTGTCCACAAAGGCGGTTCTGACGATTCGAGAGATCGGGCAACCGTCGTCCCGTCAACGCCGTTGCGCGAGCCGCTGTTGGAAATGCTCCCGGACCGCGTGCGCCACCGCCGCTGCCACCTTGGATTGCCATTGAGGCTTCATCATGATCCGCTCATCCTCTACGTTGCTGATGTACCCCAGCTCGACCAGCACGGCCGGAGAGCTTGGCTGCCGCAGCACCTTGAATGGACCCGATCGCCTTGGATCGCGCGACAGAAGCACGCCGGTCCGTAGCTCCGAAATCAGCGATTCCCGGAACTGCCCCGAGAAGATCGACGTCTCCCTCCGCATGAGGTCGAGCAGGATGTCTCGAACTTGATCATCTGCCGCCGTACTGACGGGAAGCCCCGCCAGAAGATCGACCGCATTTTCCTTGTCGGCCTCCTGGCGTGTCAGCTCGTCCGTTGCCTGATCCGCAAGCGTGTAAACCGTCGCCCCTCGCACGGAGCGGGCTGCTTCCCGGCTCGCCAGAGAATCTGCATGCACTGATACGAACAGATCCGCGTTGTGCGCCCGGGCAATCGCAACGCGCTCGTCGAGCGACACGAACACGTCCTTCGTACGCGTCATCACTACATCGTAGGCCCTCGCTTCCTTCAACGCCCGCTCGACGTGTTGAGCGACCGCGAGCACCAGATCTTTCTCGGCGATCCGCGACCCCGACGCCCCCGAATCGATCCCACCGTGCCCGGCGTCGACCACGATCACTGGCCGTGCCGGCAGCTCGATACGCGGCATAGGCTTGGGGTCGGGGATCATCGGTTTGAGGTTAAGTGCAGCCTCTGCCAGCTCGGCCCCCGCCATTTCTCCCGCCGTCGTCGGAGCAAGCTCGATCTCGAGCCGGAACGCCTCCCCGGCTTGGGCGAGTATCAACTCGGCCCGCGTCACGCGAACGGGGCCAGTCGTGTCGATCACCACCCTGGACTTCCCGGCCTCGATCAGGCCGAAGCGGAAGGCCTCGATGAGCCCTTTCCCCTCACGCCCGGCGCCTTCCGCCAGCCGAAACTGCGTTTCCGGCAGATCGAGGATCACCCGGGGCGGGTCAGAAAGGCTGCGGACATGAAAGTCGGCAGGACCACCGAGCCACAAGCCGAATGAGGTCAGTGCCGTGTCGCCGCCGATCTCGTGACCGAGCACCACATTGGCGGGCTCCGGCGTACCGGCCCCCGACTTGCTCTTGCCTCCCGCACCGTTGCGCCTCGAGCTTCTTGCGGTGCCACCACCGCTTACGGTCGCACCGGCCTTGCCGTCGACCGAGGGTCGAGCCTCGGGCGTCGGCCGCACCTCGGTGCTGCCGCTCCAGCCGCGAACCGATCTACTCGGCTCCGATCGCCCCTCGGCTCCCGCCATCGGCGCGCCAAGACAGGCCGACCCGAGAGCAGCCGCAAATGCGACGACCCGACTTTTCGCTCTCGCGCCGGACACTCCTAGACCCCCGAAACCCCGGACTTCCTATTCCCCGCGAGCCCTCGTTAACCAAAACTTACCCGAATCGGAGCATTTCTCGATTCGAGCGGTTCGAGTGACTCCGGCAATCCTGACGGCTTGCCTTGTCCTGCTCCGGGCCGTACAACGTTCCCTGTCAGGCTGAGCCCCTTCGTCCACGGACGAGCGGGCGACTTTGCCACATGTAGGTTGAGCCGAGCATCGATCGAGCGAACTCGACGCAATTTCGCGGCGCTGCAGCCGTATCTGGATCTGCAACGGTCCTGACACGGTATATTCTGCCCCGTTGCTTAGGCCGGGGCTAGGATCAGTCGGTGGAGTTGCCGAAGCCATTTTCGTGCCCCGGCACGCTGGTTGCTCCACGAGGCGACCTTCGGCAAGGGCGTTTAATGCGGCTCCGTCTGCGGGGTGAATGCCCACGCCGAGCGGAAAGAGCCGATGAAGACCGAGCTGTTCCGCCATTGCGGACAGCGAACTGGATCGTTCGATTCAGCACTAACGGGACCTCGCGGTCCCACGAGGAACAGATGACACGCCGGAGCGAAAGCATGCATGCCAGGGACGGGTCGCAAGGCCCGGCGGGACATGGCCGCGTTTCGGAATGCCCAGTTGCGCATTCCGTCGAGGCTGGACCGAGCCTGTGTGTTGCAGCGGCATCGCCCCACACCCTTTCAACCCTTCGAGAACAAAGCGCCGCCACGGGCGCGTTGCGGGCGGACGGCCGTCGGGTCGCCGCATCGCTAGGCCCTGGACGCCGCGTCGGGAATAAGACGCAATGGACAAGAATAAGATGCTCATCGATGCCACCCACCCTGAGGAGACTCGGGTGGTGGCACTTCGCAGCGGCCGCGTAGAGGAGTTCGATTTCGAATCGGCGGCACGGAAGCTGCTGAGAGGCAATATTTATCTGGCAAAGGTCACCCGGGTCGAGCCGTCGCTGCAGGCCGCATTCATCGAATACGGCGGCAACCGCCACGGCTTCCTGGCCTTCAACGAGATCCACCCCGACTACTACCAGATCCCGGTCGCCGACCGTGAAATGCTGAAGCAGGAGGAAGCCGAGGCCGAGCAGCGCGCCGAGGCGGAAGCCGACGAGCGGGCGCACTCGCGCGGACCGCGTCGCCGTCGCAGGGGCAACCGCAACGAGCGCGGCGGCGAGAATGGCGGGGGTCAGGGCGCCCGCCACACAGCCCACGACGACAAGTCGGCCGAGGTCGACACGTTCGAGGACGGCTACCAGACGTCGGGAAGCACCATTCCCGACGACGAGCACGATGCGCCTGCACAGGCTATGCCGCTTCGTCACGAATCTGCTTCCGAGGACGTACGCCACGCCGATCCCGAGGCTCAACCTGATGCCGGCGCGTGGTCGCGCGAGCCGTCCGCCACCACTGAGGCGATGTTTTCGCACGATCACGACCAACATCACACGCATAGGGTGCCTGACGTTGCATCGTCCGTAGCCGATGTCAGTGCCAGCGACTACTCGGCACCTTCCGACGTGCCGACCGCCCCGCCGGCAGCTTATCCTGTGGTCACGCCAACCGCGTCGCACGCTGAGGCCATCGATCTGCGCCGTCCTGACAACGATGATGACGATGCCGACGACGAAGATCACGCCGACGGCGCCGCCGAGGACGATCAGGTCGAGCAGATCGCCACCGAAGATGACGCACTCGAGGAGGTGCCGGAGCGGCCCCGCCGCCGTGCCCGCCAGTACAAGATCCAAGAGGTGATAAAGCGCCGCCAGATCATGCTGGTGCAAGTCGTCAAGGAGGAGCGCGGCAATAAAGGCGCGGCGCTGACCACCTACATTTCGCTCGCGGGTCGCTATACCGTCTTGATGCCGAACACCGCCCGCGGCGGCGGTATATCGCGCAAGATCACCCAGCCCCAGGACAGAAAGCGGCTCAAGGCCATCGCCGACGAACTCGATGTTGAGGAGGGCATGGGCCTCATCATCCGCACGGCGGGCGCGGCGCGGACCAAGCAGGAGATCAAACGCGACTACGATTATCTGATCAGGCTTTGGGACAACGTCCGCGAGCTGACCCTCTCCTCGACTGCGCCCTGCCTCGTCTATGAGGAAGGCAACATTATCAAGCGGGCGATCCGCGATCTCTATTCGAAGGAGTTCGACCAGATCGTGGTGGCCGGCGATGCTGCCCATCGCGAGGCACAGGACTTCATGGAGATGCTGATGCCGGGCAGCGGCAGCCACGTGGCGAGCTATCGCGCGCCCGAGCCGCTGTTTGCCCGCTACGGCATCGAGCGCCAGCTCAATGCTCTGTTCAGCCCCTATGTCACGCTGCGCTCAGGCGGCTATATCGTCATCAACCAGACCGAGGCCCTCGTCTCCGTCGACGTCAACTCCGGCAAGTCCACCCGGGAGTTCTCGATCGAGGAGACAGCCCTCAACACGAACCTCGAGGCCGCCGAGGAGATTGCCCGCCAGCTCAAGCTGCGCGACCTCGCCGGCCTGATCGTCGTCGACTTCATCGACATGGAGGAGAAGCGCAACAACCGCTCCGTCGAGCGACGCCTTAAGGACTCGCTTCGCTTCGATCGCGCCCGCATCCAGGTGGGCCACATTTCCCATTTCGGTCTGCTCGAGATGTCGCGTCAGCGCCTCCGTGCCGGCGTCCTCGAAGGCTCTACGTCACAGTGCCCGCATTGCCAGGGTACCGGCATAATCCGCTCGATCGAATCGGTCGCGCTCGCCGTTCTGCGCGGTCTCGAGGATCACCTGCTGAAGCAGCCGTCGTCGCTCGCCGCCACGGCCACCGCCGAGGTCGCTCTCTATATCCTCAATCACAAGCGCGCCTACATTACCGAGATGGAGCGTCGTCACGGCGTTTCCATCCGCGTCGAGGCGTCCGACCGCATGCAGGGCGCCAATTTCGGCGTTGAGCGGATTGCGGCTCCCGTTGCCCTGGCAAAGCCGGCATCGCGCACCGCCGTCAGCATGGAGTGGGGCTTCGACCGCGACGAGGACGCCGCTGAGGAGGTCGAGGAGATTGTCCCCGACGCCGCGATCGAAGAGATCGACGAGACTGCCGACCGTCCGCAGACCCAAGCCGAGGCAGGCGTCGAGGACGAGCGCCCTGGTCGGCGTAGGCGTCGTCGCCGCGGTCGTCGGGATCGGGAGGGTGGATCGAACGAGGGCCAAGCTGTTGCCGGCAGCATGTCGGACGACGAGCCGGACGATATGGCGGCTGTCACACCGGCTGCCCTCGACGCGCCAAGTCAATATGCGACCGACGACCACGACGAGACCGCCGGGTCGAGCGACGCCGATTCAGCTGGCGATGCGGAGGGTGCGGGGCCGGATGACGCGCGCGCCGATGGTGAGGCGGGCGAGGCCCGCCGCAGAGGCCGCCGCCGCGGCCGCCGTGGTGGTCGGGCTCGGCGTCGCGAGGGTGGAGAGGGCGCCGAAGGCTCGATCCCCGACACCGCGCAAACCATCGATGCCACCGAACGTCACGAATGGGGCATCGCCGAGATGGCTCGCCCAGGCGTCGATCAACCGTTTGCCGCGACTGGTCCGAGCTTTGCGCCGGCGCTCGGCCTCGTCGGTTCTGTCGACGAAGCACCGGGCGACCAGTCGCATGACCTGTCGCAGCGCCCGACCATCGTGGAGACCTCCAGCGCCCCGTTTGCAGTGAGTTCCGCCGAGGCAATCAGGTTGGCGGTGACCCTGGCCGGCGGTACCACGGACGTACCGCTTCCCACTCCGCAGACCGTCGCCGATACCCCGGAGCCGGCGATCGAGCGCATTGCCCCAGTGACTGGCGCATCGGCCGACGAAGCCTTCGCGAGCGAAATGCCGGCGGTTGCACGAGCGGAGCCGGAGTCTCGCTTCGAGCCGGAGGTTCCGGCAGCACCGCCTGTCGAGACTCAATCTGCGCCCGTCTCAGAGCCGGTTTCGTTGGTCCAGGAGCCCGAAACCGTCCAGGAGCCGATGCCGGCGACCTACGCGGTCGAGGCTGCCACTTCCGAAACCGCCTCTCCCCTCGCTAACGGTGCTGCCAATCACGAACCGGGGCACTTCGAGCCGGAGAGCCGCAATACGAGTGAGGCAACGGCTGTTGCCCCGCACGAGCAGGCCCCCACCGAAAGCGAGCCTGCAAGGCCGTCACGGCGCGGGTGGTGGCAGCGACGCTTTGGCAGCGCCGAATAGCAGCAGCACACTGCGCGGCAGCACCAGCTACCGTTCAGACTCGAGGCATTCGGTCAGAAACTGGAGGAGGGGAAGCCGTGCGGCATCCCCCAACTCCGACGCATCCCCAAAAATGGCTTCGCGCCCGGCGATGGCCGACAGCGCGCAGCTCGACACGGTCAGTGGAGCTGCAGGCGACCGTGCATGGCCACCTCTAATCACGCGTTGGCCATCGACAAAGGCCCTTCCGGCCTCATGACATCGCACCCTTCTCGAAAAAGCGATGCTCACCATTCCTGGACGGCTCAGTTCCGACTTGATGTAGGGTTTCATCCGAGGGCTTGAGCGACTACGGCGCGGGGCGTCAGGCGATCGCCGTCGCGCTCGATCATGCGCCGC
>LNDR01000246.1 GCA_001464755.1 Rhizobiales bacterium Ga0077524
GCGGCGCATGATCGAGCGCGACGGCGATCGCCTGACGCCCCGCGCCGTAGTCGCTCAAGCCCTCGGATGAAACCCTACATCAAGTCGGAACTGAGCCAACTGCATAGCTTGTCGGAATTCAATTAGCGTGAGGTAGCGTATGATTAGTCAATTGAGAAAAAGACCCCCCGTCGGCGTCGTCCCGCGCGACCATAGAACTGGTCTGAAATGGGGACGCTGGCTGTACCTCTTCTTTCTCCTTTCGTTCAGTGGGGCACTCCTCAACCATTTTGTCGGATCCGCGTTCCTGCTGCGTGCCGACGGCCTGGTGTTGCAGAGCCATTTCACGATTGCTCCGCCCTTCGAAGCCTCGATCTCGACCGTCTTCGTGCAACCTGGTCAAAACGTAAAGAAGGGGCAGGCGCTCGTTCAGCTCGAGTCTGTCGCGCTGTCGAGAAGCCTGGCCGAAATCGCAGCCCGGAAGGCCGACATCACAACGCGGATGGCGCAGGCGAAGTCGAAGCTCACGATGGCGCGTCGCATGCTGCCGATTGCGACCCAGCATCACGAGCGCCTGCAGTCGAGTCTCGCGGTCGTCGAGAAGCTGCGGGACCGCAACCTGACCAACGGGCGGCGCGTCGAGGAGGCGCTGACCACGGTCTTCGCTGCCCGAGAACGTATGGTCGAGCTGCAAGCACAGAGTTCGGGCATCGCTATCGAGCTCGAGTTGCTCGAGAAGGCGTACAAGGAGGCCGATCAAGCATTGTCGCATCTGCAGCGCATCTACGGCGACGGACGCATTGTGGCGCCGGTCGATGGCGTGGTCGGACCAACGGTCGCATCTCAGGGAGAAATGCTTGTTACGGGTGGCCGAGTGATGACGATCTATTCGGGCACACCGTTCATTCTCGCCTACATTCCAGATAACTATATGTTTCGCGTGGAGCAGGGTCAGAGCGTCGATGTGTCCATCGGTTCGCGAAAGAGCATTGCCTTCGTAGAGGCCGTTCTGCCTTTGGCGGATTCACTGCCACCGGAATTTCAGAACACGTTTCGGCCTCGCGATCGGAGCCAACTCGTGCGACTGCAGTTGCCGACCGACCAGGGCTTCGCCACGCACCAGAAGGTGCGCGTCTCGCAGTGCCTCAGAGCTGATTGCAGATCGCTTGGGGCGGGATGGCTGGAGCAAGTGAGCCGCCTTGCCGTGCGCATGCAGCGCGCCACTCAGTTGGTGGAACGGCCGCCCGCGCAGCCGAGAGCCGCGCTGGCAACTGCGCAGGCACAAAAGTGAGGCCCGCGTCCAGTTCGCTCGTAGCCGGCCGCTCAGGCCTCACTCAGCGCCGACCGGAGCTTCGCGGCGGCCGCGGCGAGCACCTCGTTTTTCTCCATGGTGGCGGTATGGGGGCCGAGCTTGACGCCGTCCCAGCGAGGAAGGACGTGGTAGTGCAGGTGGAACACCACCTGACCGCCGGCCGGCTCGTTGAACTGCTGGATGGTGATGCCGTCAGCCTTGAACGCCTTGACCTGGGCGCGAGCGATCCGCTGGACCGTCGCCATGCAGGCGGCAAGCTGCGCGGGCATGGCGTCGAGCGTGTTGCGAGCGGCCGTCTTCGGGATGACCAGGGCGTGGCCTTCGCAGCGGGGCATGATGTCCATGAAGGCCAACGTGTCGGCGTCCTCATAGACCTTGTGAGCCGGTAACTCGCCCCGGAGGATCTTCGCGAATACGTTGCTGTCGTCGTAGGCCATGGCAGGGCGCTCCGGTTGCGGATCTGTGGTTGCTGTTAACGAATGCCCTGCGAGGGCGTCAAGGCGGCGGCCTTAAGGTCCGGGCAACCATGCTCGCTTACCCTTGCGACATGCATCCGCTGCTGCCAGAACCCGCCAACGACGACTTTCGCCCCAAACCGGGTGACGTGGTGGCTACGTACTTCGCCAAGCGCGGCATGCGTCGCGCGCTCACGGCGGCGGCCTCGTGCCTCGCGGCGCTGGTTCTCATGCTGACCCTGGTCCACGGCTTCCAGACGAGCGGGCCGCTACCTGAACTCGCAACATCCTCGTCGAGCTTCTGAGGCTCTGAGGCTCTGAGACCCATGCCCCGCGCATCGTGGTTCAGCGTCCGCGTGCCGCCGCCACCGCGCCGCCGATGGCCTTGAACACGCAGAACAGGAGCAATTCTATCCCCGCCGTGAGCAGGAGCAGGAACAGTGACCGCTGGCCGAGATCGTCTGTGATGGCGCCGCGGATTTTGAACTTCACGTCGTTGGGAAAATAGGTCTCCACGAGCGCGTAGAGCCCGTTCGTCACCGGCAGCAGCTTCGAGTAGATCCAGCCGAGCCACTCGAGCCGGAAGGCGTGGAGGTAGGCGTAGATCACCCAGACCAGCACGATGGTCAGGAAAAGCAGCACCACCTTGGTGAGCAACTGCGCCAGGAATGAAGGCTTCTCGTATCCGTAACCGGCTTCGCGCATACCAGCCTCCCCTGATGGCCAAGCCTAAGCTCGGCCCGGTCCTGTGATCTCGCATTCGCATGCGACTGTGACCAAGCCTTGGCAAGGGCCATCGCTTCACCGCGGTTTCACACCGATCGTTCGTAGACCACGATCGGGTATACCGGCCCGGCGACGCGGCCAAGCTCGGCGAACCCGCAGCGTACCATGAGGCGATGCGAGCGCTCGTTCGGCTCGTCCACGGCGCCCAAGACCGCGAAGGTGACGCCGTCTGAGAGACCGTGCTCGACGACTGCGGCGATTGCCTCGGCCGCGAGCCCCCTGCCCCAGTGCCTCGGATCGAGGGCGACGACCAATTCGAGGCTGCGCCAGCCGATGGCCCTGAGCGCCAGCGTGGCTGTGGAGGGCGGCTTGAGCCCGATCAGTCCGACGAAGCCGTCCGCAGCCGTGGTGATCCGCCAGTAGCGGGTCACCGACGACGGATCGACGCTCTCGGCGATCCAGGCAGCGACCGCCTCGCGCGCCACCAACGCATCGTCGCAGAGGTAACGGCGCAGCTCGGGCATGTGCAGCAAGTCACACGCGCTGGCCACGTCGCAGGTGCCTACGGATGCCAGTTGCAGACGCTCCGTGAGGATTGCGCCGGTCATATCCTGCCATCCGTAGAGTTGCGCGTGTGCCCTACCGCTCGAACTTCTTGAACTTGATGCGGTGCGGCTCGACGGCGGCGTCACCGAGGCGTCGCTTCTTGTCCGCCTCGTAGTCCTCGAAGTTACCCTCGAACCATTCGACGTGGCTGTCGCCCTCGAAGGCGAGGATATGGGTCGCAAGACGGTCGAGAAAGAAGCGATCATGCGAGATCACCACGGCGCAGCCGGGGAAGTCCTCGAGCGCGGCTTCGAGGGAGGACAGCGTCTCGGTGTCGAGGTCGTTGGTCGGCTCGTCGAGCAGGAGCACGTTGCCGCCCTCCTTCAACATCTTGGCGAGATGAACGCGATTGCGCTCGCCGCCCGAGAGCAAACCAACCTTCTTCTGCTGGTCGGCGCCTTTGAAGTTGAACCAGCCGCAATAGGCGCGGGAGTTGATCTCGCGCTTGTCGGAGAGCTTCATCATGTCGAGGCCGCCGGAGATCTCCTCCCAGACCGTCTTCTTGTCGTCGAGGTGGGCTCGGCTCTGGTCGACGTAGGACAGCTTCACGGTCGAGCCGAATTTGATCTCGCCCGTATCCGGCTTCTCCTGGCCCGTAAGCATGCGAAAGAGCGTCGTCTTGCCGGCGCCGTTCGGGCCGATGATGCCGACGATGCCGCCTGGCGGCAGCTTGAAGCTGAGATTGTCGATCAACAGCCGATCGCCGAAGCCCTTGCACAGTCCTTCGACCTCGATCACCTGCTCGCCGAGGCGGGGGCCGCGCGAAACCTGGATCTGCGCCTTGCCGACCTCGTCGCGCCCGGCCTCCTCCTGCAGCTTCTCGAAGGCCGTGATGCGCGCCTTGCTCTTGGCCTGCCGGGCCTTGGGCGACGAGCGGATCCACTCCAGCTCGCGCTTGAGCGTCTTGGCCTTGCTTTCCTCGGTGCCCTTCTCGCTCTCCTCACGTTTGGCCTTCTGCTCGAGCCACGACGAGTAGTTGCCCTTCCAGGGAACGCCCTGGCCGCGATCGAGTTCGAGCGTCCACTCGGTAATGGTGTCGAGGAAGTAGCGGTCGTGCGTCACGAGGATGACGCAGCCGGTGTACTCCTTGAGGAAGTTCTGCAGCCATGCGACCGACTCGGCGTCGAGATGGTTGGTCGGCTCGTCGAGGAGCAGAATGTCCGGCTTCGACAGCAAGAGCCGGCAGAGCGCGACGCGTCGCTTTTCGCCGCCCGAGAGCTTGATGATGTCGGCATCGCCCGGCGGGCAGCGGAGCGCATCGAGCGCCACCTCCACCTGGGCGTCGAGGTCCCACAGGTTGTTGGCGTCGATCTCGTCCTGCAACTTCGCCATCTCGTCGGCGGTCTCGTCGGTGTAGTTGGCCGCGATCTCGTTGTAGCGGTCGAGAAGCGCCTTCTTCTCGGCGACGCCTTCCATGGCATTGCCGAGCACGTCCTTCTCGGGGTCGAGTTCGGGCTCCTGGGCCAGGTAGCCGACCTTGATACCGTCCGCCGGGCGTGCCTCGCCGAGGAAGTCGTCGGTCTCGCCGGCCATGATCTTGAGCAGTGTCGACTTGCCCGAGCCGTTCAAGCCCACGACGCCGATCTTGGCGCCCGGGTAGAAGGAGAGATTGATGTCCTTCAGCACCTGCTTGCCGCCCGGGTAGGCCTTGGACAGCTTGTGCATGTGATAGACGAATTGCGGGTTCGCCATGTGGCGCACTCCTTGGGACTGCCATCTGTGGGGAATTGCCTGCCTTCTAGCCGATCCCCGTCGCCGGCTCAATCGGTGCTTGGACGAACACCGCATTACCTCACGTCTGCGTCACGTCATGGAGACCGGAATGCTCCCCCCACGGCCAACTGAAACCAACCACCACCGCGAGCTGGGCAGATGCGCCATATCGGGTCGCCAGCTGCCGCGGCGGGAGTTGGTGGCGCTCGATGCGGTCCGCCCCACGCTGGTCGACCGGATGCGACGCGACCATCCGGACCTCCCGACTGATGCCTTCGTGGCGTTCGATGAGGTCGCTCGCTACCGCGCGCGGTATGTCGAGGAGCTTCTAACGGAGGAAATGGGCGAGCTTTCCGATCTCGAGCGCAAGGTTGCGGCGAGCCTCGCCACGAATGCGATGCTGGCCGAGAATATCGAAGGTACTTATGCGGAAAAACGGACATTCGGTGAGACGTTGTCCGATCACTTGGCGTCGTTCGGTGGCAGCTGGCGGTTCATTCTCGCCTTCGGCGCCGTGCTCGCGGCATGGATCGCGCTCAATATTGAACCTCGTGCTCTCTTGCCTCGCCGCCCTCCAGGCCCCCGTTATCATGATGAGCCAGAGGCGGCAGGAGGAGAAAGACCGGCTGAGGTCACGCAACGACTATCAGGTCAACCTCAAGGCCGAGTTGGAGATCCGCCACCTTCACGAGAAAGTCGATCACTTGTTGAGCAGCCAATGGCAGCGCCTGATGGACATCCAGCAGCTGCAGCTCGATATATTGCAGGAACGACGGCGGTGAATTCGTGCACGCCAGATGCTGCACGGAAAGAGTGCTGGACGCGGGCGAGGAACCAAATGCCTCAAACGAGGTGCCGGGTGACTACGACCGCGAAACCCTTGAACAGACGCATGGTCAGAGGTGTTGCCCAACCAGTAGCAGCTCGAACGCCTGAAATGGCATCGGAGGCCGCATGTCATCTCGCCACTTCATCTACTTCGCCGACCCGATGTGCTCGTGGTGCTATGGCTTCGCGCCGGTGATCGCGCAGATCGCAGAGCACTTCGAGGGCCGCCTGCCGGTGCGCCTTGTGATGGGCGGCCTCCGGGCCGGCAACCGCGAGGCTATGCGCGAGAAGGACCGCACTTACATTCGCGGAGCCTGGAAAGCCGTGCACGAGGCGTCCGGGCAGCCGTTCGACGAGGACTTCTTCGAGCGCGAGACGTTCACCTATGACACCGAGCCCGCCTGCCGAGCCGTGGTCACGATGCGCCGCCTCGCACCGGAGCAGGCCCTGGCATTCAACCGACAGGTCTCGCAGGCATTCTATGCCACCAATCGCGACGTAACCGACGACGAGGTGCTGGCCGACATCGGCGCCGAGGCAGGCATGGATCGGGCCGCCTTCCTTGCCGAAATGCAGAGCGAGGATTGCCGTAACGAGACCTTCGGCGATTTCCTGATGGCCAAGCAGTCGGGCGTCGAGGGATTTCCGCTGCTCGCCGCTGGCACGCAGGAGAGCGGCTACGCCCTTGTCACCCAGGGCTTCCGGCCGATCGATGGCCTCGTCGAGGCGATCGAGGACTGGCTCGCGAAAGGCGCGCCGGTAACGCAGCCGGGCGCGCAAAGCTAGCGGATTCGTAGCGCCCGGGTTACTGCTCTCACGACGACCGATCATCCGTCTCTGGACGTTGATCAGTCTCCCCAAGCTCGTGCTGAGCGCCTATGTTGGCGGTATGGGCTTGCCGTTTTTTTGCGCCGCACACGCGGCCGAGCGCAATCGACCGAGGCAAGCCCCGACATGAGCCAGGAGCATCCGCTGGAGAGCCGCTACAGGGTCGCGCTGGAGTCTGCCCAGATCGGGATCTGGACGTGGAGCCGCGCCAGCGGCCTCATCGTCTGGGACGACCAGGCCCGGGCCATGCTCGGCGTAAGCCCCGAGGCCCGGCTCAGCATTGCCGATCTCGAAGCGCTCGCCCACCCCCAGGACCGTGACCAGCTCCGGGGCGCACTGGCCAGGGCGCTCGATCCGTTGGGCGATGGGACGCTCGCTCTCGATACGCGATTCCGCGCAGCCGACGGGACGGTGTGCTGGTTGTCACTCTATGGTCGGGCCGAGTTGCACGACGGCGTGGTGGACCGTGTTTGCGGGGCCGTTCGCGACGTCACCACGAGCCGCAGCCTCGAGGTCCAATCCGGGCAACTGGAGGCTCGGTTATCCGCGATCGTATCGATCGCGGCCGATGCCATCATCTCGCTCGACAGCGCGCAGCGCATCACGCTCTTCAACGACGGTGCCGAGCGGCTGTTCGGGCACCAGCGCCATCATGTGATCGGTCAACCCCTCGATGTGCTCATCCCCGAGCGCTACCGCGCGGCGCATGCCGGGCACGTGCATCGCTTCGGCGGCGGCGGCAACGTGGCGCGCTCGATGGGCCAGCGAAGCGAAATCTTCGCGCGCCGCAAAGATGGCACGGAGTTTCCAGCCGAGGCCTCGATCTCGCACATCGAGATCGACGGCGAGCGCATCTATACGGTCGTGCTGCGGGACGTCTCGGAGCGCAAGCGCACGCTCGACATGCTGTCGCTCAGCCGCAGTGAGCTCGAGGCACGCGTCGCCGAGCGAACGGCCGAGTTGCAGGCCGAGATGAAGCGACGCGAGGATACCCAGGCACAGCTCGTGCGAACCCAACGCATGGAGGCGTTCGGGCAGCTCACAGGAGGCGTCGCCCACGATTTCAACAACCTGCTGACGGTCATCACCGGTAATCTCGAGCTTCTCGAGATGCGCCTCGAGGACGAGAAGCAAAAGGCGCTGCTCAAGCGGGCGCACGATGCGGCCGAGATGGGGGCGCGCCTGACCTCGCGACTGCTCACGTTCGCGCGCCGGCGCCAGTTCTCACCCGCTCCGCTCAATCTCAACGAGCAGGTGATGGGCATGGTCGACCTGCTGCGCCGCACGCTCGGCGAGGACATCGATCTCAATGCGAAGCTGGCACCTCGGCTATGGACCGTGCGGGCCGATCCAAGCGAGGTGGAGAACGCGGTTCTCAATCTCGCGATCAACGCGCGCGACGCCATGCCCAAGGGCGGGCGCCTGCTCATCGAGACAGCCAATGTGACTGCCGAGGCGGGGCAGATCGGGACCATCGAGCGACTTCCGGCAGGGGCCTACGTGCGGCTGTCCGTCTCCGACACCGGCACCGGCATGCCGAGCGATGTGCTGGCGCACGCGTTCGAGCCGTTCTTCACGACCAAGCAGCCGGGCCGCGGCACCGGTCTCGGCTTGAGCACGATCTATGGTTTCGTGCGCCAGAGCGGCGGCACGGCGACGATCTACTCAGAACTGAGCCTCGGCACGACGGTGACGCTCTACCTGCCGCGCACGGACGACAGCGCACCGACGGTGACCGAGATTCGCGACGACCACGTGCCGCTCGCCCGTGGCGAGACGCTGCTGCTGGTGGAGGACAACACGGAGGTGCGCGAGGTCACCCGCCAGCGGCTCGAGATGCTCGGCTATCGCGTGATCGAGGCTCCGCACGGTGCCGCTGCACTCGCGACGCTCGCAACGGGCGTCGAAGTCGACCTCGTTTTCAGCGACGTGGTGATGGCCGGCGGGCTTTCGGGTTTCGACGTTGCCCGGGCCACTCGCCAGCGGTGGCCGGAGGCACGGCTGCTGCTCACCTCGGGCTACCCGGATGATATTCTGCGCGATCAGGGCGCCGAGATGCAGGACCTGCGCATTCTTCGCAAGCCCTACAATCGCCTGGAGCTGGCCACGGCCCTGCGCGACATTCTCGACGGGTGACTGATCGCCGAGTTGGCGCAGCCCAGCAACCCGCCGCGCCAAATCGGCATCCAGTGAGGTCTCAGCCGAGAAGCTGGCCGCCATCGACCATCAGCGTCTGGCCGGTCACCCAGCTGGCGAGGTCGCTCGCCAGGAATGCGGCGACTGCCGCGATCTCCTCGGGATGGCCCATGCGGCCCCAGGGTATCGACTTCAGCGTCGCGTTGTAGAGGTTGGGATTCTGGGTCTTGCGCTGGTCCCACACACCGCCAGCGAACTCGATCGAGCCCGGCGCGATGGCGTTGACGCGGATCTTCTTCGAGGCGAGTGCCAGGGCTTGGCTCGCCGTGTAGTTGTTGATGGCTGCCTTGACCGCCGCGTAGGGCGCGCTGCGCACCGAAGCTGCGAAGCCGGAGATCGAGGAAATATTGATGATCGAGCCGCCGCCGGCCTTTTCCATGAAGGGGATCGCTATGTTCGAGGCGCGGACGGTTGCCATCACGTCGATGTTGAGCCCCGCGGCCCAGCCCGCCTCGTCGTCGGTGTGCCCGAAGCCCGACGCGTTGTTGATCAGCACATCGATGCCGCCCAGCGCGTCGCCCGCGGCCTTGACGTAGGCCTTGACCTGCTCACCGTCGGCGAGATCGCAAACGCCGGCGTGGACCTTGCCGCCGTGTCGGCCGAGGGCGACGGCCGCCTCGTCGAGTCCCGCCTTGCCCCGGGCGCAAACGGCGACGGCGGCGCCGTCCTTGGCGAACGTCTCGGCGATGGAGCGGCCGATGCCTCGGCTGCCGCCGCACACGACGACGCGTTTACCCTTGAAATCGAACTGCATGTGGTGCTCTCCCAGGCCCAATACGGGCGCGTTCATGATGGTGCGCAGGTTTGCATCCTACGTTTCGATCGGCAATCGGCGAGTGGCGGCACCGGCGGCAAGACCCCGTTAGCGGGAGCATGGGAGACTGCCGAAGAGACTGGACCCGGAGCCCTCGATGCCTGCCCCCCTGGCGGACGATCGCCAAACGTCCCTGCGCGCCCTGTTTTGGTCCGCTCTCCTGGTGACGCTCATCGCGGCGGCGCCAGCTACGGCGGCGCCGTGTCCTTCCCCTCCGCCGCCGGTAAGGGATCTCGACCTGCCCCGCTTCTACGCCGACGAGGAAGGTAGCCGCATCGACCCCGAGCTGGCCCGTCGCCACAAGGCTGCCGTGGAGCCTCTCACGGCGTTCCTCCGCAAAGTGGTGGCCGAGACGGACAAGGCTGCCAAGCGCGGCGATACCGAAGCCGCTCGCTGCCCTCTCGACTGGATCGCGGCCTGGGCGAAGGGTGAAGCGTGGCTTGGCCACATGGGCACGAAGCAGGCCGAATATCAGCGGAAATGGGATCTGGCGGGCGTCGCCCTCGCTTACCTCAAACTCAAGCGGCACGCGTCTCCGGCGCAACGCTCCGTGATCGAGCCTTGGCTCGTGCGTCTGGCCGACACTGCCCGGACATTCCAGCTCGATCCCGGCCGCAAGCGCAACAATCACCTCTATTGGATGGGGCTCGGGCTGGCGGCAACGGGACTGGCTGCGGATAGCAAACGCCACTGGCAGGAGGCCCGCGCGATCATGACCGAAGCCCTTGGTCATGTGCGGGCGGACGGTACGCTCCCGCTCGAACTCGATCGCGGCCAGCGCGCACTGCATTACCATGCCTTTGCGGTCACACCTCTCGTCGCACTGGCTGAGCTGGCCGCCAGCCGCGGCGAGGATTGGTACGGGCCAGCCGGTGGGCCGCTCGACCGACTGGTTTCACGTACGCTCGCCGGGATCAACGACCCAAGAACATTCGAGGCCCTGGCCGGCGTCGCACAAGAGCCGTCCGGCGGTCGCGGCTACGGGTGGCTGACGTTCTATCGTGACAGGTTCCCGGACAGGTTGCCCAAGACCCTCCCGGAGGTGCCCGAGAAGCATCGCTGGCTCGGCGGTGATGTGCGACTTCTCAGGCAGTCGCTCGCGGCCGGCGTGCGATAAATCACGCCACGAGCCGTCCCCCCGGCGCGCCTGAACATTCCTTGTGCACTCGAGGCCAGCCCTTCGCTTGACGTGCCTGTATTTCAATCACTCACGCAACACGACTTTCGCAGTCTCAATATTTTTTCGTTCTGAATTAACACGTTAACAATTTCTTTCGAACTGGCACGGGTCTTGACTCTCAGCTTCTGCTTGCTCTGCGGCAGGCGAGGCACGCGCGTCGCGCCTCACGGGGGTCGATAGCGGCGAAAGAGGCCAAGCGATGAAGCTGATCACGGCGATCATAAAGCCCTTCAAGCTGGAGGAAGTCCGAGCGGCGCTGACCGATCTGGGCTTTCAAGGCATGACGGTGACCGAAGTGAAGGGCTACGGACGACAAAAGGGGCACACGGAGATCTATCGCGGCGCAGAATACGCCGTGAACTTCCTGCCGAAGATCAAGATCGAAGTGGTGGTCTCCGACGGGGATGCCGACAAGGCCGCCGATGCCATCGCAGGGGCCGCGAAAACCGGCCAGATCGGTGACGGCAAGATCTTCGTATCCTCCATCGAGCACACGGTTCGAATCCGCACCGGCGAGACCGACGACAACGCGCTCTGAGCGCAGCTGTCCTTCGTTCAACAGTCATACACGGGGAATAACAAGACATGTCGAGAGCTCTCACGCGCCTCGGGGTACCAGCAGCGGGCGCCTTGCTCGCGCTCGGCACCTTCGCGCTCCCGGCCTTCGCGGCCGCGCCGGTGCCCGCGAAAGGCGACACCGCCTTCATGTTCACCGCGACGGTGCTCGTCCTGCTCATGACGATCCCGGGCCTCGCCCTCTTCTACGGCGGGCTCGTCCGCTCGAAGAACATGCTTTCGGTGCTGATGCAGGTGTTCGCCATCACCTGCATGATGTCGATTATCTGGGTGGTCTATGGCTATAGCCTCGCGTTCACCGGGGGCGGGTCGCTCAACGATTGGGTCGGCGGACTCGACAAAGCCTTCCTGAGGGGCGTCACGCCCGAGTCGACGGTCGCCACGTTCTCCAACGGCGTCGTCGTCCCCGAGTATCTCTACATCGCCTTCCAGATGACGTTCGCGTGCATCACGCCGGCGCTCATCGTCGGTGCATTCGCCGAGCGCGTGAAGTTCGGCGCACTGATGCTCTTCGTCATCCTTTGGGCGACGTTCATCTACTTCCCGATGGCACACATGGTCTGGTACTGGGCCGGTCCGGACGCGATCGGCGATGCCGCCAAGAAGGTTGCCGAAGCATCGGGCGATGCGAAGAAGGCCGCCGAAGTCGCACTTGCAGCCGTGCAGGCTGACGCAGGCATGCTGTTCAAGTGGGGCGCGCTCGACTTTGCCGGCGGCACAGTGGTGCACATCAACGCTGGTATCGCGGGCCTCGTTGGCGCGCTGGTGATCGGTCGCCGCGTCGGCTACCGGCGCGAGCAGATGGCTCCGCACTCGCTCACCATGACCATGATCGGTGCAGCGCTGCTCTGGGTCGGGTGGTTCGGCTTCAACGCCGGCTCTAATCTCGAGGCCAACGGTACTGCCGCGCTCGCCATGATGAACACGTTCGTCGCGACGGCTGCGGCGGCGCTCGCCTGGATGCTCGCGGAGTGGCTCGAGAAGGGCAAACCGTCGCTGCTCGGACTCGTGTCGGGAGCGATCGCCGGCCTCGTCGCGGTCACGCCGGCCTCGGGCTTCGCCGGGCCGATGGGCTCGATCGTGCTCGGCCTCGTCTCCGGCGTTATCTGCTTCATCGCCTGCACGGGTGTGAAGAACGCCCTCGGATACGACGACAGCCTCGACGTGTTCGGTGTGCACGGCGTGGGCGGCATCGTCGGCGCCATCGGCACGGCCATCGTTGCGGCGCCTGCGTTCGGGGGTACGGGCATCCTCGACTACGTAGCCAAGCCGGGCGAGGCCGTCGCTGGTGCCTACGACATCATGGGCCAGCTCGCGACCCAGTCCAAGGCCGTGGTCGTTACCCTGATCCTGTCGGGCGTCGGCTCGTTCATCATCTTCAAGGTCGTCGACGTGATCGTCGGCCTGAGGCCGGAGGAGCAAGCCGAGCGCGAAGGCCTCGACCTGACACAGCACGGCGAGCGGGCCTACAACAGCTAGAGCACGCCGAAGACCGGTAAACGCGGTCCCGTTGGTCTCCATCGGGGCCGTCCACGAGGCGAGGAAGCTCCAATCCTCGCCTCGTTTGTGCTTGGTAGCTGAGCATGAGACCGCGGTTCGCTCGGGAGCACTATCGCCCGATGACGAACCTCGCAGATGCACCCAGCCGCGCCAGCAGCCGCCGCATATCCGCAACGCCCAGAGCGATACAACCCTCTGTCGGAGGAAATCCCGGGCGTGCGAGATGCATGAATATTGCGCTGCCGCGGCCTCGCGCGCGGGGACGCGAGTTGTAGGCGAAGACGACGACGATATCGTAGAGGTGGTCGGCGCGCCAAAGGCGCCCGGACGGTTGTAGTTGCGATCATCCGGCGCGTCGCACCACCCGTCATCCGGCCTGATTGCCCGCACGGGGAGAACAGTGCGCGGCCGGGGGCCCCGATCGCATCGCCACCGGACCTCGACCAGCCGCCAGCGGCCGGCGGGCGTCGCGCCGTCGCCTTCGAGTTTGACGGCCGTGATGCCGCTCCTGCCGAGAGCACAGCGCAAATGAAGGGGGCCGCACTCGAGAAAGCCCTGGCGTGAGGCGCGCAAGATCACCCGCAGCAGCAGGCTCTGGTCTCGCCTTGCCGGCTTCATGCCCCGATCTCCAACAGCTGTTGCCGCGACTTCAAAAAAGGATGA
>LNDR01000247.1 GCA_001464755.1 Rhizobiales bacterium Ga0077524
GGCGATGCGATTGGTCAAGTCGATAGCGTTGGGCATGGAGGGGTCTTTCACTTCTTCTGCGCTGCGGAAATCGAGGAGTAGCCCTCTTCCGCCCAGTTCGGGGGGACCGGGCAGGGTCTTGGATCGAGGTGTGCCACCTTGGCTGGCGTGCCGCGAACGATTTGGCCTGTCTTCCGCGTCGGAGATGGCGGCGGCATCCATGCGAAGGCATCGGCGGAGGCGAACACGAAGAGTGGAAGCGCCCTGACGCGTTTGGTCAGGTTGGCGCGCGAGGCATGCAGCACCCGGCAATTGATAGCGATCACCGTGCCAGGCCCGCCCAGCATGTCCTCGGCTCGCTCGAGGCCTGCGCCGGCAAGGTCTGCCTCGGCAATGGACCCGGTCCAGCGGCCCTGATTGTCCCGATGCACGTAGAGCGGGCCCTCTTGCGAACCTGGCACGCAGCTCAACGGCCCTTCGTCATACGTAACCTCGTCGAGATGCACGCCGAGGGTCACCAATGAATAGTTCGTGTGCGGCCACGCGGTGATGTCCTGGTGCCACTGTACGACCTCGCCGGAGCCCGGCCACTTGTAGTTCAGCTTGCTCGAGTGGAACTTGACGTTCGGGCCAAGAAGATCTGCGGCGATATCCGTCAAGGAAGAGCGGCTGGCGAACGCCCAGAACTCGGGATGACGATCGACGAGCGCCTTCAGCCGGCGCACATGGGGCGTCGATGTGGTGTGGTTGGGTCCGAGATCGAAGACGTCGTCGCTGGCATCGAAGCGGCGGCTGGCGTCGAGAAATTCGTCGGAAAGTTCTCTCAGTCGCTTCACCCATTCCATCGGAATGGCGTTCGGAATCGTCAGGAACCCACGCTCGAAGTACTTGCGCCGTTGCGCCTCGTCGAGGGCATTTGCCGGGTAGCTCAGGATCTCGGTCGGCGTCATTGGCGGCTCTCGCTCAGAGTTTCGCCACCGATGATCGGCGCGAGACTGGCAAGTTGCAAGTCTTGGCGAGACCGAACCTCGTCAAGGTCGGTGCATCGGCGTCTGGTCAGCGCTGCACACCGCGCGCGCTGCTGGCGCCACACCAGCCGCGTGACTTCTTGCTTTCCCAAGCTGGGCCCAACGGTACACTAACGCCTCCATCACACCTTCAGCGGTGCTGGTCCACCCGATCCCAAGAGGAATTCCGCCATGCCGATCTACAAGAGAGGGTCCGTTGAGATCCATTACGAGGAGGCCGGCTCCGGCTTCCCGCTGCTGGTCATCCCTGGTGGTGGACTCAATGCGACGATCCCCTACCTCTCCACGCGCACGCCATTCAACCCGATGACCGAACTCAGCGACGAGTGGCGCTGCATTACGATGGATCTCAGGAACGCCATCGGCGGCGGCTCCTCCGGTCCCGTGGAGGTCGACCGGCCCTGGGATTCGTATGCCGACGACCAACTCGGATTGATGGATCACTTGGGTATCGACAAGTTTCTCGTCATCGGCTTCTGCATCGGCGGCCCGTTCATTTGGAAGATGCTGCAGCGGGCGCCTGAGCGTGTCGTCGCGGCCGTGCCGGCAACGCCGAGCGGCTTTAGGCCCGAGGTGCCAGACCTTTTCTATCGCAACAACATGAAGAACTGGGCGTCGGCGATATGCGAGAAACGTCCCGACGTCACGATGGAGATGTGCTCCGCGTTTCTGAAGAAAATGTACCACGAAAACAACGATTTCGTTTTCAGCGTGACGCGTGATTTCGTGCGCGGGGTCAAAACACCGATCCTCGTCATGCCAGACGATACCGAGCCACATCCCTACGCCGCAGCCGAGGAATCGGCGCTGCTGGCGCCAAACGCGCAGATGACCTTCTTCCCGTGGAAGGAGCCGAAAGACCGCGTCGCGTTGGCGGTGCGCCATCTCAGAACGTTCTTGAAGGCCAATACGCCGAGGTAGGCATTGAGTCGGGTGCGCCCGCGGGGGTGCACCCTATCCGAACCTCGCCTGGAGTTCTGCCACCTGCTCCTGCGTCAGCGCTCGGACCCGCTCGCCGCGGAGCATCAGGAACAGCTTTGCGGTCTCCTCCAGCTCCTCGATTGCATCCTGCGCGGCTGACAACGACGTACCCGCCACCACCGGTCCGTGGTTCGCCAGCAGCACGGCGTGGTGCTTGCCCGCGAGTTTGGCGACTGCCTCGGCCAACGCTTCGTCGCCGGGTGGGAAGTAGGGTACCAACGGCAGCTTCCCGATGCGCATCACGTAGTAGGCGGTGATCGGCGGGAGGCAGTTCGCGTGATCGACGCCGTCAAGGCACGATACCGCCACGGAATGCGTCGAATGCAGGTGGACCACCGCGCCCGACTTCGGCCGCTCGCGATACATGCAGGTGTGCAGGAACGCTTCCTTGGTCGGCTTGTCGCCGCCGATGTGCCTGCCCGTTGCATCGAGCCGCGACAGGCGCCCCGGATCGAGCGTGCCCAGCGACGATCCTGTCGGCGTCATCAGCCAGCCGCCATCCGGCAGCGCCGCCGAGATGTTGCCCGTCGAGCCGTGCGTCAGTCCGCGCTCGAAAAGCGAGGCTCCGGTCCGGCAGATGTCGTCGGCAAGCTTCGTCTCGGCTGTCATTGGGCTCCTCCCGGGGCTCAGGTTGTCCTCGGAAGCCCTCTTAGGGCATCAGGGGCTTCCGCCCAAGCGTTCCCGCGAGTCCCAAAGTCAGGCGGCCGCCGTCGTTGGGTCGATCATCTTCCGCACCTCGGTAATGGTGGTGGCCGGAAAGCCGCTGATCTCAGCATGTTTTCTTATGATATCTTCGTCCTTTGCCAAGTAGACGCAGAACGTCTTATCGGCGGCGACATAACTTTCTACCCATTGAATGTCTGACCCGAGCTGACGAAGGACGCTGTTGGAAGCGCCCGCGGCTTCTCGCAATTGCTCGCGCTCGAAGCTGCCGACCTTGGGAATATCCCGTTCGATGATGAATTTGCGAAGCGTCATATGTGCCTCCATTGTGAGAGAAAAGCGCCGTTCAACATAAAAAGTTAACACACGCGTGCCTTGTGCGCCAGTAACCAATGGCCGGTTGGTGCCTGGTCCCGGCCAGTTCGTCGGGAGCGTCCGTGCCCCTTCCCTTCCTCGGCCCGACCCACTACACCACGCCCATGGCAGCCGAGCTTCTCGCCCTCAAAGACATCCATCTCACGTTCGGGTCGACCCCGCTCCTCGAAGGCGCGGACCTGTCGGTTGGCCCGGGTGATCGCATTTGCCTCGTTGGCCGCAATGGGTCTGGCAAGTCCACGCTGCTCAAGATCGCGGCCGGCCTGATCGAGCCCGACAGCGGCACGCGCTTTGCCCACCCGGGCGCCCGCATCGCCACACTGGCTCAGGAGGCGGATGTCTCCGGGCATGCCACCACGCTCGATGCGGTGCTGGCTTTCCTCAGCGAGACCGACGACGAGGCCCGCGCGCGCGCGCTTCTCGGCGCCTTGGGCTTCACCGGAGCCGAGCCAACCGACAACCTCTCCGGTGGCGAAACACGCCGCATCGCCATTGCCCAAGTGCTTGCCGCCTCGCCGGACGTGCTCCTGCTGGACGAGCCGACCAACCATCTCGATCTGCCGACCATCGAATGGCTCGAGGCCGAGATCGTCGCCTCGACGGCCGCCATCGTGCTCATCAGCCACGACCGCCGCTTCCTCGAGCGCCTGACGCGAGCCTGCGTGTGGCTCGATCGCGGCCGCGCCGCCCGTCTCGACCAGGGCTTTTCCGCCTTCGAGACCTGGCGCGACGACCGCCTCGCCCAGGAAGAGCTCGAGCGGCACAAGCTCGACCGCAGAATCGCCCGCGAGAATGACTGGATGCATGGCGGCGTCACCGGGCGTCGCAAGCGCAACGTGCGCCGCGTGGCCGAGCTGCGCGAGATGCGCCAGCAACGGAGCGATGCGCGCGCCGTTACCGGCAACGTGCGCATGGAGAGCCAGGACGCGGCCGCCTCCGGCAAGCTCGTGATCGAGGCCAAGGGCATTGCCAAGGCCTACGACGACCGCCCCATCGTGCGCGAGCTATCGATCCGAATTGCCCGCGGTGATCGTGTCGGCCTCGTCGGTCCGAACGGCGCCGGAAAGACTACGCTCATCGGCTTATTGACCGGCGCGATCGAGCCTGACGCTGGCACCGTCAAGCTCGGCACCAGCCTCGAGATGGTCACCCTCGACCAGCGCCGGGAGGAACTGCGTCCCGACTGGACCATCGCAGATGCGCTGACCGGCGGTCGCGGCGATCAGGTCATCGTCGGCGGCAAGGCCCGCCACGTCGCCAGCTACATGAAGGATTTTCTCTTCACACCCGAGCAGATGCGCACTCCCCTCAAGGCCTTGTCTGGCGGAGAGCGTGGCCGCCTGATGTTGGCGCGCGCCCTTGCCAAGCCGTCGAACCTGCTAGTTCTCGACGAGCCGACGAACGACCTCGACCTCGAGACGCTCGATCTGTTGCAGGAGTTGCTCGCCGACTACCAGGGGACGGTCCTGCTCGTCAGCCACGACCGCGATTTCCTCGACCGCATCGTATCCTCCGTCGTCGCGACTGACGGAGACGGCCACTGGACCGAGTATGCGGGCGGTTATTCCGATATGCTCGCGCAGCGCCGCGGACGCGATGTGCAAAAGGCGGCGGCAGCGCGCAAGGCGGGGGCACAATCCAACGGGAACGCGACCGGAGCCTCGTATTCGGACCGGGCATCGCCCGCCGCGCCGCGCCGCAAGCTCTCGTTCAAGGATAAGCACGCGCTCGATACGTTGCCAGTCACCATGGCGGCGCTCGAGGGTGAGATCGCAAGCCTTTCGACGCGCCTCGCGGACCCGAAGCTGTTCACGGCCGATCCCAAGACGTTCAAGACGGCGACTGAGCGCCTGGCCGCAGCCCAGAACGAACTCGCAGCCTCCGAGGAGCAGTGGCTCGAATTGGAGCTTCTGAAGGAAGAACTCTCCGCGCGCGAGTGAGCAACCTCACCACAATACGAATTTGGCCAGCGCTCCGCCGGGGAGTAGCTGCGTGCCACGAGCATCCCATCCGCGCGATCCGGCTGGCTACCCGGGGGATGGCGGATCGTGAAAGGAGAGAGGCTGGCATCAGCCCGCGGTACACGCTACGCGAAACCTGACTGCTTGCGCGGATCTGATCCCAGCCTCTGAGAGGGGATGGTGCACGAGAAGGTTCGCCAATGCCTATCACAGTTTGTTACATCGACCTTGATGCAACTATAAGTAGTAATTCGTATTCATACTTTCGGCTGGCCTGTGTCCGGGTTGCCGATAGAATAACTATAATCTTCTGATTCAATTATATTATTTCCCAATTGGCGCCATGCCTGAGCGCTCACATAGTTGACATCGTTCAGCCTCGCTCCGCCCTTCCGAATCGGCCAGATTCAACCTGGAGGTGCGTCAGCTATGCTTGATACAACCATTAAAGTCTATGCAACTCGGGCAGCAGTCAGTTTTGCGCTGGCTCTGTCAGTCGCAGCCTTTCTGACGCGGATCGATGCGTCGGCGGCTCGTCCGTCCCCAGCTGCGCCGCGTGGGCACGCGATGTTGACTGGAATGGCCGAGGCGATCGACGGCGATACGCTGCTCGTTGGTGGCATCCGTGTCCGACTCGAGGGAATCGATGCGCCCGAGTCGAAACAGCTCTGCAAGGAAGAGCGCGGGCGTGAGTGGGGGTGTGGCGCCGAGGCGCATCGCGCCCTTGGGCGGCTTGTTGCCGGCGTCATTGTCCGATGCGAGGAGCGAGGTCTCGACGCGTACAAACGCCTTCTCGGCGTCTGCCGCGTCGGCGACGTCGACATCAACGCCGCGCTGGTTCGCCGTGGCTTGGCCTGGGCTTTCGTCCGCTATTCGCGGAGCTACGTTGCAGCCGAGGCCGAAGCTCGCGCCGCGCGTGTCGGTATCTGGTCCGGAACGGCCCAGCCGCCGTGGGACTACCGGGCCGAGCGTTGGAACACGGCCGAGGCCGGGACCGACGCCCCCAAGGGCTGCCCCATCAAGGGCAACGTCACGGCCAATGGCCGCATCTACCATCTGCCCTGGAGCCCCTGGTACGGGCGTATTCAAATGGACGGAGCGAAAGGTAAGCGCTGGTTCTGCTCCGAGCACGAAGCGATCGCCGCCGGCTGGCGCGCAGCGCGCGGGTATTGACGCCATCGGACTTGGGTGGAGCTATCGTTCATCCCTGTCGGCCGCGGAGTGCTGGCCGACAGGGGCAATTGCGACGCGCGGCCGTCACAAGCGAGCGACGTTCGGATGTTGCGAACCGCCGGGTTATTCGTGGCCCTAAGCGAGAGCGAGATCCTTGTAGCCCTCGGCGGCAACCTTGTTGCACCAAGCGCGATATTCAGGCGCGCTGCCGCTGTAGCGCGCAAGAATTCGCTTGCTCTTGCCGTCGACGTTGAGGTTCACCCCTGTCATCCACGAGTCGATCTCGTTCGAGAGCAGGCCCTCGGCTTTCTCTCTGACGAAGTCGGTCCATGCATCGATCGCCTCGGGCTTGGCCTCGGCAAGCGTCAGGTTGCGCTCCTTCATGTAACCAAGCAGGCCGGCCACCCAGTCGACGTTGTATTCGATCGAGCGCGGAATATTGCCGAGCGCCGTGTGCGGCCCGACCAGCATCATCATGTTCGGGAAGCCCGCGACCTGGACGCCGACGAACGTTTCGATCCCACCGCGCCACTTCTCCTTGAGCCCGACGCCGCCCGCGCCGCGGATATCGATCCGGTCGAAGCTACCGGTCACGGCATCGAAACCGGTCGCGTAGATGATCATGTCGAACTCGAACGTGCGGTCCGAGGTCTTGAGGCCGTTCGACGTGATCTGCTCGATCGGCGTCTCCTTGATGTCGACGAGCTCCACATTCGGCTGGTTGTAGACCTCGTAGTATTTTGTCTCCATTGGCACCCGCCGCGTCCCGAAGCCGTGGTTTCTCGGGATGAGCTGCTCGGCCACCTTCGGGTCCTTCACCCGCTGGCGGATCTTGTTCGCGACGAACTCGGAAATCACCTTGTTCGCCTCGCGGTCCGTCAGCATGTCGCGGAAGTTGCCCTGCCACATACCGAAGCCGGGGGTGTCGTAGAGCTTTTCCAGGAACGCCTCGCGCTCCTCCGAGGATACCTCGAACGTGCGACGCGGGTCCGGTGTGTGCAGGAAGCACGAGTACGTCTCGTCACAGCGCTTGAAGATCTCGTCGTAGCTGGCCTTGATCCGCTTCTGCTCCTCGTCGCTGATCTTGCCGTTTTTCAGAGGCTTGCACCAATTGGGCGTGCGCTGGAAGACGGTCAGGTGGCCGACTGTCTTCGCTACCTCCTGGATGGTCTGCACGCCGGTCGCGCCTGTGCCGATGACGGCGACCCGCTTGCCCGCAAAGCTGACCGGATGATGCGGCCACAGGCCCGTGTGGTACGACTCGCCCTTGAACGTCTCGACACCCGCGATGCGCGGCATGGTCGGCGCGGATAGCGGCCCAACCGCCGTGATCAGGAAGCGCGCTGAATATGCGCTTCCATCCTCGACCGACACCTTCCAGCTCCGCGAGGCCTCCTGATAGTGGGCCGACTTCACGCGGCTGCGGAATTGGATGTCCTTCCTCAGGTCGAACTTGTCCGCGACGTGATTGAGATACCGCAGCGTCTCCGGCTGGCCGGCGAAATGCTCCGACCAGCTCCACTCGTCGAGCAGCTCCTTCGAAAAGGAATACTGGTAGGAGTAGCTTTCGGAATCGAAGCGCGCGCCGGGATAGCGGTTCCAGTACCAAGTCCCGCCCACGCCGGTGCCGGCCTCGAGGACCCGCACCCGCATACCGAGCTCCCTGAGGCGCAAGAGCTGGTACATTCCCGAGATGCCCGCGCCGATGATAATGACATCGTAGTCAAGGGCGTGTGCCGGCTTTGCTGCGCCATTTGTGGCCTGAGTTGCGGACATCTTCGTCGTGTCTCCCTTCCGTCTCGTCGTGTTGCGCGCGGCCGGCGCTACATCCGGCAACGCAGCTGTGCTTGTCTTCTAATTGTGCGCCGCATCCCTGCGAATCGTCATCCGATACGAGAAGCGGTCGGCCGGGTGTACGCTCACAGACAGCTCCACAAGCCGCCGTCCCGTCACGTAGTACCGGCGGGTGAACTTCAAAGCCGGCGCGCCAGCCTTGGCCTCCAGCAACCGAGCCATCTCGGCATCAAGTACTGTCGCCTCGATCTCCTGGTCGACCTCAATCACCGTCTCGCCGTAGCGCGTCTCGATCAGCGACCAGATCGCTGTGCGCAGCGTTCCCGCCTCCTCCGTGATGCCGCGGTACGCTTCGTCGACGAACACCTCGTTGAAGCAGTGCGGCGGCTCGCCGTGGGCACCGTGACGTACCCCCGCGACCCGGATCCACGGCTTCTTTGGCCGGCACCCCAGCGCCTCCGCGAGTGCGCCGCGCGCTGCGACCTCCTCCACCGCGATCACGTCGAGGCGTGTCTCAGTCGCGTACTGCAGGAGCTCGCCGAGCGAGCGCATCGACTGCGTGTAGCTCGGCTCCGCACTCACCGCCTGCACCCGCGTACCTACACCCTTGCGTGCCGAGACCAGGCCCCGGTTGCGCAGGTGCTGGATGGCTTGGCGAACGGTGTAGCGGGAGACACCGAAGCTCATCCCCAGTTCGGCCTCGGTCGGCAGCAAACCGCCGACAGGGTAGACACCACTGCCGATGCGATCTCCGATCGTCTGCGCGAGCTGCACGTAGAGCGGTAAACTGCCGTCGCCATCGGGGCGCTTCAGGAAGTCGCCCTCTGCCGCCTCCTCGATGTGGTCCGAATCGTCTGTATTTGGCTGGTTTGTCATGGGTTTACCGCGCCCCCGCCGGAGAGAAGGCCGCCAGTGCCGCTGCAGCATCCGCGGCGGACTCGAGGCCGAGCATGGCGCGCTCCATGCGCTCCACCGTTGCGGTGTCGTAGGCGGTGGCGGCGTTCGCCCGGAATTTCTCGACGATCTCGCCGTTGGAGAGTGGTCGCTCCGCCGCGCCGCGATTGATGTGCTCGCGATGCGAGCGCGTCGAGCCGTCGTGAAGGGTCACGATCACCTCGCCCGAGTAGGCCTTCGGGAATGGGCTGTCGGGATAATCGGCGAAGCGCACCTTCTGCGTCAGGGCCATGATCTCCGGATCGCCGATGCGATCGGGCTCCAGTTCGGCGAGGCCGAGACGCCCGGTGATCAGCGCTGCCGCTGTCAACCATTGCACCGAGAACTGTGCATCATAACTGTTCGCTGGCTTCAGCTTGTTCGATTCCGGCTCGCAGATCACCTTGTGCGTGCCGGCCGGCACCCGCACCTCGATCTGGCGCACCTTGTCGGCGCTGACGCCCTGCTGCCGGAGCGCCAGGGCGGCATCGATGCACGCGTGCGTGAAATGGCAGGCTGGATAGGGCTTGATCGCCGTCTGCAGCAGCTCCCAGGTCGTCCCGAGCCCAGCCGTCGCGAGGCTGTGGTCGGCTTGCGCGGCATAGCTGCCCATATACGACGTGAAAAGGCCGAAGCGCCCGTCGTAAGGCCGTGTCGCGCCGACGAAGCCTTCGCGCGCCAGCGCCGCCGCGGTTATGCCGGCCTGGGCCGCCCAGCCAGGGTGCAGCCGCTTGTTCCAGGCACCGTCCTCGACGAACTCGAGGCTCCCCGAGGCCATCGATACCGCGATACCCTGAGCCATCGCCAGTGCGCGCGTGTTGAGACCCATCAAGCGTCCTGCGGCGAGCGTGGCGCCGAAAACTCCGACGATGCCGGTCGGGTGAAAGCCGACCTGATGGAAGCCGCTCTTGGCGACCGACGCGATGCGCGCCGCAGCCTCGACGCCGACGATATAGGCCGTCACGAGATCGCGACCCGATGCGCCCGCGTGCGCCGCCGCCGAGAGCACGGCCGGGAACACGCTCGCCGTCGGATGGATGATGCCGGCTACGTGGGTGTCGTCGAAATCCAGCCCATGGCACAGGTAACCGTTGAGAATTGCGGCGTCGCGGGGAGATAGCCG
This sequence comes from Rhizobiales bacterium Ga0077524, assembly GCA_001464755.1. GTDB lineage: Bacteria > Pseudomonadota > Alphaproteobacteria > Rhizobiales > Hyphomicrobiaceae. The sequence continues at coordinate 10,011 of LNDR01000247.1, forward strand.
CGCCGGGAGGCCAATCACGGGAACAGTGCCCTCGCCGCCGAGCCCACGCATGGCGTTCAGCACACGCTGCGCATGGTCGTAGCGCGAGGCCGCCACGGCAATGCCGGCGGCGTCCAGCATGTGATGCAATGCGCGGAAACGCACGCTTGCTGGAATTTCATCGTGGCGCGTCCCCGATGTAAACTGGGCGAGCGCCTGCGTGATCGGCAATTGGCTCAAGGCGCGTTCCACTTTTGCCGCATCGGCAAGATCGGCTGATCCCTTTAGGTCGGAATTGGCTTGTGCGTTCACTGGACCCTCCATCGCACCTAGTGTTAGGGACCGTGACGGCGGTCCTCAATCGATCATTCCTGCGAGGCTGGCCATGCCGGCCGCTGCGCGATAGACGAATGTCCGGACAACTATACACAATCGGCAGCGAGGCCGGAAACAAGTGAATCATGAGGTATCCGGCGGTGCGCCGGCCGGCACTGGCACGCCGGTCATCAGGACTTCCGGTCTGGTCGGCCTGCTCGGCCTGGTGACTGGTGTTCAGGCTCTCGCCACGTTCGCGGTCCTGGCACTGCCGACCCTTGCCACGCTGGCGGCACCGCACTTCGGCTTTGGTCCCGAAAGCATCGGATATCAGATCAGTGTGGTCTATGCTGTTGCGGCCTTTCTCTCGAGCTTTGCCGGCTATTATGTCCGCCGGCATGGTGCGGCCGCCATGAGCGTTTGCGCACTGGCTCTTTCGGCTGCGGGCCTTGTCGGGATTGCGTCCGGCAGCGTCGTCGTGGCGGTTCTCGCGTCCGGCTCGATCGGTGCCGCCTACGGGTTGACCAATCCGGCCGCGTCCCATCTCCTGTTTCGGTTCGCCCCGAAAAGCCGCCAGAACATCGTTTTTGCGCTGAAGCAGACGGGCGTCCCCCTGGGCGGCATTCTCGCAGCCCTGCTCTTGCCTCGCCTTGCCGAGATCTACGGCTGGCAGATCGCCATTGGAGCGAGTGCCGCCCTGATGGCGCTTGTGGCTGTTCCCTTTCTGATGATGCGGAGCGCGCTCGACGATGATCGCACCCCCTCGGCGACCCTGGGCGTCGGTGGTGTCCTGTCCGGCATCCGCGTCGTGCTCCGCTCGCCTCGCCTGCGCGCGCTGGCCATCATGGGCTGGGCCTACGCCTCGTCGCAGTTCTGCCTCTTTACGTTTCTCATCACCATGCTCGTTACCGACCTCGGCTGGAGCCTTGTCGCCGCTGGCGGCGCGGCCACGGTCATGCAGGTCGGCGGGGTGACCGGCCGCATCGCCTGGAGCGTCCTCGCCGACATGATCGGTCGCGGCCGCGCCATCCTGACGACGATCGGCATCGGCTCGGCCGCGTTCGGCCTGGCTCTAGCGTTTGCCTCGCCGGACTGGCCCGCCTGGTGGATGGCGGTGATCGTGTTCGGCTTCGGCTTCTGCCTCGTCGGCTGGAATGGCCTGTGGCTCGCGGAGGTCGCCCGCGCTGCCGGTCCGGGCGAGGTCAGCCTCGCCACCGGAGGCGTGCTGGCCCTCACGTTCTTCGGCATCGTGCTGGGCCCGGCCACCTTCGCAACGCTCTACCGAGTTGTTGGCAGCTACGCTGTCACCTACGGCATTTTCAGCGTCTACTCCCTGTTCGGCGCCGCCGTCCTGATCTGGAGCATGCGCGCCAATTCGAAGTCCTGGCCGCGCGTGGCGGCCGGCTCACCGCAGGGGTGTCGCCGGCGCCACGAATGAGCTCCACCTGACCTTCGGGTTGCGCACGATCGATGCTTCCCCGAGTCCCCGGCCGGAGCGCGCGTCCGGCGCGCATAGAGCCGGGGCCCTTCCTCGTCTCGTTAGATTTGTCGGCCGTGCGTCAACCGCACTGGGCAAGGGTCCCGGATAACCGCGCCCGCGAGCGCGTGCTCCAGTCGTCACCGTCGCGCCAGCGCGGTTTCCGGGAACTCGAAATCCCTCCGATGCGCCACAACACCCTTCCCGTGCGTGGCGGCCGGCTCCCCGCAGGGAGTCGCTACGCGCCACTAAAGGCTCACGCGCCACTAAAGGAGCACGATGTTCGCGGCCGAGAGCTGCGATGGTGCGATACTCGCGATATAAACGGCGTCGTTGCCGTTTGGGATATAAGTCGCACCGCCGATGTTGCTCGCAGCGGCCAGCGCTGCCGCAGCGTCCGCGTAGCCCGAGCCGACCAGCCACACCTGGTCGCCGTCCGCCAGCGAGAAGTCGACCACGAACTGCGTGCCTGCGTCGCCGTTCGTGCTCAGCACGATGTCGAGGCCGCCCGCCAGCGAGATCTGGTTGTAGCCCGCGCCGCCGACGACGAAGTCGTTGCCGTCCTCCGCGAAAATGAAGTCGTCGCCGGCCTCGCCGAACAGCGCATCCGCGCCCGTGCCGCCGATTACGGTATCTGCGCCCGCGCCACCCGCGACCACGTCATCGCCGTCGCCGCCGAACAGGAGGTCGAGGCCTGCCTCGCCATAAACCCAGTCACGGTCACCGTCGCCGGAAAGAACGTCGTCGCCGTCGCCACCGAACAGGACGTCGAAACCGCTGCCGCTGTAGAGCCCGTCACGATCCGCGCCACCCGCCAGGAAGTCGTCACCCCCATCCCCGAACAGAACGTCCAGCCCGGCCTCGCCGTAGAGGAGGTCGCGCTCCGAGCCGCCCGACGCCACGTCGTTGCCGTCTCCGGCCAAGATGAAGTCGAGGCCTGCGTCGCCGAAAAGTAAATCGTCTCCACCGCCTCCGAACAGACCATTCCCGACAGCGTTGCCGACGATCGTATCGTTGCCGGTTCCTCCGATAGCGTTCTCGATCAACGATCGCGTGTCGCCGTTGAACATCAGTGCGTTGAAGACGTTGCCCGTCGCCAGGCCGCCGGTGGTGCTGTTCACGATGGCGAGTTGGGCCGTATCGAGTGTCGATCGCCCTCCCGGCGTCAGATCGACAGACAGATTGGTTGTGTAGTTGCTGAAATCGTAGGTATCGATGCCGCCGCCATCCCAGATCGTGCGGTAGATTCGGTTCGCACCGACCGCGCCGCCTCCCGGCACGTCGCCGCCCACGCCATTGACGAACATCTGACCGGTCGTCGGGCTGAACCTGTAGACGGTGTTGCCGCTGTTGGTGTTGTAGTTGGCGCCGTACATCGTCTGCAACGTCAGGATGTCGAACATCATGAGCGATTGCGGGCGGCTGAACGCCTGTGTCGAAAGCCCGCTGGTGGCGCCGTTCTGCTCGCGCCGGTAGCTCATGATGCTGTAATCGTTGAAATCGAAGGCGGCCTGCATGGCCGTATTGGCTGGGCCACCCGTCTGATGGCCGTGCTTGAGGCCCATGGCATGCCCGAGTTCGTGCAGCACTAGCGTGTAGGTTCCGCG
>LNDR01000248.1 GCA_001464755.1 Rhizobiales bacterium Ga0077524
GAAGGGGCATCGTCAGGAGCAGACGACGGTCCTGATCAAGGAAATCGTCGGAATGTAGGGGGCGCCGCCCTCTTTACTCCAATCGGCCGGCGGCTGACCCCGCACAGGCCTGAGAGCGATCAAGCGAAGGAAAACGATCCATGGCACATAAAAAGGCAGGCGGCTCGTCCCGCAACGGCCGCGACACAGCCGGCCGTCGCCTCGGCATCAAGAAGTTCGGCGGCGAGGCCGTCATTCCGGGCAACATCATCGCCCGTCAGCGCGGCACCAAGTGGCACCCCGGCACCGGCGTCGGCATGGGGCGGGACCACACCATATTCGCGGTCGTCGAGGGCAGCGTCGGCTTCCAGACGAAGCGCAACGGACGCATCTATATCTCCGTGACGCCAGCCAAGCTGGAAGCGGCAGAGTAACGGATCTCATCGGTACAGGGGTCCGGCGAAAGCCCGACCCAATCGCACAAGCGCGGGGGAGGCGGGTTCGCCTCCCCCGTAATGTTTTGATGGACCTGTATTTTTTTCACGTGAAACATGTTTTTGTTGCGCATAGGAGATGCAACTCATGAGCACCATCGGAGGCCGGCTGCTGCTGTCGTGGGGAGTCGAGCCGGGACCGCGCTTCAAGGACGTATTGGCCGAAGCGCGACGGCTGCAAGCCGACGGCCAGGGTCTGGATGCCATCCGCGAAGCTGTGACCACCATGTTTCCGAAGCCGGCCATCATCGCCCGGCGGACGCAGGGAGTGTTCACCGAGGCCATCGCCGCCGAGACGCCCGAAGACGAGGCGAACATTCGGGCTGTTCGCGCGCACATGGCCGAGCTTATGCGCTGCCCGGTTCTGGAGCACGGCGCGATCATGCCCGATGCATGCCCGGCCGGTAGTGCACCGGGCACGATCCCAGTGGGCGGGGCTGTCATCTCCAGGGCTATTCATCCGGCATTCCACTCGGCCGACATCTGCTGCTCGATGTATGCGACGGTGTTCCCGGAGGGCGTCGAAACAGGCGCGTTCATGGATGCTTTGAAGGCTACGACGCGGTTTGGCCCTGGCGGCCGGGCGCCCGCCGAGCAGGTCAGCGACCCGATCACGGACGAGATCGAGGCGACGCGGAACCCGTTCCTGCATGGACTTGCGGGTCGCGCGAAGGCGCAGCTTTGCGACCAGGGTGATGGCAACCATTTTGCCTATCTCGGTACGCTCGATGTGACGCCGACGCTGGTGCAGAAGCTGGCGCAGAACGGGCAGGGGGCGCTCGCGACGTCGCTCGGCGATGCGAAGCGGGTGAACGTACTCGTGACGCATCATGGCAGCCGCGATCTCGGCGCGCAGGTCTACAAGCGAGGGATCGCGGCGGCTGTGCAGCATACCAAGGCAGTTTCACCGGAGACGAAGCCGCATCAGGCCTGGATCGATCCCGACAGCGAGGTTGGCGCCGAGTATTGGGATGCGCTGGCCTACGTCGCGCGGTGGACGAAGCGGAACCACCAGCTGGTGCACGAGCGGACGCTGGCGCGGCTGGGAATTGCACCTCTGGCGGCATTCGGCAACGAGCACAACTTTGTGTGGAAACGGGGAGATCTGTTCTACCACGGAAAGGGCGCCACTCCGGCCTGGAAGGGCGACGATGGCCATCCGTTGCTCGGGTTGATCCCGCTCAACATGGCGGCGCCGGTGCTCCTGTCGTTTGGCAACGACCGGACGGAATATGCCTCGTTCTCGCCCCACGGTGCCGGTCGCAACAAGAGCCGAACGGCGCTGCTCAGGGAGCAAGGCCTGATCGGACTCGAGCCCGAGGCTTTTCTGGAGCGATCACGCGCGCTCCTCGAGCGGCAGACGGAAGGCCTCGACGTACGCTTTTTCTTCGATCGGCCCGACGTTTCAGAGACTCCGATCGCCTATAAGTCGGCGGATCAGGTTCGCGAGCAGATCGAGCGCTTCGGACTTGCCGACGTGATCGGCGTGATCGTGCCAAAGGGCTCGATCATGGCCGGCGATTACGATAAGCCATGGATGGCCAAGAAGGTCAGAGCGTGACCTGCTGCAGTATTGGCCAAACCCGGAGTAAGGGTCAGTCACAAGCGATGTCACTGCCGATCATCGAGACGCCGCGCCTAATCCTGCGGCCGCTGCGCGGCGGCGACGAGCCCGATTTCCTGGCACTGGCCAGCGATTGGGATGTCGCGCGCATGACCAGCGATATTCCGCACCCGCTGCTCCCGATGCACGCCAAAGCTTGGTTGCAACCGAACGGAAGCGATGTGCGGTTCGCGATCGAGCTGCACGGCCGGATGATCGGCAGCACCGGCTATTTCCGCCGGCGCTCCGGGGCAGCCGAGCTCGGTTTTTGGCTTGGCCGTGAGCACTGGGGGCTCGGTTTCGCCACCGAGGCATCTGCAGCCGCGGTTCGCCACGGCTTCGGAACAGATGGGCACATGGCCTTCTCGTCCGCACACTTCGTCGACAACCGGGCATCTGGCCGGGTCCTGGCGAAGCTCGGATTCGAGGAGGTCGGGCGCTCGCGGATGTGGTGCGCGGCGCGCGGCACCGAAGTTGAGGCGCTCGGCCTCTGGCTGACGCGTGAGCGGGCGGAAGCGGTGTTGGGACCAATCGCCGAGACCACCCCGGCGCCAGAACGGAGCGGTGGGGGCCGGATCAGCCGATGGCTGTATCAGGCGCGGAAAGCTCTAAGGGATCCAGCACGGCCCTAACGGGTATCATAAGCTCTGAGTTCGAGCGACAATTGCGATCTGACGTTGAGGCAGCCCTGTCATGAAGTTCCTCGATTTAGCCAAGATCTATGTGCGCTCAGGTTCCGGCGGCAATGGCTGCGTGGCGTTCCGGCGCGAGAAGTACATCGAGTTCGGCGGCCCCAGCGGGGGGAATGGGGGCAAGGGCGGCGACGTTGTCGTCGATTGCGTCGACAACCTGAATACGTTGATCGACTACCGCTACCAGCAGCATTTCTTCGCGAAGAACGGCGAGGCGGGCATGGGCCGCGACCGCGCCGGCGCGAACGGCGACGACATCGTCATCAAGGTGCCGCCCGGAACGGAGGTGCTCGCCGAGGACCAGGAGACGGTGCTTGCCGAGATGATCAATCCGGGAGACCGAGCCGTGATCGCGCGCGGCGGCAACGGCGGCTTCGGCAATGCCCACTTCAAGACCTCGACGAACCGGGCGCCGCGTCACGCCAACCCCGGTCAAGCGGGCGAGGAGCTGACGATCTGGTTCCGGCTCAAGCTGATCGCCGACGCCGGGCTCATCGGCCTTCCCAATGCCGGCAAGTCGACGTTCCTGGCAGCCGTGACGGCTGCGAGGCCGAAAATCGCCGACTATCCATTCACGACATTGCATCCCAATCTCGGCGTGATTCGCGCGGGCGACGTGGATTTCGTGCTGGCCGATATTCCTGGACTTATCGAGGGCGCGCACGAAGGCGCCGGTCTCGGGACGCGATTCCTCGGTCATGTGGAGCGGTGCGCGGTGCTGCTGCATCTGGTTGACGCCACACAGGACGACGTCGCCGAAGCCTACAGGACGGTTCGCCGGGAGATCCGCTCCTACTCGCCGGAGCTGGCGAAGCGGAAGGAGCTGGTGGCGCTCTCGAAGTGCGATGCGGTTACGGCGGAAGTCATGGAGGAGAAGTCAGCCGAACTCACCAAGGCCGCGCGCAAGAAGCCGCTGGTTCTGTCGGCGGTCTCGGGAAAGGGCATGAAGGAAGCGCTCTACGCGATCACGCGGGAGATTTCCCGCCGCCATGATCAGGCCGAAGCCGAGATCGAGGCGGTGGAGGGCCGTTCGCGCTGGCTGCCATAGCGGCAAAACACCAACGCGAACGAACTCGTCGTCTGTCAGATTAATTGTCGAGCCAGACCTCGTCGAAGCGCCAGTTGTTATAGATGCTGTTGGACTGCAGCACCTGACCCTTGAAGTGGGGCTGCCAGCAGGTCGAGCCTTTGCCGTGGTAGATGATTGGCCGCGCTACATCCTCGGCGAGGATACGCTCGATCTCCCAAACCATCTGCTTGCGCTTGCCAGTGTCGAACTCCTTGGCCTGGTCGACCAGCAGCTGTTCGACCTTTGGATTGCAGTACTTCGTATAGTTCGCCTCGGATTTGCAGGCATAAGCGCCTTTCATCACGGCGTCGGGATCATCGATGCCGACACCCGAGAGGTTGAGCGCCACAGCGTAGTCGACGCGGGTCATGCGCGCATACCAGACGCTGGATTCGACGATGTCGACTTCGGCATCGAAGTGGACTTTGTTCAGCTGATCGACCAGGATCACCGCTGGGTCCTTGTAGGCGTTGAAGTCTCGCGTCGAGACTTTGACCTTGAGGCGGTTGGAGGGGCCATAGCCCAGACTCTCCATGATCTTTCGCGCCTCGGCCTGCTGCTCGCCCATTGGTCCGTATCCCGGCAGCTTCTCCAGCATTTCCTTCGGCATGGCCCAGTTGCCGTCGCTCATCATGTTGGCGGCGATACTGTTCTCACCGTGACTGACGATGTCGATCATGGCCTGGCGATCAAGGGCCAGCGACACGACGCGGCGGAGTTTCGGATCGTCAAACGGCGGCCGAGTTACGTTGACGAGGATGTTCGTGGGCACGTTGGTCGATACCGTCTTGCAGATCGCATTTGGCGCTTGATGAACCAGATCTTTTCGGATCGGCGGAGTGATGTCGGCCGTGAAGGTGAGATCGAATTCGCCTGTTACGAAGGCAAGCACGCGGGTCGCCCTGTTCGGCACAATGCGCCACTCGATGCCGTCGAGGTAGGGCAGCCCAGGCTTGTAGTAATCCGGGTTGCGCGCCAGCTTGATGCTCTCGTTGCGCTTGAACTCGACGAACTTGAATGGTCCCGTGCCGATCGGGCTCGTCCGCATGTCCTTGGCGTCGACGTGGCATGAGTAAACGGGGGTCAAGCCCGAGGCCAGCATCGACAAGAACGATGCCTGCGGGCTCGAGAGCACGAACGTCGCCTCGTGATCGCCATTGGTAGTTACCTCAACGAGGTTCTCCCACCAGATCTTCCTCGGCAGGCGCCGGTAGACGTTGGGCTCCTTGCCGTTCAGGCGATGCCAAGTGCACTGCACATCCCTGGAGGTAAAGGGCTTGCCGTCATGCCATTTGACGCCCTGCCGCAGCTTCATCGTCAGCTTCGTCTTGGTGTCGTCCCAGGCCCAACTCTCGGCAAGGTCGGGCACGATGTTCTCAGAGCTGTTCTTCTCGTCCTTGGAGTTGAACATGACCAAGTTCGAATAGACCGCCATGAACGGCATGTTGGTCGCAATCGTCGATTCCTCATGGATCGACGCGCTCGGGGGATTGGTGCTGTTGTAGACCCGCAGCGTGCCCCCCTTCTTCTGAGCCAGCGCTGGCAGGACGATCGTGGTCGAGCCAAGCAGGGCCGCCCCGGCAACCGCCGCCAGGTAGCGGACATATCGCTGCATTAGGTTATCTCCTCGAATGTTTCCCTATAGCGAGTGGCTTGCGTTGAAGCTCAGCCCTCGCTTTGCTTGTCGTGCTCGACAAGGCTAGCACCGGCTCGCGCGCGGCAGCAACGAAGCAAGTGCACACACCAAGCTCCGCGCACCAGCGGACGGTGGAAGGGAATTCTGCTAAACGAGCCCCGTCAATCCTTCGCCATCTCGAACCGGTCCCCACATGACCACAGCCGATGCCTCCACCGCCCGTCCCGAATGGCGCAATGCCAAGCGGGTCGTCGTCAAAATCGGCTCGGCCCTGCTCGTCGACCGTGTGAGCGGGAGGTTGCGGGCGACGTGGCTCAACTCGATTGCCGACGACGTTGCCGATCTCGTCGCCGATGGACGCGAGGTCGTACTCGTCTCGTCAGGGGCCATCGCGCTCGGGCGGCACGTCATGGGACTGGCAAAGGGCGCATTGGAGCTGGAGCAGAGCCAGGCCGCAGCCGCGGTCGGGCAGATCAGCCTCGCCTCGGCCTGGCAAGACGTCTTGCGGACCCGAGGACTGACCGCCGCGCAGGTTCTGTTGACCCTTGGCGATACCGAGGAGCGCCGCCGCTATCTCAATGCCCGGCGAACTATGGATACGCTGTTGGCGCACCGGGTCATTCCCGTCGTGAACGAGAACGACACCGTGGCTACGACCGAAATCCGCTACGGCGATAACGACCGGCTCTCGGCCCGGGTAGCGTCGATGATGAGCGCCGATTGTCTCGTGCTGCTGTCGGATATCGATGGGCTCTATACAGCGCCTCCCGCGGCGGACCCAAATGCTCGCCGGCTGGACGTGGTGACGGCCGTCACGCCCGAGATCGAGGCTATGGCAGGGGACGCCGGGTCGGAGCTGTCTAAAGGGGGCATGGTGACCAAGGTGGCGGCTGCGCGGATCGCCATGGGCTCGGGTTGCCACATGGTGATCACCTCGGGGAAGGTGCTGCACCCGCTCATGGCCATCAGCGCGGGAGCGCCATGCACCTGGTTTCTGGCGCCATCAGATCCCGTGACGGCCCGCAAACGGTGGATCGCCGGCAACCTGGAACCTAGAGGCACAGTCGAGATCGATGCCGGCGCGGAGAAAGCGCTCGCCAGCGGAAAGAGCCTCCTGCCTGCGGGCGTGCGACGTGTCGACGGGGACTTCGATCGCGGTGATGCGGTCATCATCCGCAATCCAGCCGGCCGCGAGATCGGGCGGGGTCTCATCGCCTATGGCTCGATCGACGCAACGCGGATACTCGGCAAGAAGAGCAGTGAGATCGCCGAAATTCTCGGACACTCCGGACGCGCCGAACTCATTCACCGGGACGACATGGCGCTGGCGCCGGTTTGAACGTCGGGGACAGCAATTGGTTGCATCGCAGAGTCCTGGTTGCTCCGATTCCGCCGTGCTTGGCTCCGGCCGAGTCTTTGTTCTGCCTCATGAATTTCATGGTTGGTAATACCACCACGTGCCTTTTTGTCGCGCACAGCCCGCGCCGTCTCGTCTGTTAAGCCTGTCTCCGTCGATGCCGGACGGGGGAACGATATGGCTGGGGGGGTTTGGGATTGCCCAAGCGCGGGGGCCAGAATGCGGTTCGGCCTCTTTGGCCTGATCTTGTTGCTCAGCTCCATTGTCGTTGCGCAGGCTGCAGGTGCGGAGCCCAGCTACGGCTCCTTCGGCCCGGAAAGTCCACGAATGCGCGAGCAATTGTGGATCGTCCCCGGTGGCGACCCTGCCACTCCACTGCGGGCCACCGTTTTCCGACCAGCCGCCGAGGACGCACCCGGCCGCAGGCCATTGGTCGTGATCAACCACGGCAGCGACGCGTCGACGCGCGAGGCCGTCTCCATGCCGGTGTTCTATTGGCTATCGCGCTGGTTCGTTGCGCGAGGCTATGTCGTCCTCGTGCCGCAGCGACGTGGGCACGGCGCCACGGGGGGGGACCTCGCGGAGGGACGGGACAGTTGCTCGCGCCCCGACCATTGGAGTGCCGGACAGAGCGCGGCAGACGACATCGAAGCCGCCATCAGGTTCATGAGCCGGCAGCCGTTCGTCGACGACCAGCATATCGTTGTGGCCGGGACTTCGACCGGCGGCTGGGCTTCGCTTGCCGTGGCGGGCCGCTCCATTCCGGGCGTTCGCCTTGTCGTCAACTTCGCAGGTGGTCGAGGGGGCCATGCTTATGGCAGGCCGCACGCGGTGTGCTCGATAGATAGGCTGATCGAAACCGCGGGACGGCTCGGCGAGAGGGCAAAGGTGCCCACCGTCTGGTTTTACGCGCGCAACGACAGCTACTTCGGGCCGCAACTCGCGGATGCGATGGCCGACGCCTGGCGCAAGGCCGGAGGTCGGGTCGATCTCAAGCTGCTGCCTGCCTATGGAGCGGACGGGCACGAGCTGGTCGCAGATCGTGCCAGCTGGTCGTTATGGGAAGCTGACCTCGCCGGGCACCTCTCGGGCGTGAAGGGCCCAGCTGGCGATATGATCGCCGCTGAGGGCGAGGTGGCTGCAGCCTCCGGACACGCACTCTCCGAGGCCAACGCCGGCCGATAGCGACCGTGACTGCCGCGCCGTGATCAGCTCAGTCGATCAGCAGCGGGGCGGCAGCCCGGGCAGATGGCGCACGTCAACACCACTCAAAGAGCTGGGACTGTGGTAAGAAGCTGCAATCACCTGTTACGGTTTTCAGCACAGCCTTACGGACGAGCCTCATGAACCGGCCCGAGCGCATCGACCAGACCGACATCGAGAGCCTCATGCTCGAGATGGGCTCCAAGGCCAGAGAAGCCGCGCGAGAACTCGCGCTGGCACCGACCGATGCCAAAAATCTGGCGCTCCGCGAGGCGGCGAAGGCTTTGCGGGAGCGCGCAGCGGAAGTTCTAGCCGCCAACGTGCTGGACCTTGATGCTGCCAGGACGCGGGGGACGAGTGGGTCGTTCCTCGACCGGCTGGCGCTCGACGAGAAGCGGATCGCGGCCATAGCGCAGGGCCTCGAGGAGATCGCGACGCTCGATGATCCGGTAGGGGCGGTGCTCGCGGAATGGCGGCGGCCGAACGGGTTGCTGATCGAACGCGTGCGGACGCCGTTGGGCGTGATCGGCATCATCTACGAGAGTCGGCCCAATGTTACGGCCGATGCGGGCGGGCTGTGCTTGAAGGCAGGCAACGCGGCGATCCTGCGCGGCGGATCGGAAAGCTTCCATTCCAGCCGGGCAATTCACGCTTGCCTCGTGGCAGGGCTGCGGGCCGCGGGCCTGCCGGAGGCCGCCATCCAGCTCGTGCCAACGACGGATCGGGACGCAGTCGGCCACATGCTGGCAGGTCTCGGCGGCAACGTCGATGTAATCGTGCCACGGGGCGGCAAGAGCCTCGTCGGGCGCGTGCAATCGGAGGCTCGGGTGCCGGTCTTCGCCCACCTCGAAGGCATCTGCCACACCTACGTCGATCGTGGCGCGGACCTGGATATGGCGGTTGCGATCGTCGTCAACGCGAAGATGCGGCGGACATCCGTCTGCGGCTCGACCGAATGTCTGCTGGTCGACAAGCGTGCGCCTGCGAATTTCCTCGGGGCGCTCGTGAAGGCGCTGCTCGACGCGGGGTGCGAGGTGCGAGGCGACGCCGCGACAGTGGCCGTGGACGCGCGAGTCAATCCAGCGGCGGCGGACGACTATGGTCGCGAGTTCCTCGACAAGATCATCGCGGTGAAGACCGTGGACGGTGTCGACGAGGCCATCGCGCATATCGGCAGATACGGCTCGCAACATACCGACTGCATCGTCACGGCCTGCTACGGCACGGCCGAGCGGTTCCTCAAGCGAGTGGACAGTGCGATCGTGCTGCACAACGCGTCGACACAGTTCGCGGACGGCGGCGAGTTCGGCATGGGCGCCGAGATCGGGATCGCCACCGGCCGCATGCACGCGCGGGGGCCGGTCGGCGTCGAGCAGCTGACGAGCTTCAAGTACGTTGTGCGCGGCGATGGACAGGTTCGGCCGGGATAGGCACCGGAGGGGGCGCACGCCCCTTTCTCCCGGCTCTTGCCAAAGTGGGTAACGCTGGAAAATGCGCTCCGGCGACAACCGGAACGCCGATGGCCGGCTAACCCAACCTACGGCGTCCGCTGTCGATCACGTATTCATCGAGTTGAAGAAGTCACCGTTGGTCTTGGTGGACTTGAGCTTGTCGATGAGGAACTCGATGCCGTCCATGGCGCCCATCGGGTTGAGGATGCGGCGCAGCACGTAGACCTTCTTGAGCTGGTCCTTCGGAACGAGCAGCTCCTCCTTGCGGGTGCCCGAGCGGGCCACGTCGATGGCCGGGAAGATGCGCTTGTCGGAGACCTTGCGGTCGAGAATGATTTCCGAGTTACCCGTGCCCTTGAACTCCTCGAAGATGACCTCGTCCATGCGGCTGCCGGTATCGATCAGGGCTGTCGCGATGATGGTCAGAGAGCCACCTTCCTCGATGTTGCGGGCCGCGCCGAAGAAGCGCTTCGGGCGCTGCAGGGCGTTGCTGTCGACGCCGCCGGTGAGCACCTTGCCCGACGATGGCACGACGGTGTTGTAGGCGCGCCCTAGACGCGTGATCGAATCGAGCAGAATGACCACGTCGCGCTTGTGCTCAACGAGGCGCTTGGCCTTCTCGATGACCATCTCGGAAACCTGGACGTGGCGCGAGGGGGGCTCGTCGAAGGTGGAGGCGATGACCTCGCCCTTCACGGAGCGCTGCATGTCGGTGACTTCCTCCGGCCGCTCATCGATCAGCAGCACGATCAGGAAGATCTCGGGATGATTGGCCGTGATTGCCTTGGCGATATTCTGCATCAGCACGGTCTTGCCCGTGCGGGGCGGCGAGACGATCAATCCGCGCTGGCCGCGGCCGATCGGTGCCACGATATCAATGACACGACCCGAGAGATCCTTCAGCGTCGGGTCCTCGATCTCCATCTTCAGCCACTTCTCGGGATAGAGCGGCGTCAGGTTATCGAAGTTGACCTTGTGCTTCTGGGCCTCAGGCTCCTCGAAGTTGATCTTGTTGACCTTGATGAGGGCAAAGTATCGCTCGCCTTCCTTCGGGCTGCGGATCTGGCCCTCGACAGTATCTCCAGTGCGGAGCGCAAAACGGCGAATCTGTGAGGGCGAGACATAGATGTCGTCGGGGCCCGGCAGGTAGTTGGCGTCCGGCGAGCGCAGGAAACCGAAGCCATCCGGCAAGGTTTCGACGACGCCGATGCCGGTGATTTCGATGTCCTTGGCAGCCAGCTGCTTCAGGGTGGCAAACATGAGCTCCTGCTTGCGCATCGTGCTCGCGTTCTCGACGCCTGCCTCCTCGGCGAAGCTCTGCAGCTCCGTGGGCGTCTTGACCTTCAGATCCTGAAGCTTGATCTGCTTGATGATCTCTTGCATGTGAAACTCTCTGGACTTGCCGTCACAGGGGGAGGGATCGCGACAATTGGCGCGGGCAGGTGGGGGGTAGCTCACTCGAGCGATCGGGGGAGCGTCAGCCGCAATTCAGCGGCGATGTCCGTCGGTCGCAGCTTCCCGAGGTGGGCGGGCGCCCAGGGAAGATCTTTTTCGATTCGGGTTAGACCCTAACCCATCCCCGAATTATACGCAAAGATTATTGAGCAGCACCGAGATCAGAATGGCTTCACGATCACGAGAACGACGATGACGATCATCAGGACCGTCGGGATCTCGTTGACGAGACGCCAGTGCGAGGCCGACTTGAGATTGCGGTCCTCGGCGAAGGCGCGGACGGCGGCGGACAAGTAGCCATGTGATGCCGAAAGGGCGATCACGGCCAATAGCTTGGCGTGGAACCATCCAGCTTTGAACCAGCCCCCCTGCCAGGCCAGCCAGAGCCCAACGACCCACGAGATGACCATGGCGGGGTTGATGATCGCCCGGAGCAGCCGCCGCTCCATCACCTTGAAGGTTTCGGACTGTTTGGAGCCCTTTTCGGCGTCGCAGTGGTAGATAAAAAGTCGTGGCAAGTAGAGCATGCCTGCCATCCACGAGATGATGGCGATGACGTGCAAGGCCTTAAGCCAGTCGTAGGCGGCGGGGCCGGCGAGGTAGGCTATGGCGCCGAATCCGAGCGCGGTGACGACGAGGGCGACCGCGGCACGGACGATGGGGGAGGACACGGGCAGGGCCCTTCAGCTTGTCATCCTCGGGCTCGTCCCGAGGACCCATTTCTGAGCTTGTTCCGTCATCGCGGCCAGGAGGCAGTGGTGAGGCCAACCACTGATCTCTGGTTGCGGCGCTTGCGGCGCGATGGGTCCTCGGGACAAGCCCGAGGATGACACCTGAGCAAGCTATCCGCCCCTGACAATCTCGACCAGTCGAGCGACATTCTCCGGTGGTGTTTGCGGAACGATGCCGTGGCCGAGGTTGAAGATGAACCTTTTGCCCTCCATCAGATCCAGGATTTCGCGCGTGCGCTCCTCGAGCGGCTCGCCACCCACCACCAGAAGCAGGGGATCGAGGTTGCCTTGAACCACTGTCGGCTCGTCCTCGAAGGCCTCGCCCATCATGTAGGGGGGCATGGCGGTATCGCAGCCGATGCCGTCGACACCGGTCTCGGAGACGTACCAAAGGGCTGCGCCGCCGGCTCCACGTGGAAAGCCGATGATCGGAATGTCGGGATGTGCCGACTTGACGCCTTCGACGATGCGCTTTGTCGGCTCGACGACCCAGCGGTCGAGCTCGTCGTCAGGCAGGGCGCCAGCCCAGGTGTCGAAGATCTGCAGGACGTCGGCGCCGGCTTTCACTTGCTGCCCCAAATAGTCGATCGAAGTTTCTACCAGGATGTCGATCAGCGACTGGAAGCCGTCGCGATCGCGATAAGCCCAGAGGCGCGCGGCAGCCTGATCCTTGGAGCCGCGACCCTCGACCATGTAGGTGGCGACGGTCCATGGCGCGCCGCAGAAACCGATGAGAGCCGTTTCCTTCGGAAGATCCTGACGGAGGCGGGCCACGGTCTCGGCGACGAGTGCGTACTTGGACCGAGTCGCGGATGGCTGCAAGCGGGAGAGGTCGGCGGCCGACGTAATGGGGTCCAGCAACGGACCCTCGCCCTCGGCGAAGCGGACCCCCTGCCCGAGGGCGTCGGGGACCAGCAGGATATCGGCAAACAGGATTGCGGCATCGAAGCCGTATCGGCGGATTGGCTGCAGTGTGACCTCGGCAGCAAGTGCCGGGTTGTAGCAGAGGTCGAGAAAGCCGCCAGCCTTGGTGCGTACTTCGCGGTACTCGGGCAGATAGCGACCTGCCTGGCGCATCAGCCAGATCGGCGGCGGGGACGTGACGACGCCGTTGAAGGGATCGAGGAGGCGGAGGGATTGCTTGGAGGCATGGCGAAAGGGCTTGGCCACTTCAATCTTCCCAAAGGTTCTATGAAGTTTCTGTTTTGACTCTTAGTCCGGTGGATTGCGGCTATTGAATCCGTGCCGACTGGTGCGTGGGGCGCAGCGGTGGTGTTGATGGAACCGTTCAAGATGAAGTAGCGGCTGGCGGGGCGAGCCACAAGCGGCGTAAAGCGGCAAGGAGTCAGTGGCTTGACGACCTGTTGCGTTGCCAATTCGGGCAGGTCTTGCTGTTGACAAGCTGTCGCGAAGACCGGAACAACGGATGCGGCGGCTTCTGACGGACGATCGGAGGTTGCGCAGGCGGGCGGTGGCTCACCTGTTGAAGAGATGGTGGAGAACCGACGTGCTTATCCCAGCGCGACGGTGGCCGGTCCCGAGGGGCCGGGATAACCCGGGGTTTTGTCAACAGATGCCCAACGTCTCGCCGAGCTATTTTCACCTGCATCTGATCTCGGATGCCACGGGCGAGACGCTGACGACGATCGCCAAGGCGGCAGCCGTGCAGTACGCGCAGGTGCGCCCGATAGAGCATGTGCATCCGCTGGTTCGGACGCAGCGGCAACTCGACCGCGTACTGCAGGAGGTGGCCTCGGCGCCCGGCATCGTGCTCT
>LNDR01000249.1 GCA_001464755.1 Rhizobiales bacterium Ga0077524
CAGCGCTTCCTGAGGCGGATCGTTTCCGGAGTGATCTCGACGAGTTCGTCGTCCTGGATGTAGCTCATCGCCTTCTCGAGCGTCATGCGCAGCGGCGGCGTCAGGATCAGGGCCTCGTCCTTGCCGGAGGCGCGGACGTTGGTCAGCTTCTTGCCCTGGATGACGTTGACAATCAGATAGTTCTCGCGGCTGTGCTCGCCCACGATCATGCCCTCGTAGACCTTGGTCTGGGGATCGATCATCAGGGCGCCGCGCTCCTGCAGGTAGAACAGGGAGTAGGCGGTTGCCTCTCCGACGCCATTGGAGACCAGAACGCCATTACGACGACCGGCGATCTCGCCCTTGAACGGCACGTAGTCGTGGAACAGGCGGTTCATCACCGCGGTGCCGCGGGTGTCGGTCAGCAACTCGCCCTGATAGCCGATCAGGCCACGCGTCGGCACGTAGAACACGAGGCGCGTTCGTCCGCCACCGGACGGGCGCATCTCGCGGAGTTCGCCTTTTCGCTCGGACAGCTTCTGGACGACGATCCCGGAGTGGGCCTCGTCGACGTCGACGATCACTTCCTCCACAGGCTCGAGCCGCTGGCCTGTCGCCTCGTCGGTCTTCGAGACGACCTGCGGCCGGGAGACGGTCAACTCGAAGCCTTCGCGGCGCATGTTCTCGATGAGGATGCCGAGTTGTAGCTCGCCTCGGCCGGCCACCTCGAAGCTGTCCTTGTCAGCGTTCTCGCGGACGCGGATGGCCACGTTGCGCTCGAGTTCCTTCATGAGCCGGTCACGGATAACGCGGCTCTGGACCTTATCGCCTTCCTGGCCGGCGAAGGGGCCGTCGTTGATGCGGAAGTTCATCGCCAGCGTCGGCGGATCGATCGGCTGGGCCGGGATCGGGACATCGACCGTCGGATCGCAGAGGGTATCGGCGACCGTCGCCTCGGTCACGCCGGCGATCGCCACGATGTCGCCGGCCTCGGCAAGATCGACAGAGGTGCGGTCGAGGCCTCGGAAGGCGAGAACCTTGGTGACGCGAGTGGTCTCGATCAGCTTGCCGTCACGGGAAATCGCCTTGATGGCTTGGTTGGGCCTGACGCTGCCCGAGCGAATGCGGCCGGTCAGGATTCGGCCGAGGAACGGGTCGGCCTCGAGCGTGGTCGCGAGCATGCGGAACGGCCCGTCCTCGGCGACCGGCGGCGGCACATGGCGCAGGATCAACTCGAACAGCGGGGTGAGATCGCCGATGGGGCCTTCCGGCGCGTCTGCCATCCAGCCGTCGCGGCCGGAGCCGTAGACGACGGGGAAGTCGAGCTGCTCGTCGGTGGCGTCGAGCGAGGCGAAAAGATCGAAGATCTCGTTCAGGACGGCGTCGTGACGCTGGTCGGGGCGGTCGATCTTGTTGATGGCCACGATGGGCCGCATGCCTTGCTTCAAAGCCTTGGAGACGACGAACTTGGTCTGAGGCAGTGGTCCCTCGGAGGCATCGACGAGGACGACCACGCCGTCGACCATGTTGAGAATGCGCTCGACCTCGCCGCCGAAGTCGGCGTGGCCCGGCGTGTCGACGATGTTGATGCGGGTGCCGTGCCAGAGGATCGAGGTGCATTTGGCGAGGATGGTGATACCGCGCTCGCGCTCGAGATCATTCGAGTCCATGGCCTGGGACTCGACCTTCTGGTTCTCTCGGAAGGCGCCGGATTGCTTGAGAAGGGCGTCGACGAGAGTGGTCTTGCCATGATCGACGTGGGCGATAATGGCGATGTTGCGCAGGTTCATTACGGAGTCCTGGGGTCGACCCCGGCCGGTCAGGCCGCGGGAGCGCGCAATTGTGCAGCGCATCATGAAAGCTCGGCGGGGGCGTAGCACATCCCGGCGGCTGCCGCCAGCGCCGCGCGCGGGGCGGCCGTTTCAGCCAAGTGGCGGGGCGCTGGTCAGAACACACCCTCGACGGCCTGCACCGCCCGGTCGAAGGGGCCCCGGTCGTGGCGCGAAGGGCCGAGGGAAATGCGGCGGCCATCACGGAGCGCGAGCACTGGGGCGAAGATGTCGTTGCCGGTTGCGCGGTGGGCCGTCTCGACCTCCAGCGCGGCAATGTCGCGAAGGGGCATGCACTCGGCGCGCGTTCGCAAAGCATACCGGCGCTCGACGCGGACCTGGCCGATGCTGCGATCAATCTCGACTGTGGCGTGGCAGTGGTGTTGCCAAGAGCGCAGGTAGGCCGCCATCACGATGGGCACGAGGAGGACGGCCAGCCAGGCCCAGGACCAGCCATGCATCGCGGCCGAGACATGGACAGCAAGTATGGCGATGGTGATCGGCAGGACGAAGAGGGCCTGCAACAGGATGCGGTGACGCGGAGTGCCTTCCCCGTTGGTCAGCACCAAGGTTTCGCGCTGCTCGATGATGTGCATGAGGGCAATCGTTGTCCGAGGTCGATTTCCGCACCTCTATACCTTATTATTGCACGTCGTTCAATAAGATTCGCTGCAATCGCCACTGCTCGTCTCGATCGGGGCTGGTGGCCCGGCTGTGTGCACGTTTCTTGCGTTGAGCCCGGGGAGAGATGAACCGGCGTTCCAGTTTGGGACAAGCAACGAGACGAGCCGCATGTTCGAGCGCAACAAGGTCGACACCGTCGAGCAACAGAGCGTGGCGGTCGAGCTGACGATCGACGGGGGTGAAATCCTGAGTGGCAGGGCGATGGTCGGGATCGGGCGCACGCTGGCCGGAGCACTCAACGGCGCGGACATGTTCATCGAGTTCGAGCCGTGGGGCGGCGAGCGGGTGCTGATCTCCAAGGCGACGATACGTGCGGTGAAAATCGTGCAGGCGGCCAAACCGGAAAGCCTGAAGAGCCGGGTTGCAGCGATGGACGGCTTCGATCCCCACACAATTCTGGGCGTCAAGGCCGGCGCCAGCCTCGAGGAGATCAAGAGCGCCTGGCACCGCCTGTCGAAGACCTACCATCCGGATCGGTATGCCTCGGCCGAGCTTCCGATCGAGGTTCTCGATTATCTCGCGGCGATGGCACGGCGGGTGAATGCCGCCTATGCGGCGCTGGAGGGACCGCTGCACGCGAGCCGCAAAGCGGCGGCGTTGCGGTCAGCCGCGGTCTATGCCACGCCGCCGCGGGGCTGATCGCGCGGCCTTCAGGGAACATTGAACGGGCATCAGGTACCCCCTGGACAGACAGGCGTCGTCTACCCATATGATTTGAGTAAGGCGTTATCGAG
>LNDR01000250.1 GCA_001464755.1 Rhizobiales bacterium Ga0077524
GCGCATGATGGCGGAGATGCTGGAACTGATCGGCACATCGCTCGACCTGCAGGGAGTGTGGCCGCCGAGAGTCGGAGACGGCGAGCCGCTCGTGATCGTCGCCAACCATCCGTTCGGCATCGGGGACGGCATTGCGCTCACGGTGCTGGCCGAGGCGATCGGCCGGCCGTATCGCATCCTGGTCAACCGGGATTTCCTCAAGGTGCCCGAGGTGCGCGACATCGTTCTTCCGATCGATTTCGCGGAGACCCAGACTGCACGCGAGACGAACCTTGCGACGCGGGCAGCGGCACGCCGGCTGCTCAAGGATGGCGTGACGCTGATCATCTTCCCGTCGGGTGGTGTCGCGACGGCGGAGCGTCCGTTCGGCAAGGCCGAGGAGTTGCCGTGGAAGCACTTCACGGCAAGGCTCGTACAGCAGACCGCGGCCAGTGTGCTGCCGGTCTACTTCGAGGGTCAGAACAGCCGATTATTCCATCTCGTGAGCCGAGTCAGCCTGATGCTCAGGCTATCGCTACTGGTATCCGAGTTCCGCAAGTTCGTAGGGGCCGATGTCCGGTTGCACGTCGGCGAGGTGGTACCGTTCTCGGCACTCGAGCACAGGGGTGACCGGCGCCAGCTCACGGACGAACTTTATGCGCGGGTGCATCAGCTTGCGCCCGGCAACAGGGATAAACCCGTCGCCGCGCTGAGGCCTCGATCCGCTGCCGAGCGGGTGCGCTTTCCGTGGGACCCGCCACGCGGGGTGGCGCGCACGTCATAAATCTGCAGCCAATCCGTCATTCGCGATCACTACGACGCAACCACCTTGAAGTCGATGAGGACCGAGCCAGACGACCGTAGGGAAAGGCCATGATCACGGAAGCGATTCTCGTGCTTGTGACGGCAGGTGCTGGTGGCATCGCCTATGGGCGTTATCGCCGGGCCCAGCTGTATCGGTCGCTCGAGGCCCGCATCGGGGCGATCGCGGCCGCGCCGCCTGTTGATTTCAGGCCCATCCTGCAGCGGACAGCGCCCGCATTCGATCAGCGTCTGGCGCGGATCGATGGCATCTTTTCGAGCGAGACCCTCGAATTGCTCCGAAAACAGGCTCTCAAGCTCGCCGGGCCCGAACGCAGCTATGTGCCAGCTCACAAGAAGGGTGGGACGGTGGCCTATGAGAGCCTTTTCGACGCGGGGCCGGCGATCATCGCGCTTTACCATTCCCGAGAGATTATGGGGCTCATCTCTCGGATCGTCGGAGAGACAGTGCGACCGACCCCGATCAACGATCAGAGTTCGCTTTCTGTGCTGTTCTACGAAAAGCCGGGAGACCACATCGGCTGGCACTACGATCACAATTTCTATCGTGGCCGCCATTTCACAGTTCTGCTGCCGGTGATCAATCTGGGTAGCGCGGCCGGCGGACTCAGCCATGCGACGCTCAAGGCGAAGATCGAGGGGCAGGAAACGGATATTGCCACGCCGCCCAACACACTGATCGTGTTCGAGGGGGCGAAGGTTCATCACAAGGTGACGCCAATCCTCGAGGGCGAGAGGCGTCTGGTTATCTCGATGACCTATTGTACGGATCCACGCGCTAATGCCGTGCAAGGAGCAGTTCGGCGGATCAAGGACGTGGCTTTCTTCGGTCCGCGGGCACTCTGGACGTAGCGCGGCCCCCCCTATTCACCAGGGCGTTTGCCCAATGGCTTTTGTGAGGAATTCGGTATGACGACATCGGGCGCTGACACGGCGGTTTTTTCGGGCGCCAACATCGCAAAGGCGTTTATGGCTGGGTTCGCCAGTGTACTCGTTTTCCAGTTCGGCCTGGCGGCCATTCTCCATTCTGCGGGTCTCATTCCAAACGCGCCCTATGGAATGGCGCCGGTACCGCCATTCGGCGTGCCACAGACCTTGAGCTCGGCCTTCTGGGGCGGCTTGTGGGGGATCGTTTTCCTGGGTGTGCTTCGCGGGCGCGTCGGGAGCAGTTATTGGATGACGGCGGCGATCTTCGGAGGGATCGTCGTGAGCGCCGTGGCGCTGTTGATCGTAGGGCCGATCAAAGGGCGTCCATTCGCAGCCGGCTGGAATATGCGGATCTGGCTGACGTTATTCGTCCTGCATGCCGCCTTCGGGCTCGGAACCGCACTCCTGCTGCGAGCGCTCAACGCGGGGGGACGAGCGCGCTGATCAGGTGATGGGGCCGTCGGGATTTCCGGAAGCGGCACCCGGGTGCTCCGGTTGCTTGCCGCGCAGCGGGCCGTTCGCGAGGTTGCGCCAGGGCTTCTCGGTGGTGTGCTCCTTCTCGTAAAGATCGTGCAGGAACGCATCAATACGGGGATCGGGCGGCGAGGCCGCATCAGTGTCACGGCGCTCGGTCGATTGGCGCTCACGGGCCCAGTCCGGCGCTCCGGTCTTTTTGTGCCGGCGGCCTCCCCACGCGAGCAACGGGCGATCCGGCGGCTCGAGGTCGAGTTCCTCGAGAAAGTTCTCTCGCAGGGCATAGAACGACTGCAGGATGGCGTCGCGGGCGAGCCGCCGATCGTCGGCTGTGATGGCTTTGGCCTTGGTCGGGTCCAGGGTCTGCAGTGCGCGGCGCATATCGTGGAGTGGCGCGAACGGATAGATGCCGATCATGCTCTCTGTTTCACCGACGTTGGCATAGACGGTGCGCATGTTGTCGAGCGTGGCGGAGATGGCGAGGAAGGCTTCGAGGTAGTCCTCGTGGGAGGGGGTGTCGCGACGGGTAAAGGCGTAGAGCTTGGACTTGGCGTCGACGATCTCGCGCCACTCATCCTTGAGGGCCGCGAGAAAGCTCTGGCGGCGCTGGTAAATGCCGGCCAGCACCGTCGCGACGACGGTCACGAAGACCAGCGCCATGTCCTTCAAGTACTCGTAGACGTCGGTCGCAAGGCGTTCCCATGGGGTGCCGGCGATGCCGGGGACATGCGGCACGAGGAAGAGCGCGACGTAGGACCATCCGAGTGTCTGGCGGAGCTTGGAGCGGGTCATCGCGCGTTTCTCAGCCCGGCGCCGTGGCGGCGAGTTCGCGGGCCTTGGGCGGGGGGAATGCTTCGCGGGCTGCCTCGGCGATCAGGCGCCAGGAGGCCTGCTCGATGGCGGTCTCGACGTCGCGGCGGACCTGCGCCCGGGGACGGCCGGCGGGGACGGGCGGCAGGATCTCGACGATGATCGTGCCGGGGTAACGGCTCAGGCTCTTGCGGGGCCAGTAGAGCCCGGAATTGAGGGCGAGCGGGACGAGGGGCACGCCGAGCGTGTCGTAGAGTGCCACGTAGCCGGGCTTGTAGTCGGGCTCGGCACCCGGAGGCCGGCGGGTCCCCTCGGCGAAGATAACGACTTCGCGGCCGGCGTCCGAGCGGGCCTTGGCGTCGGCCAGCATGGCCTTGAGTGCCGCAGCGGCACGGTCGCGGCGGACCAGGATGTGCTCGAACTTGATACAGAACCAGCCATAGAGCGGAATGCGGGTCAGCTCGGCCTTGAGCACGATGGCGGGGTCGCGAAAGAGGGGGATGAGAGCGAAGGTGTCCCAGGCGGACTGGTGCTTGGCCACGATGAGGCAGGCGCCGTCGGGGATGTGCTCGCGGCCACGAACCTCATAGCTCGTCCCGCAGATCACACGGAGCAGCCATAGACAGACCATGCCGTGCAGTCTGAGGCCCTGCATGGCCCAGGCGCGCGGGCCGATCAGAAGCCAGATGCCCAGCAACATCATCAGGCCAGTGACGAGATAGAAGGCCACGTTGAAGACGGCCGAGCGAATGGCCACTCCGAGAGGTGTGGTCATCACTCCGACCTTGGATTGGCGGCGGCCGAAGGGAGGCTGCCCGCCGGGAGCGCAGGCCGGGACGGCTCTGGGGCGGGCGTCACGAGTCGCGCTACTGAGAAGCGGGCACTGGAGCCCAGAAATTTGACGTACTCGCCGAGCAGCAAGCGAGCCGTCGGCCAGTGACGCCACCAGTTCTCCAATTGCAGGTTCCGGCCGGCGCGAACGGGGTGGGAGACCAGCCGGATATTGGGCATGGCGCGCGCGAACTCGGCCCGGCTGCGCAGCATGTGGTAACTTGAGGTGACCACGATCAGGCTTCGAAAGCCGTTGCTGCGAACCCATTGCCGGGCTTCGTCGGCGTTGCCACTGGTGTTCATGGCCGCGTGACCGATGTCGATGCAACAGCGCAAGAGCTCCTCGCGCGTTGAGTCGCTGCCTTGAATAGGGCGCTTGAGCTCGGTCGGTATCCGGGTGGTCGGGTGGACACCGGAGATCAGGAGACGCTGAGCGCGTCCTTCAGCCATCAAGCGGACGCCAGTGGTGATTCGCTCCTCGTCACCCGTCAGAACCACGATGGCGTCGGCCCGGGAATCGGGAGGGGCTGCGAGGTTGCGCACGGCGTCGGAGAAAGCCCAAAAACCCGCTGCTCCGGCCAAAGAGCCGATTATTCCCAATGCGATAACTGAGCGGATGAGTTTCGGCATAACGATCCGCCGGACCCTCGGATGACTGCCCGCGAATGGTCCGGTGGATCCGCGAAGCAGGTGTTCAATAAAGATGATTGTGCATTGTGCCGCGACCAAGGCAAGCGCCTCGCGGTGGCGTGGTGGACAGGTGGTTCAACTTTTCAGAGAGGGGTTAGCTGACGATCTTGCCAGCGCTCAATGGCGCCACCCCGGAGGCTCCGAACTTACCTGTCCCAGACGCGCTCGTTCAGCGTCTCGAAGAAGTCGAGAGCTTCCTCGCGGAGCGTGCGCGTGCAGTTGCGCTTGCATCCGATCCAGGTTCCGCCGGGCATGCGGACCTCCAAGCCGACTGGGCCTCGGCGCACCGGGCCGCTGACACAACCCTTTCCGTAGTGGCTGCAGGCGACCACCGTGCCGGCACCACCTTGCCGTGGCCGAGCCTCGACGGGCAGCGCAACAAGCGTGAGGCCGAGCAGCGCGATCCCGAGTGCGCATGCTGGCTTGCCACAAAGAGCGCGGCAAACTGATGTCGTCATAGGTGACCTCTTCGGATGACCTCGTGACTCGGCTACACGGGCGGGAGGTAGCGCATTGCCGAATGTGGGGCAATCAGTGCGTCGCCGTCGGCTGGTTTGCTCAGACCGGGCGTCGTGATGGAGGATCGAGTGGAGTGGCGGGCGAGGCGGGCGAGCGGCTGGCATTGTGGTTGCTGGTAGGTGTCGTGGCCGCCATCGGTGTGGGGAGCTTCCTGTTCCACACGTTCGCGACGCGGTGGGCGCTGATCGCCGACGTGGCCCCCATAACCCTGTTCATGGTCGGCTATCTCGCATATGCGCTGCGGGCCTTCCTCGGACTCGGATGGCTGGCGATCGGGGGCATTCTGCCGGCGTTTCTCTATGCAGGCTCGCTCACGTCAAGCTTGACCTGCGCGGCCGCAGAAGGCGCGGGTACTCCGGGTGAGCCTGGCGGCGTGGAGCCTTGCCTCAACGGATCGCTCGGCTATCTGCCGGCTCTGGTCTCGCTTTTGATCATCGGTCTCGTGGCCGATCGGCGGGGGATGAAAGCGGGGCGTCTGCTGCTGGTCGCTGGCGGCATTTTCATCGTTTCCATGCTCTTCAGGACGATCGACCGCGACGTTTGCGGGACAACGAGCCTGCTTGGCCACGCCCGTGGAACGCATGCGCTCTGGCACGTCCTCAATGCGACGATGCTCTATCTGCTGCTGAAGGCGGCGATCGAGCGGCGGTCGCAAGGCCAATGATCATCCCGACGCGGCAGTGGTAGACGGATGGATCGCCGGAGCGAAGCCGGCGGTCAGCACCGCGACGATGGTGCGGGGGGTGAGCACCTCGGCGTCGATGTTGCCGGGGCGCGGCAGTGGCGGCCGGTAGCCGTCAGGCGCCCAAAGGTGAAGGCCGGCTCCCATCACGAGCATCGGTTGCCCTTCGTGGCGCACGAAGGTGCCGTCTGGAAGGCTGGCTAGCGAGGCCGTGTAGGTCACCTTGTCGCCGCGTGCATCGACGCGTTCGGGATGGAGGATCGCGTCCATCTCGGGCGCGGACGCGCGGCCGTCCCGACCGTGGACCTTGGCCCATAGCGTGGCGAAGGCCACGGCATCGGCGCGACGGCATTCGAAGCAGGGGCGGTGGCCGGCGGCAAGCGCCGTTGCCTCGTCGAGGAAGAACAGCTCGGTGTATTGCCCGGGCGCCATGACCTGCCGGTGGCGGTCGTTGAAGGCCAGCCGGCAACAGATCCACTGCTTCGAGACCCAGCGGCGGCGGTGCAGCGTACGATGCGCGTCGTGGAGCGCGCCACCGCGATTGCCCATCATGAGGCCGCGGGCCGCATGGGCGACGATATCGCCTTGCGGCGTTACTCGGTTCTGGAGCGGCATGTCGCGATCTGCCAAGTTGCTTACGAGTGACAGGACAGGATGGAAGGGCAGACCATGACCGAAGCCGGCGTCAGCGTGAAGATGGTGCAGCATGGGTCGCACGGCTCGGTGGCGTATGTCACGATCGACAATCGCCGGCGGCTCAATGTGCTCTCGACGCCAATCGTCGTGGCGTTGCGGGAGGCGTTCCAGACGTTGGCGCGCGATGATGCGCTTCGAGCTGTCGTGCTCACCGGGGCAGGCGATCGGGCCTTCATCGGAGGGGCCGACCTGAACGAACTCGGCGGGATGTGCGCGGACAGCGCACGGCTGTTCATCACGCGGCTGCACATGGCCTGCAAGGCGATCCGCGAGTGCCCGGTGCCGGTCATTGGACGGGTCAACGGGTTCTGCCTCGGCGGCGGGCTCGAGGTGGCAGCGGCGGCGGATATGCGGGTGGTGGTCGAGGGCGCCGTGCTCGGCATGCCCGAGGTGGTGATGGGGCTACCGTCGGTGATCGAGGCGGCGCTGCTGCCGGGGCTGATCGGATGGGGCAAGACGCGCGAGATCCTGCTCACCGGTGAGACGTTCGGGGCGCACGAGGCACTTGCCATGGGGTTTGCCCAGAAGGTGGTGCCCGCGGCGGGCCTGGATGCGGCGGTCGGGCATTGGCTGGCGCTGGTGCTGAAGGCGACGCCGCAGGCGGTCCGGGCGCAAAAAGCGCTGATGAACCGCTGGCAGCGGGTGTCGGTCGACGAGGGCATCTATGCCGGCATCGATGCGCTCTCGGACGCCTACAAGACGGGCGAGCCGCAGGCGGCGATCGCGGCATTCTTCGCGGAGAAGGCCAAGCGAAAGGCCAAGTAGGGGCGGGCGATGAAAGACGGTCATCTTCTCGGCATCGCAAGGCACAAGCGCTACGACGAGCTTGCGCGCGATTTTTGCTGGGACATTCCCGAGACGTTCAACTTCGCGACGGACGTCGTCGACCGTTGGGCAGCCGAACGGGACGGCGTGGCGCTCGTCTGGGAGAACGCCGCAGGGGAGATGGCCGAGTACCGCTATTCGGACATTTCCAGGCTTTCGTGTCGGCTCGCGTCGGCGTTGGCGGCGGCCGGCGTGACGAAGGGCGATCGGGTGATCGTCATGCTGCCGCGCATCCCCGAGTGGCAGATCGCGCTCGTGGCCTGCGTCAGGATCGGGGCTGTCGCCATCCCGTGTATCGAGATGCTGACGGCGCGCGACATCGCCTACCGGGTGAGGAACTCGGGGGCGAAGGCGGCGATCTGCCGGGCCGAGCAGGTTGAGAAATTTGCCGACGTCCAGGCCGAGGTGCCGGTGCGGATCGCTGTCGAGTCTCGCGTGGACGCTGGCGACTCCGCTGCGGGGAGCCGGCCGCCAGCGACGGCAGGCTGGAGATCTTGGGACCAGGTGGTGCGGGCGGGATCGGACGCGTTCGCCTCGCCACGGATCGGGATCGAGGACCCAGCGGTGATGTACTATACGTCCGGGTCCACGGGTTATCCGAAGGGAGTTCTGCATGCGGCGCGGGCGCTCTACGCTTGGCGCGTGCAGGCCTACCTCTGGCTCGATCTCGAGCCGGGAGATCGGATCTGGTGCACGGCCGATACGGGATGGAGCAAGGCGGGAACCAGCGTGATCTGGGGGCCTTGGAGCTGCGGGGCGACCGCCTTCCAGTACGATGGCCCGTTCGCACCCGCAGACCGCTTGCGGCTTCTCGCCAAGCATCGGATCACGGTGTTCTGCGCCTCGAGCACGGAGCTGCTGCGCCTCGGCAGCGAGGATACCTCAGCCTATGATCTTACGGCGCTGAGGCGAACTGTGTCGGCAGGTGAGGCGGTGAGCCCGGTCGCGGCGGCGCGATGGCAGGCGGCGACGGGCTGCCTCGTCTCGGAGGCCTACGGACAGACCGAGGCGCTGATGATGGTGCTCAACTATCCGTCAGAGCAGGTGCGACTCGGATCGATGGGGCGGCCGCAGCCGGGGCTCGACATCGATATTGTCGACGACAACGGGCGGAGAATGGGCTCCGGCGAGGAAGGCCATGTGGCACTTCTGACGCCGAGCCCGCAGTTGATGCTCGGGTACTGGCAAGACCCCGAGCGTACGGAGCAATGCTTCGTCCAGGGGCCCGAGGGCCGCTGGTATCTGTCGGGCGATCGCGGGACGAAGGATGTCGACGGCTATCTCTGGTATGCGGGTCGGGCCGACGACGTGATCAACTCTGCTGGATACCGGATCGGCCCTCTCGAGGTGGAAAACGCACTGCTGGAGCACCCGGCGGTCGCGGAGTGCGCGGTGGTGCCGAGCCCGCATCCCGAGCGGGGCGAGATCGTGAAGGCGTTCGTGGTGTTGAAGGCGGGCGTGGTGTTGAAGGCGGGGTGCGAAGCTACGGATGCGCTGGTGCGGGAACTCCAGGACCACGTCAAGGCCATCACGGCGCCCTACAAATATCCGAGGGCTATCGAGATCATCGACGAGATCCCAAAGACGGTGACAGGGAAGATCCGGAGACGAACGCTGAAGGACCTGGAGGCGAAAAGAGCCCGCCGGATCGTGAGGGGAGACGCGAATTGATTGTTCCGTAAGTACATTTCTGATCAAGGCGCTACTCAGTAGATGTGCGGACTGGACGAAGTGCCGGCGGACCCTATATCTGTGGAACGTCCGTCCGGGCCCGTCTTCGCGGGCTTCCGTGGCCCGTCGCAACATTGAGGGGCAAGATGAACACCCGTTTTAAGTTGTTTTCCGGCAAGGCTCTCGCGGTGATCGCGGTGCTTGGCGCCGGAGCCATGGTGACCGCCGACTTCGCCGAAGCTCGCAGTGGGCGCGGCAACAGCGTGGGCAGCCGCGGCAGCAAGACACACTCCGCGCCACCAGCGACCAGCACGGCGCCGTCCGCGCAACCCATTCAGAAGTCGATCACGCAACCCGGCCGTCCGGGCGCGGCGGCTGCAACCGCGCAGCAGGCCTCGCGCGGCGGTAGCATGATGCGCAACCTGCTGCTGGGCGGCCTGATCGGCGCCGGTCTTGCAAGCCTGTTCGGCATGGGCGGCGGTCTCGCGGCTGTGTTGGGCTTCGTGCTGCAAGGCCTGATGATTGCCGGCCTCGTCATGCTCGCCATCATGCTCTTCCGCCGTATGCGCGGCGGCAGCGGCCAACCGGCCATGGCATCCGCGACGGCCGGGGCGGCTGCTCCGCCGACGCCGCAGCAGAACGCCTACAGGGCGAGCACGGGCGGCATGGGCGTTACGGCGCCCGAGCTTGTGATCGGGGGCGACGACTACAACGCTTTCGAGCGCCTGCTCAAGGAAGTCCAGCTTGGCTACGCCAATGCCGACATTCAGGCGCTGGAGCACCGGCTGACTCCGGAAATGCTGTCGCAGTTCGCCAACGAGCTCGAGGAGAATAAGCGGCGGGGCGTCTCGAACGACCTTTCGGAGCCCAACTTGCTCCAGGGCGATCTTGCAGAGGCATGGCGTGAGGGCTCGAGCGAGTATGCGACCGTGGCGATGCGCTACGAGTTGATCGATGCGCTGATCGAGGTGAAGTCTGGCCGCGTGATCGAGGGCTCGACGACGGAGCCGCAGCAGGTTACCGAGCTGTGGACGTTCTACCGTCCGTCCGGCGCCGACGCGAGCAAGTGGGAGCTTTCGGCGATCCAGCAGGCTTGAGGCTCGCGGATTTCCGATTGATCGAGCAGAAGGGCTTCGCCAATGGTGGCGGAGCCCTTTTCGCATCATGGGGGTGCCCGATTGTCGTCGGGTCAGACTTG
>LNDR01000251.1 GCA_001464755.1 Rhizobiales bacterium Ga0077524
AAGCTCGTGAAGGCCAAGTCAGACGGAGTGCGCCTGATGGGCTTCGGCCATCGCGTCTACAAGAACTACGATCCGCGCGCCAAGATCATGCAGAAGAGCTGCCACGAAGTCCTCGGGCTGCTCGGCATCAAGAACGAGCCTCTGCTCGAGCTGGCGATGGAGTTGGAGCGTATCGCGCTGCAGGACGACTACTTCGTCGAGAAGAAGCTCTATCCCAATGTCGATTTCTACTCGGGCATCGTGTTGCGCGCGATCGGCTTCCCGGTCTCGATGTTCACGCCGCTGTTCGCCGTCTCGCGCACCGTTGGCTGGATCTCGCAGTGGAAAGAGATGATCGAGGACCCGGAGCAGAAAATCGGCCGTCCCCGCCAGCTCTACATCGGCGAAGGCCGCCGCGACTACACGGCCGTCGACCGCCGCTGATCGAGCCTAAGTCTCCTGCGCAATAGGGGTGCCGCTCTCGTCACTGGGGGCGGCACTCGCATTTCCGGCGCCGGCCGTGTGCCGACTCGCTCAAGGCCGGACCGCGACCCCGCGGCTGTTGCAGCGTCACGGCGATGTGTTTATCGCGATGAAGCGCCCTGGCTGTCGGCCCGAGGCTTCCTCAGACGCGCCCAGGTTTTCCTCTCAGACGCGCCAAGGCCCATGCCCACGCCGCTCGCAATTCTGATCCTGTCCGACGATCGGCCTGGCCACTATCATCTGGCAGAGGGTGTCGCCGCTGCCATTGCCCGTCGCGTTACGGTCACCTGCAGCCGCATTGCTGTCGAGCGCCGCAAAGCAGCACCTGGCCGCATGCTCGCAACCGCTCTCGGCCTTGGGCTGGCGCCTTCCCTGATCCTGCGCGCGGGCTACGTCGTGGGTGCCGCCTCGCTGCCGCCTGCCGACGTCATAATTTCAGCCGGCGGCGACACGCTTGCGGCCAACGTCGCCGCAGCCCGCATGCTCGGCGCGACCAACATCTTTTGCGGAACATTACGCCATCTACCGCCCGAGGCGTTCAGCCTCGTCGTCTCGTCCTACGCCCGCCATGCCGGACTGCCGCGCCACCTCGTCTGCTTGAAGCCGAACGGCCTTGACCCGGACACCCTGCCGCCGCGCCGGACAGTGCGCACCTCCGGCCCTCCAGGCATCGCCGGTCTGCTTGTCGGTGGACCATCGGGACTTTTCCACTGGCACGACGACGAGTGGCAGCGCCTCGCCGACTTCCTCTCCGAAAGCCGTCACGCTCACGGGACGCGCTGGATCGTCTCCACCTCGCGGCGGACGCCGGGTGCCGTCGGCGATCTGCTGCAGCAACTCGCCCGCGATCCGGATGGCCCCATCGCCGAGCTGATCGACTTCCGCAGCGCGGGACCCGGGACGCTTCCGCGGCTGTTCTCCGGAGTCGAGGCGATTGTCGCCACCGAGGACTCGAGCACCATGCTCTCCGAGGCGGTCTGCGCGCGCCTGCCCGTGGTCGGTGTCGCTCCGGTGCGGCACGCATTCAAGGACGAGGAGCGCGAGTATCGCGCCCTTCTGACCGCCGAAGGCTGGTGCCGCGGCCTTCCCCTCGCCGCTCTGACACCCGACACTTTTCTAGCCGCGCTCGGTGAGGTCAAGCCGCTCGCCGGGAACCACCTTGACCGTCTCGCCACATCGCTGGCCGAGCACCTACCGGGGCTGTTTCGCCAGCCGGGCTGAAACGGGTCCAGAACGCGGCGCCGGAAGCGCTTGCCCGATCGACCCGGCCGGGAGCGCACCGCCCGTCGGAGCGCTCTCGCCCCGTCCGCTGCGCAAAACGAACGCCGCCACGAACATCGCCGCCTGCACAAGGACGATGGTCGGCCCCGTCGCGCCGTCGATATGGAAGCTGAGGATAGTCCCGAGCACGCTGGCGCTGACCGCGACCCCCACCGCGATCAGAAGCATCGTCTCGAAGCGGCGGGCCAGCAGGAAAGCGGTGGCACCCGGCCCGACCAGCATCGCGACCACCAGAATAATGCCGACAGCCTTGAGCGAGGCGACGATCGTGAGCGCCAGCATCACCAGAAGGCCATAGTGCAGCACTCGGACGTTGAGGCCGATGGCGCGCGCATGCTGCGGATCGAAGCAATAGAGCAGCAGGTCTCGGCGCTTGGCCAAAACGATCGCCAGCACCAGCCCGCCGATCACGGCGGTCTCGATGAGATCCTGCGTCGTCACACCAAGCACGTTGCCAAACAGAATGTGATTGAGGTGCTGGTCGGTGTCGACCTTGGTGAAAAGCACGAGCCCGAAACCGAACATTCCCGAGAACACGATGCCCATCACGGTGTCCTCCTTGAGCCGGCTCATCTCCTTCAGGTAGCCCGTGGCTAGCGCCGACGCGAGCCCAGCCGCGAAGGCCCCGACCGCCAGCGGGATATTGAGCACGAAAGCGAGCACGATGCCCGGGAGAACGGCATGCGAGATCGCATCGCCCATCAGCGACCAGCCCTTGAGCACCAGGAAGCACGAGAGCACCGCACACACCGCGCCGACCAGAACCGCCACACCGAGCGCCCGCTGCATGAATTCGTAGCCGAGCGGCTCGAGCACGAGTGCCAGAAGATCACTCATCGAGCCGCCTCCACGATGGCCGCCTCCCGGCGTCGGCGCTGCGCCAGCAGCCCATGGCGCGGCGCGAGGTAGAAGGCCGTTAGAAACACCAGCGTCTGCAGCGTTACGATCACCCCGCCCGTCGCCCCGTCGACGAAGTAGCTGAGATAGGCCCCGACAAAGCACGTCAGCGCTCCGACCGCGACGGCGATGGTCAACAGAACTGGAAACCGGTCGGTCAGCAGATAGGCCGTCGCCCCCGGCGTCACAACCATCGCGATCACGAGGCAAGCCCCCACCGTCTGCAGCGCCGCCACCGTCGCCGCCGACAGCAGCGTGAAGAACAGGATCTTCAGACGTGTCGGATCGAGTCCGATCGAGCGCGCATGCGCCTCGTCGAAAAACACCGCCATCAGGTCCTTCCACACCACCAGGAGGACGCCGAGTGTCACGGCGCTGACGACCACCACCTGCAGCGCATCCCAGTCCGAGATCGCGAGAATGTTGCCGAGCACGATCGACTGGACGTTGATCGACGTTGGATTGATCGAGACCAGCAGCATACCCGCCGCGAAAAACGCCGTGAAGACGAGGCCAATGACAGCGTCCTCCCTGAGCCGCGTCTGTGACCGAACGAACTGCATCGCGAGCGCCGCCAGCCCCCCCGCGACGAAGGCACCCGCCGAGAACGGCAGCCCGATCAGGTAGGCGAGCGCCACGCCCGGCACCACCGCGTGCCCCAGCGCATCGCCCATCAGCGACCAGCCTTTCAGCATCAGGAAACACGACAGGAACGCACACGTGGCACCGACCAGTGCCGAAACCCACATCGCCTTGACCATGTAGCCATAGGCGAACGGCGCCAGCAGGTCTGGCATCAGGGGTTCTCCTCGCTCGCCCGCGGCAGCGGCTGGTCGGATGTTTTCTCCGCGCCATAGAACACTACCGGCCGTTCGTCGTCGGTGAGCACCGTAACGCTGCGCCGGTCGTCGTCGTCATGTAGCGCCGCACCCTCGATGCGGAAGTGGCGCAGCACACCGCCGAAGGCCTTCTCGAGATTGGCCTGCGTGAACGTCGTCGCGGTCGGCCCCGCAGCAAGCACCGTGCGCCGGACGAGAACCACCTCGTCGCAGTAGTCAGGTACGCTACCGAGGTTGTGCGTCGAGACCAGCATCAGGTGCCCCTCGGTGCGCAAGTCCCGCATCAGCGCGACGATGGCCTGCTCCGTCGCCACGTCGACGCCGGTGAACGGCTCGTCGAGAAGCATCACGAGCCCCTCCTGCGCCAGCGCCCGCGCCAGGAAAACGCGCTTGCGCTGCCCGCCCGACAGTTCGCCGATCTGGCGCTTGCGAAAGGCGCTCATACCGACGCGCTCGAGCGCGGTGTCGACCTTCTTGCGATCGTCGCGGGAGGCGATCCTGAGGAACCCCATGTGCCCGTACCGGCCCATGGTGACGACGTCCTCCACCAGCACCGGGAAACTCCAGTCCACCTCCTCGGACTGCGGTACATAGGCAACGATGCCCCGCCGCTGAGCCTCGCGCGCGGGCAATCCGGCAATGCGCACCTCGCCCGCCGACGGCGCGACGAACCCCATGATCGCCTTAAACAGTGTCGATTTTCCCGCGCCATTGACGCCGACGAGGCCGGCAATGGTACCCGGACCGAGATGGAATGACGCATTCTCGAGCGCGAGCGTGCCATTTGGATAGGCGACCGTGACGCCAGCGACGTCGAGCGAGGCCTCGACGCCGGCGTGATGGCCTCGCGCTGCTCGGGTTTGCACCATCACTTGCCGAACCCCTTGGCGATCGTCTCGACCGTCACCTCGAGCAGTTTCAAGTAGCTCGGTACGGGCCCGTCCGGTGCGCTCAGACTATCGACGTAAAGAACGCCACCGTAGCGCGCGCCGGTTTCAGACACGACCTGCCGGGCGGGACGGTCGGAGATCGTGCTCTCGCTGAACACCACTGGGATTTTCTCGCGGCGCACTGTGTCGATCACCTTGCGGACCTGGCTCGGGCTGCCCTGTTCGTCGGCGTTGATCGGCCACAGATAGAGTTCCTTCAGGCCGTAGTCCCGCGCCAGGTAGCTGAAGGCACCTTCGCTGGTCACCAGCCACCGCTCGTTTTCAGGGATGGCCGCCAGCCTCTGGCGCAGAGGCTCGTCGATGGCCTTGATGCGCGCGGCATACGCATCGGCATTGCGTTGATATGTCTCTGCATTCGCCGGATCGCGCGCGGCCAGCGCCTTCCTGATGTTCTCGACATAAATCAGCGCGTTCGAGGGCGACATCCAGGCATGCGGATTGGGATTGTCCCGGTAAGGCCCCTCGCGGATCGGCAACGGCGTGATCCCCTCCGTGACCACCGCCGCCGGCACGTTCTTGAGGTTGGCGAGGAAGCGCTCGAACCACCGCTCGAGGTTCATGCCGTTCCAGAGGATCAACTCGGCCCCTTGCGCCCGCACGATGTCGCGCGGCGTCGGCTGATAATCGTGGATCTCGGCACCGAGCTTGGTGATGGACTCGACCGTTGCCGCATCTCCCGCGACGTTCTGGGCGATATCGCGGATCACCGTGAAGGTCGTCACCACCTTGAGCGGCCCCTGGCGTTTGGCCTGGGCATTCGCTGACGCGGCGAGCCAGATGCCACCCAGCACGGCCAGCCCTACGACGGCCAAGCCACGCCAGACGCTCCACCTGCCGGGCGAGAGCCGAATGCACCACCTTTTGCCGCACACCATCGAAGCCCTCCTGGCCCAACCCGAAGGCAGACGCAGTCACCTCGGCCCACAAATTAGATCTGCCTCCAGAATTATGTATCTGCTAACTTTCTTGTCAAGGGCCCGTGATAGTGGCAATACGATCCTCACTCGTGACCGGATGAGGAGACCAGGGATTGGCGGAATCCGAACGCAACGATCGCCCCGAGGTGGAGCGCTTCCGACGCGTGCGGGAGGCGCATCAGACTGAGCTTGCCGAGGACTATGTCGAGCTGATCGGGGATCTCATCGCCGAGACGGGCGAGGCCCGTGTCGTCGATCTCGCCGAGCGCCTGGGCGTCTCGAGCGCGACCGTCAACAACGCCATCCAGCGCCTGCAGCGCGACGGCCTCGTCACGTCGAAGCCGTACAGGGCGATTTTTCTCACCGAGCGCGGTCAGGAGATGGCAGCGCAGGCGCGCGAGCGTCACCGCCTCGTGGTCGAGTTGCTGATGGCGCTCGGTGTCGATCCCGCCACCGCCGAGGTCGATGCCGAAGGCATCGAGCATCACGTCAGCGATGCGACACTGGCGGCGTTTCGGACGTTTCTGGAGAAGCCGCGCTAGGGCCCTGAACCGGGCCGTCGCGTTGCCAGAGGGTCGGGCCTACCTGGCCGGGTGGCGTGAGGCAGACTGCCGAACGACGCCGCGTCACCGCTGCTTCGCGGCGACCCGGCCTAACCCGGTACACCAACTCATCAGGCCGGCGGAGCGCCGAACACGAGCACCGCGTTGAGCCCGCCGAACGCGAACGAATTCGACATGGCATACTTGATCGGCATCGACCGGCCCTCATTCGGGACGTAATCGAGGTCGCACTTGGGGTCCGGCTCGTTGAGATTGATCGTCGGCGGTGCGAAGCCGTCCTCGATCGCCTTGATGCAGGCGATCGCCTCGACAGCACCGCCAGCACCGAGCAGATGCCCTGTCATGGACTTCGTCGACGAGATCGCAAGCTTTTGTGCGTGCTCTCCGAACACCATCTTGATGGCATTGGTCTCGTTGGCGTCATTGAGTGTCGTCGCTGTGCCGTGGGCGTTGAGGTAAGCGACCTCGGACGCCGCGATGCCCGCGTCGTCTAGCGCCATCTGCATGGCAGATTTTGGCCCCTCAACGTCGGGGTTCACCATGTCCTTGCTGTCCGAAGAGAGGCCATAGCCCAGCACTTCTGCGAGGATTTTCGCGCCACGCGCCTTGGCGTGCTCGAGTTCCTCGAGCACCAGGATGCCAGCGCCCTCGCCGAGCACCGTACCGTTGCGCTTCTTCGAGAACGGGAAGCAGCCATCCGGCGAGAGCACGCGCATCGCCTGCCAGACGCGCATGGAGCCGTACGTGAGCACGGCCTCGCTAGCGCCCGTCACGGCCACGTCCGTCACCCCGTTACGGATGTAGTCGAGCCCGAGGCCAATGGCGTGGGTAGCCGTCGAGCACGCCGAGCAGGTAGCGAAAGTGGGCCCCTTGATGCCGTACTCGATGCCGACGTGCGCCGACGCCGACGATCCGATGATACGCAGCAGCGTCAACGGGTTCGTCGCCTTCTTGTGCAGAACAAAGAGATCGCGGTAGGCGCTTTCTATGGTCGAGAAGCCGCCAGCGCCCGAACCGATGATCGAGGCCGCCCGGTAAGGCTCCGGATAGGGAGTGGCGAGCCCTGCCTGCGTCCAAGCCTCGTCGGCGGCCCGGCCCGCGAACCAGGAATAGCGATCGCCATACTGGATCTTACGGCTCTTGACATGCTTGGCAGGATCGAAGTCTCGGATCTCGCCCGCGATCTTGATGTAGAGATCCTCGAGCGGCCAGTTCTCTATGGGCTTCACGCCACACCGACCGGCTTTCATCGACGCCCACATCTCCTGCACGTCGAGCCCGATTGGGGTTACCGCTCCCATACCGGTCACGACGACGCGCCGCCTGGCGTTCGCTCCGTCTTTCAAGTCACGATCCTTTACGCAAAGCCCCAGCCGGTGACACTGACGTGCCCCGGTCCAGAACGTATCCGCTTCACCGCACACCCGGCCGTAGCCGGGCCCGGCTCTTGCTCAGGCCTTGGCGGAGGCCTTCGTGGAAGCGATCACCTGCTTCACGCGCTCGACCACCGAACCCACGCTCCTGAAAGCCGCGGTTTCGTCGGCATCATTCGCGTTGTAGGGGATCTCTATACCGAAGGTATCCTCGAGCTCGAAGACGATCATGGCGAGATCGATCGACTCGATCTTCAGATCCGCGAGCGCCGTTTCGAGACCGATATCGTCCCGCGGCTCCTTCATGTGCTTCTTTAGGATGTCGACGATCTTGGTCGCTGTGTCGTCCATTTTACTCTCCCGCCCCGTGAGTTGCATGCGCACGGGAGCCTGTCGATGGACCTTAGCTAGAGCAACGAAAGGCCAAGGGCAAGCTACGGTGTCAGATAACCGTAAACGCAATCAGTTTGACACAGGGTACTGAGCAATCGACTCAAGTAACGCCACGCCGAGAAAGAGAGCCGGCAGATCCTCGCATGCCCACTGGCAAAGACCCCGATTTCTGTGTTGAATAGTCGCAGTCTGCCCGCCGTTGGCCGCATCGAAACCGAGCGACCGGCCCCGGGGCCAGCCCAGAGGAACGCCGCGATATGCCCTCAGCTCGAGCGAGCCAAGCTAGTCCAATTGCCGCGGCCCGCACCCCCTGGCTGCGCCACTATCCTCCCGGCGTTGACTGGCACCAGTCGTTCGAGGCACGCCCGCTTTGGGATCTGATCGACGAGGCTGCGTCCCGCTATGGAGACCGGCCGTGCGCCAACTTCCTAGGCCGAACTCACTCTTTTGCCGAAATCGCGCGCTTGGTCGACCGGGCAGCTGCCGGTCTTCAGCGCCTCGGAATCACCAAAGGCAGCCGCGTCGGGCTCCTGCTACCCAATTCGCCGACCTACATCATTTATTATTTCGGAATCCTCAAGGCCGGCGGAACGGTGGTCAATTTCAACCCGCTTTATACCGTCGAGGAGCTCTCACAACAGATCGCCGATAGCGGCGCCGAGCTGATCGTCACGCTCGACCTGAAGCTGATTTTCGACAAGGTCGAGGCCCTGCTGGCGTCGGGTGCGCTGCCCCGAGCCGTGGTCGCGTCGTTTCCGGCCCTGCTGCCGGCGGCGAAATCCGTTCTGTTCAGGCTGATCAAGGGCCGCGACCTGGCGCGAGTCACATCATCGCCCGTGAAGGACCGCATCATCGCCGACGCGACCGTATTGGATAATGACGGCACCTTCACGCCGACAGCGATCAATCCGCTCGAGGACGTAGCCGTGCTCCAATATACCGGCGGCACCACCGGCACGCCCAAGGGTGCCATGCTCACCCACGCCAACGTCTACATCAACGTGCAGCAGTCGCGGGCATGGCTGCACGGCGTCGAGCCCG
Organism: Rhizobiales bacterium Ga0077524; assembly: GCA_001464755.1. Lineage (GTDB taxonomy): Bacteria > Pseudomonadota > Alphaproteobacteria > Rhizobiales > Hyphomicrobiaceae. Next base: position 8,717 of record LNDR01000251.1, read on the forward strand.
GTCGCGAGCGCATCCTGGGCGCTCTGCCGTTCTTCCACGTGTTCGCCATGCAGGCGGTCATGAACTTCGCAATCGCCACCGCCTCCGAGATCATCATCATGCCGCGCTTCGTCTTGAACGACGCCATGGCGATAATCACCCGAACCAAGCCGACCATGATGCCGGGCGTGCCGACCATGTTCATCGCCATGCTCAATCACCCGAAGTTGGCGAGCTACGATCTCTCGTCGCTGAAGTTCTGCCTATCCGGTGGAGCGCCGCTGCTCCTCGAAACGCGCCGCAAGTTCGCGGCACTCGGTGGTTGCAAGCTGATCGAGGCTTACGGCCTGTCCGAGACCTCGCCGGCCGTTACCATCAATCCGCTCGACGGCCCCGTGAAGGAAATGTCCATCGGCCAACCGATCCCCGCGACTATCGTCTCGCTCCGCGACCCGTCCAATCCCGCCACCGAGGTTCCACTCGGCGAGAAGGGCGAGATCTGTATCATGGGGCCTCAGGTGATGAAGGGATATTGGCAACGCCCGGCCGAGACCGCCGCGCAGATGACGCCCGACGGCTACCTGCGCACCGGCGACATCGCGACAATGGACGAGGAGGGGTTCATCTTCATCGTCGACCGGATCAAGGACCTCATCATCTGCTCCGGTTACAACGTCTATCCCCGCAACATCGAGGAGGCGATCTCAAGCCACCCGGCGGTCGACGAGGTCATCGTCATCGGGATCACGGACAGCTACCGCGGCGAGGCACCTAAAGCCTTCATCAAGCTGCGCCAAGGCACTGCAGCGAGCGAGGACGACATTCGCGCGCACCTCGAGCCGAAACTGAGCCGCATCGAGATGCCGTCTGAGATCGAGTTCCGCGATCAGCTTCCCAAGACGCTGATCGGCAAGTTGTCCAAGAAGGAGCTGAAGGAAGAAGAAGCCCAACGGACCCGTGCCAAATGACCGAATCCGACAAACGCGGGCTCCCGCCGGGAGCTTCGCAAGTCCCCGCCCCTCGCGCTGCCGCCGCAGCGCCGCGCGAGCCACCGAATTTGGCCCACCCACCACTCGCGATCGGCGATCTCGCCCGCGAGTTCGACATCTCGACGCGTGCCATTCGCTTTTACGAGGCCCGAGGCCTGCTGCATCCGGCACGGCGGGGCACCGCTCGCATCTTTGGGCCTGCCGATCGGCAACGCCTCGCCCTTATCATCCGGGCGAAAAACCTGGGCCTGACGCTCGAGGAAATCGGCGAACACCTCGCCATCTACGACGCCGACGCTTCCGATCCACACGCGCTCGCAGTCCTCAAGACGCGCGCCGACCGCCATATCGCGACGCTACTGGGCAAGCGCCACGATCTCCAGGCTACCCTCAAAGAGCTCCGCGCTATTCGAGCCCGCCTCACCATGCGCCCTTCCGGCTCCCACAAGCAGTGAGCCGGATGGCCGAGTTCAGCCGGCCCTTTTCGCGCTTTCGAGGATGGCCGCCACACCCATGCCGCCCGCTGTGCAGATCGAGATGAGGCCGCGCCCGCCTCGCTGCGAAAGCAGCTTGGCGAGCAGCCCCGTGATGCGCGCTCCCGTCGCCGCGAACGGGTGCCCGTAGGCGAGCGAGGAGCCCATCACGTTGAGCTTCGCCCGATCGATGGAGCCGAGCGGCTCCGACTTTCCCAGCCGTGTGCGGCAGTAGTCCGGGTCCTCCCAGGCTTTGAGCGTGGCGAGCACCTGCGCGGCAAACGCCTCGTGGATCTCGTAGAGATCGAAATCCTGCAGTGCGAGCCCGGCCCGGTCGAGCATGCGCGCCACCGCGATGGTTGGAGCCATCAGCAGCCCCTCGCCAGCGACGAAGTCGTTGGCCGACGTCTGCATGTGCGTGAGATAGGCCTGTGGCTCGAGCCCGCGTGCCGCCGCCCATGCCTCCGACGCCAGCAGCACGCCCGCAGCGCCATCGGTCAGCGGTGTCGAGTTGGCGGCCGTCAGCGTGCCGCCCTCGCCCTTCTCGAAGGCCGTGCGTAGACCGGCGATCTTGTCGAGCGTCATGTCGGGGCGGAGGTTGTTGTCGCGCCAGACGCCGGCACAGGGCACGATCAGATCGTCCATGAAACCCGACGCATAGGCCTCAGCCGCCTTCCTGTGGCTCTCGAGCGCGAGTTGATCCTGATCGGCGCGCGAGATGTGCCAGTGCTGCGCCATCAGCTCGCAGTGCTGGCCCATCGAAAGCCCCGTGCGCGGCTCCGCAACGTTGGGCGGTTGCGGCACAAGCTCGCCCGGCGAGAAGCCCTTGAACGCTGACAGGCGCTGGCCGATCGACTTCGCCTGCTGCGCCTGAATCAGCCGCCCCGCCATCCGCTTGCCGACCACGATCGGCGCATCGGATGTCGTATCCGAACCGATCGCGATACCGCTCTCGATCTCGCCCATCGCGATCTTGGCGCCGATGCCGAACGCCGCCTGCAGACTCGTGCCACAGGCCTGCATCATCGTGATGCCAGGTGTGGACGGCGCCAGTCGCGAGCCGATGACGGCTTCCCGCGCGAGGTTCCAGTCCTTCGAATGCGTGACCACCGCGCCGCCGGTAACCTCGTCGATATGGACGCCCGCCAGATCAAATCGGTCGACAAGCCCCTCCAGCGCCGTCGTCATCATCTCGAGGTTCGACTGGTCCGCATAAAGCGTGTTCGAGCGGCAGAATGGTATGCGCACGCCACCGATGACGGCGATGCGACGGGGTCTATTCGTCATGGCTGGCTCACTCCGCTGCTACCCGCCGCACGTCAACGCCTTCGCCACTCCCGAGGCTCGCCTTGTAGTGCAGCGGTCCGCCACGGAAGGGCGCAAAGCCCGTGCCGAAGATGACGCCGGCGTCGACCAGATCGGCGTTTTCTACGATCCCGTCCGCGAGCGCTCGCTCGGCCTCTGCAATCAGTGGCCCGACCAAATCGGCGCCGAGCTTGGCTAATTCGGCCTTGTCGTAGGGCTTCTCGGCCTTGATCGGATTGCCGTCTTTCCAGGTATAGAAACCTTCACCCGACTTCTTGCCGAGCTTGCCCGCAGCCACCAGCTTTTCGAGCTGCGAGCCGTCGGCTGGATACTTGAGGATGCGCCCCACATGCGCGCAGACGTCGAGGCCTACCGTGTCGGCCAGCTCGATCGGCCCCATCGGCATGCCGAACGCCTTGGCCGCCTCGTCGATCCGCTCCTTGGCCTCGCCCTTCGAGAGACGCTCCATGGCGCTCATCATGTAAGGCGCCAACACACGATTGACGAGGAAACCCGGGCAGCTCTTTACGATCAGCGGAAACTTGTCGATGGCCGTCACGAAGGCGCAGCCTTTGCGCACCTCGGCCTCGCGTGAGCCGGCGCCTCGGATCACCTCGACGAGCGGCATCTGGGCAACCGGATTGAAGAAGTGGATGCCGATCAGGCGTCCCGGATCGGCGAGGCCGTGAGCGATCTCCTCGATCATGATCGATGACGTGTTTGTCGCCATCACGGCGCCAGGCTTGAGCCGGCTCTCGAGCCCCTTGAACAGCGCCTGCTTGACCTCGACCTTCTCGACGATCGCCTCGATCACGACGTCGGCGCGGGCAACCATCTCGCCCTTCGGATCCGCGAGCAACCGTGCCTTGGCAGCGTCACGCGTCGCCTTGGTGCGGAACCGCCGCGAAAACAGCTTGCCTTGCGCCTCGATGCCCTTCTGGATTGCCTCGGGCGACAAGTCCTGCAGCGACACCTCGAAGCCCTGCGCCGCGCACCACCCCGCGATATCGGCTCCCATCACGCCCGCGCCGATGACATGGACACGCTGCACTTTGAAATCGAGATCCTTCGGCGCCTGCGCTTTCATCATCTCGGAGAGACGGAATACGCGGCGCAGATTGCGCGACGTGTCCGATACCATTAGCGGCGCGAAAGCCCTGGTCTCCTCGGCCTTCATCTGCTTGAGGTTTCCGCCCGTCTCCGCGAAGAGATCGATCAACCGGAACGGCGCGGGATAGTGGTCCTCGCGCGCTTTCTTCGCCGTCTCCGCTCGCATGCGCGAAACGAGCAGGCCCCGTGCGGGCCACTGCCGAAGCGCGGTCATGGCTGCGCCTGCGGGTTGCGACTTCCGCCCGCGCTGGACGGCTTTGCGCGCGGCCCAGGTCAGGTTCTGGCGGGAGGGCACCAGCTCGTCGAGCAGCCCCATGGCGCGTGCCGTCGACGCACGGATCATGCGGCCCGTCAGCATCGCCTCCATTGCGGCCATAGGGCCCGCCTGACGGATCGAGCGCCAGGTTCCGTTGAAGCCAGGGAAGATGCCGAGGCGCACCTCGGGGAACCCAACGCGGGTGGCGTCGTCACGCGTGGCAATGCGCCAGTGGCAGGCCAGCGCCAGCTCGAGCCCGCCGCCAAGGCAGACGCCATGAATGGCGCACACCACGGGGATTGGCAGCGCCTCGATGCGGTCGAGCATCTGTAGCACCGGCTGGATCGCCGCGCTCACTTCGGCCTCGGTCTGGAACTGCTCGAATTCGCGAATGTCGGCGCCGACGATGAAGCCCTTGTCCTTGCCGGAGATGAAAACCAGACCCGCTACCGACTTGTCACGTGCGCCGGCTTCGGCACGCCCGACAATCTGACCAAGTTCCTCGAGTGGCCTGCGGCCCAGCGCATTCTGGCTTTCGCCTTCCCGATCGAAGACGGCCCACGCGATGCCCTGCTCGTCGATCGAAAAGCGCCAGTCCTTCAGTGAGCCGGGATCGGTCATCATCGTTCAATCCTTTCGACGCCTCGAAGCACTCTCGAAAGCACACCCTCGAGCCAGACCCGGGATAATAGAGAATATTACCCCCGTGAGCGCTCTAGAAGAAT